>CAZBOQ010000245.1:0-6660 GCA_964493555.1 uncultured Gammaproteobacteria bacterium | reverse complement strand
GTACGAGATCAGAGCGCGGTAACTCGGCTCATCCAAGAGGAGTCGATCAGCCATGTGATGCATTTAGCTGCAGAATCGCATGTGGATCGTTCGATTTCAGCCCCGGGCGCATTCGTGGAAACGAATGTAATGGGCACCTTTAACCTCCTGGAGGCATGCCGTGAATTATGGGCGAACGAGTGCTCCAGATGCCGTTTTTTGCATGTTTCTACCGATGAGGTCTTCGGAAGTTTGGGCGAAACAGGAGTCTTCTCAGAATCCAGTCCATACGACCCCAATTCACCATATTCCGCCAGCAAAGCTGGAGCAGATCATTTCGTACGTGCCTATAATCACACATATGATTTTCCAGCTATCATTACCAACTGCTCAAACAACTACGGCCCATTTCAATTTCCAGAAAAATTGATTCCACAAACCATTCACAGGGCTGCCACCGGGCAGTCGATCCCTGTTTATGGTGATGGAACTAACGTGCGGGACTGGTTGTATGTGCAGGATCATGTCGAGGCCCTCTGGCTTGGAATTACTGTGGGCAAGTTTGGAGAATCATATAATATTGGAGGCGATAACGAATGGCCCAATTTGCGGTTGGTAGAGACGATTTGTGACTTGGTGGACAGGAAACTTAACCGTCCGTCAGGGACTGCACGGGAACTCCTCACTTTTGTGAAGGATCGTGCTGGGCACGATTTCCGTTATGCGATGGACACCCGGAAGATAAAAACCAGCCTTGGCTGGAAAGAACGGGAAACATTTGAATCTGGGCTTCGCACGACGGTTGTGTGGTATCTAGAGAATCAAGTTTGGATAAACGATGTCACCGGCGGTACCGATGCGGGAAAACGACTAGGATTGGTTGACAACGGCACTGACGTTGATTAACGGACGAATTCGCTTAAATCTTCGATGAGTCGATGGTAGACGGAAGGCGTACCGGCACAGATATCGCCGCTCTCTAGGTAAGTACTCTCGCCTTTCAGATCTCCAACCAGTCCGCCGGCTTCTGTGATCAGAAGTACGCCCGCGGCGACGTCCCACTTTTTCAAGCCGAATTCCCAAAAACCGTCCAGGCGCCCGCAGGCGACGTAGGCAAGGTCCAGAGACGCCGCGCCAGCGCGGCGGATCCCCTGGCAGCGCGTCATGAAATGGCGCAGCGTGTGAAGATACTTATCAACGTGTGTGTAGTCTCGAAAGGGGAAACCAGTTCCCAACAATGAAGTTTTGAGCTCTTTTTGCCGGCTGACGCGGATCCGACGATTATTGAGCTGCGCCCCCGCGCCACGCGAGGCGGTGAATAATTCGGCGCGCAGTGGATCGTAAATCACCGCTTGATCCAGAACCCCCCGATGCTGGAGCGCTATCGAGATGGAAAACTGAGGAACCCCGTGAAGATAGTTAGTTGTACCGTCGAGTGGATCGATGATCCAAACATGTTCGGCCTCGCCGTGCTGTCCGCTTTCCTCACCGACGAAGGCGTGATCTGGATATGCATCCCGAAGTGTGCGAATGACGATCTCTTCAGCGCGGCGGTCTATCTCGGTGACGTAGTCGTTTTGTCCTTTGAGATTGATCTCCACGCCATCGAGCCGATCCAAGTAACGAACCATAAAATCGCCAGCACTGCGTGCCGCACGTACTGCGATGGTCAGCATGGCCTGGCTCAAGGGAGATCCGATCTATTGCGTAAAGAGTGCGCGACACTATATCAGCGTGGGAGAATACGGACTATGTGGAGCGAAGTGACGCAAAAGATCCGCCTGGTATTGGTAGGTACAACCCATCCGGGCAATATAGGTGCGAGCGCGCGTGCGATGAAAGCGATGGGGCTTAGGCGACTCTATCTGGTAGCACCAAAACGTTTCCCGAATGCAGAAGCGACAGCCATGGCGTCGGGCGCGGATGACTTGCTTGCAGGCGCAAAGATCTGCGAGACATTGGAGGAAGCGTTGGCGGATTGTGTCCTGGTAATTGGAACGAGCGCGCGGCAGCGCAGCATCGCCTGGCCGGTGTTAACACCGGCTCCTGCGGCGCAAGAGATTTGCGCAGCGACGCTTCAAGGTGAGGTTGCCGTGCTCTTTGGGCGCGAACACTCCGGCCTTTCCAATGCCGAGGTGGACTTGTGTCAGTCGATGATCGAAATCCCGACTAGTAGTGACTTCAGATCACTAAACGTGGCGGCCGCAGTTCAGCTGATAGCCTATGAGATCCGTAGCGCAGGGCTGGAGTTGAACGCTGAGACCGTGAGTGATGGGGACGATGCTGGTGATGTCCCCCCGGCGACCGCCAATGAAACTGCAGATTTGGTTCACCACCTGATTGAAACAATGACGCAGGTTGAGTTTTTCGATCCACGCAAACCTCGCCGTTTACCGCGACGTATCCGCCGGTTGGCTAACCGCGCCAGGCTCGATCACGAGGAAGTGCAAATCGTGCGAGGTTTTTTAGCCGCCATTCAAAACAAACTCAAGCGCTGAAGGAGTGCTCGCTCCTTATAGTTCACCCTCGATGCGCATATTTCCTGGCGCACCGGTGGTAGCCTCGATCCTGCCAACCACATAACTTTGCTCGCCGAGCTCGGATAGTAACTGTTGGGCGACGCCAATCGCGTCCTCAGGAATCACTAACACCATTCCGATGCCGCAATTGAAAGTCCGCAACATTTCATTCATTTCTATGTTGCCTTGTTCCTTCAGCCAGTCAAATAACAAGGGTAATGGCCAGGTTGCTAGATCTAAAACCGCATCCACACCGTCTGGTAGAACACGCGGGATGTTTTCGAGCAAACCCCCTCCAGTAATGTGCGCGATGGCGTTCACCGGCACAGATTCAATCAACTTGAGTACCGCACGAACGTAGATCCGGGTTGGTGTAAGCAAAAGCTCACCTATTTGTCGCCCGGCTAGCGGGCTTGCCAGATCGATTTGCGACGTTTCCAACAGCTTGTGCACCAGTGAGAACCCGTTTGAATGAACTCCACTGGAGGCAAGTCCCAAAAGGACATCGCCGGCGCGAATCGCCGTTCCGTCGATAAGGGCGTCAGCTTCTACGGCACCGACACAGAATCCTGCCAAATCATAGTCGCCCGGTGCATACATGCCCGGCATCTCCGCTGTTTCGCCGCCGAGAAGTGCAGCCCCGGCTTCGCGGCAACCGGTTGCGATGCCTTCCACGACTTGAGCAGCGACTTCCGCGTCGAGCCTCCCCGTGGCGTAGTAATCCAGAAAGAAAAGCGGTGCAGCGCCTTGTACGACTACATCGTTGGCACACATTGCAACAAGATCGATACCGATGGTGTCGTGTTTCGAAAGCTTGTTGGCAAGGCGAAGTTTGGTGCCAACACCGTCGGCGCCGGCAACCAACATCGGTTTTTTCAGATTGACTTCCGCGAGATTGAACAAGCCGCCGAATCCGCCCAGATCACCAACGACGCCAGGCCGGTGTGTTGTGGCGACGGCATCCTTTATGTTTTCGACGAACCGGTTACCGCGGTCTATGTCGACGCCGGCGTCCCGGTAGCGAAGTGGGCGGCGGGATTTGCTCACATAACGAATGGTATCCAGAGCCCGGTAGCGGTGCAAACAAACCTGGCCTTGGTGGTGCTTGACTTGCTCGATGTCCATCGCATAGCGTTCAATGCTCTATGCGGACCTTCAGTTTTGTTCTGGTGGTAGTGCTCGGTGGCCATGGTATGGCTGGTGCTACGACTATAGCCGGCTTATACAGCGCGGAGGTACCGGTGGCGAGCCGCTCTGAGTCCGACCGTAATGCTGCTGCGCATGTGGCGCTGCGTTTGGTTCTAGTCAAACTGAGCGGCGAGCGCGACGCAGGACGAAGCTCATTGCAACAGGATTTGGTTAGCAAGGCGCCGGAGCTGATCCAGCAATATCAATATCGCGAGGCGTCTGCAATCGGGCAAAATCCAGCGCCGCTCCATGTGCGCATGACCTTCGATCGTTCTGCGATTGAAGAGGCGTTGCGTGATAGCGTGCTGTCGCGCTGGGGAAGAGAACGACCACTCATGCTTGTCTGGTTGTTGCAAAAGACCCAGCAGGGTACGGAATTTGTATACTCGGATACTGATCCTGACGAGTTGGTGACGCTTGTGATGGCTGCTGCTGAGCGGCGGGGGGTCCCCATTGTTTTCCCAATGCTCGATGGAGCCGACTTGGGTGCGAGCGAACCGCGCCGCTTCGAGGCCATGGATGCGGAAATATTGGCGGCAGCAGCTGCACGTTATCGGGCACAATCAATACTAGTAGGGGAGTTCCGTGAGGAGGTGTTGGGTTTCTGGGAGACGCGCTGGCGCATGGTGCTGGAAGACAACGTGTTCACTTGGTTCGACGAAGGGGAGCTCGCCGATGACGTGGTGGATGCGGGAATAGACGCCGCGGCCGATCGGCTGGCGGCTAGATTTGCCCAGCGTGGACTTGAGCAGCAGGAAACCGGAATGCGACTGGTTGTACAGGGGATATCTACCCTCGCGCAATATACGCAAGTAAAAACTTACCTCGATTCTCTGGATGTCATAAAGCGCCTTGTGGTGCATGTGGTAGAGGATGGACAGGTAAGCTTCCAGCTATTTGCCCGCGGCGGACGCGCTGCGATTGTTGAATCGATCGCACTGGGCACATTGCTGGAACCGATACCAGGCCACTTTGTGGACTACTATCAGCTCGTTCGGCTATGAGATTACTACGTTGACTGACGCGCAAAAGTGCTTAGTGTTGGCCGGATTCGTTGCCATCGGTTGGCTCCTGTATCTGCTTGCACCGGTTTTGACACCGTTTCTGATTGGCGCATTGTTGGCCTATCTTGTTGATCCGATTGTCGATCGTCTCGAGGATAGGAAACTCTCGCGTACCCTTGCCGCCAGTATCGTCTTCAGCGTAATGGCTACCTTAGGGGTTACGTTGCTGCTGGTGTTGGTGCCATTGCTGGAGCGTCAGACGGTCAGTCTTCTGGAAAAAATTCCGCTTGCGGCCGAGTGGATGCAGGCATCGATGCACAAATACCTGTCGGCAGTCCCGGGTGTGGGAGAGGTCAACTTCGATACAGAAGCGCTGCGCGCGGCAGTTGCTGAACGTTGGCGCGATGTGGGGGGTGTGATCACCCGTATATTAACAAGCCTGTTTCAGTCTGGTCAGGTGATTTTTGCTTGGCTTGCCTATGCGCTGCTGATCCCTGTCGTTACGTTTTATTTGCTGCGTGATTGGGATGTTCTGGTTGCGACCTTACGCCAGTTGATCCCGCGAGCGTACGAGCCAACTGTCTCCGGACTGGCACGCCAGTGCGATGATGTGCTCGCGCAGTTTATGCGCGGCCAACTCTTGGTCATGGTGGCGCTTGCCCTGATATACACGGTCGGACTGTGGATAGCCGGACTTGAGTTAGCTTTCCTGATTGGGATGCTTTCTGGTTTAGTGAGTTTTGTGCCTTATCTGGGCTTCTTGGTCGGCATCGTACTGGCGGGATTTGCATCAGTGATGCAGTTTCAAGATGTATTCCATTTGATTTATGTGGCTGCTGTGTTTGGTGTCGGGCAGGCCATCGAGGGGACGGTGCTGTCTCCCGTACTTGTCGGCGACCGCATTGGATTGCATCCGGTGGCAGTGATATTTGCGGTAATGGCCAGCGGTCAGCTGTTTGGTTTTTTCGGGGTTCTGTTGGCGCTGCCCGTTGCCGCTGTCATCGTTGTGTTGTTGCGCCATCTTCACGTGAATTATCTCAACAGCGGTTTTTATTCGCCGGATATCCCGAACACGCCGAAGTCATGAGCGCTGGCGTCGGCCAACAGCTCCCGTTGCTGTTCGGGAACTACGAGTATCGACTGTCTAGTTTGGTCCGGACCACCCATGTCGAAGCCATCGACGCGGTAGAAAAGCTCGTGGAAAATCAAGATCGAGGACTTGTCTATTTATGGGGAGGCTCCAGCGCGGGGAAAACACATTTGTTGCAGGCTGCCTGCGCGCACACCGCAGCGTCGAATCGACGACCAGCTTATCTGCCGTTGTCTCGCGCTTAAGACGAGTTGGATGTGGAGATTTGCGATGGTTTGGAGGACGTCGATCTGCTTGCCATCGATGATGTGCACGAAATTTCCGGTGAGCATGACTGGGAAGCTAGTCTTTTTGCTTTGTTCAACTTAATGTGGGATGCGGGACGCTCGATTGTGGTCAGTGCTGATCGAGCACCATCACAGCTGGAATTCAAACTTCCAGATTTGCGATCTCGGTTTGCCTGGGGGATCACTTTTAATCTCCGTGAGATGGATGACGCTCAGAAGCTCGAAGTGATGCAGGCGCATGCACGTGATCGCGGATTCGATTTGCCCACTGAGACTGGACAGTTTCTTATCGAGCGTACGCCGCGGGATCTCGGCGAATTATGTTCGTATGTAGCGCGGCTCGATCACGCGTCGCTCGCAAGACAGCGAAAATTGACTATTCCCTTTGTGAAAGAGATTCTAAAACTCTAGTTGGCATCCACACCCTCAGCTCAGTTCTCTCCCAAAGGGGGTGGGAATCGAGCAGGGTTCCTGCGCGAAACGAAGAGTCTTCACTCCGCTGCTGGAGGAGGGCAGGGTGAGAGCCGCCATCTGCGGCTAAAGAATTGCAAGTACGTTCTCCGGTGGCCGGCCGATTGCAACCCGTTCACCGG
>CAZBOQ010000244.1:0-3512 GCA_964493555.1 uncultured Gammaproteobacteria bacterium | reverse complement strand
CCTTAACAATCTGTCCGCCATTCTTGCCTCTTGCTCCGGAGACAACAATTGTTTGTGCTACATCGCCCTCTGCGCCATCCATAGGCAAGGAAAGAAGCATCAAAACACTAACGAGCAGTAATGCGATAATTCCACCTAGGGTTCTGTGATTGTTTATTGATGTATTCATAGTCTCCTCCCTATCGAACTAGTGTGAGCTAACAACTCTCAACATCAAACTCCCAGTAGGTCGCCAACAGATCGTTGTATCTAGCGATAAAACCCTCACCGTTAGAAATAGCAGTGCGCTCCTCTTCACCGATCACACCGTAATCGATCAAATGTCGAAACCTCGCACGTTCGGTATGGCACCGAAACAGCTTACGCACTCCTGGAAACTCAAGACCATTTCCACGGTTAACGCCGATCAATTTCGCAGTATTTTGCCGGATCTCGTACGCAACCCGCGGCACGGCATCGTTCTCGTTGATCCAGTGAATCACGCGTTTCACCAACGTAACATCGCTGCTGATCTGACCGAAATTCGTGGCAAATGGTTCCTGGCCGTCACGTAATCTCCAAATCCTCCGTAACGCTTTAGTCCACAGGTAGTTGCCGGGACGCATCGTGACAACATCACCATTCGGGTAATGCAGTTGATGGGCACGGAGCTCGCGTGAGCGGGTTTTGTGCGGCCAGCCGACAACCGAGAGCAGATCGCCGACTTTGATTCCTTTCAGCGCATCCGCAAATCCCAGCTTTGTCGCATCTTTCGGATCTTCGGCGCTCAAGAGCCAGCGTTCAACGGTTCCATCCTCCGCCGTGACGTCTATCGAATATCGACTATGTGGAAAAGCGAAACGCGCCGCTGTCACAACGCCGGTGATTGTTACAGTTCTTTTACCATCGTAGACAACCGGATTGTGGTGGGCAGCGGCCGTCAGAACCCATGCGGTTAAAAACACATGAATCAAGATCTTCATTGTCACGGCTAGAACTCTTGAGCTCATACTCCAAACAGTCGTTCCGCATTGCCGTGGTAGATCTGGTGTCTTTCAGCATCGGTGATTTCGACAGAGTCCATGAACGCCTGTGCGGCAAGACCGAATTCAAACGGATAGTCAACCGCATAGAATATTCTTTCCACACCGATGGTATCCAACGCGAGTCGCAGTGCTGGTGGTGACTGGACACCGCTGATGGTGATCACAAAGTTTTCCAGAAAATAGGCACTCGGTGGTTTTTTCATCTTGCTACCAGTTCCGAGGCCCTTTGCCATCTCAAATCGATCGTCCATCCGCTGCAACCAGAATGGCACGCCCTCTCCCATATGGCCGAGGATGAATTTGAGATCTGGAAACCGGTCAAAAAGGCCGCTGAAGATCAACCGTACAGCGTGCAGGCTCGCTTCTGCGGCGAAACCCCAATGGGCAAAATACAGATCGTAATCCAAGTATGGCTCCAGCATCCGCGGCGGTGGCGTACGTGGATGCAAATAGATGGGCGCCTTCAAATCATTGGCCACTTCAAGCAACGGATAGAACTTCTCGTTATCTAGAAATTCCCCTTTGGTATGCGAGTTAATCAACCCGCCTTTGAAACCTAGCTTGTTAATGCATCGCTCCAGCTCTTTGGCCGCTGCATCCGGTGCCTGCGGCGCGATTGTCGCGAGACCGGCGTACTTTTCAGGCTGTTTTTGCACCGCGTCATGCAAAACATCGTTAGCTTCGCGCGCCAGACCGGTACCCAAATCAGGTTCGAAGACCTGCACGCCGGGCGACGCTATAGAGATAACCTGAAAATCGACACCGGTGGTCTCCATATCTTTCAGCCGGGGTTCACCGAGCTCCTGCAATTTCCTGACAATACGTTTCCCGCCGGGGCTGATGTGAACCAGGCCACCCAGGCGTTTGTATCCGGGCTCCAGGCCTGGTGTATTAATAACCTCCGTCCACGCCTTTACGATTTCGGGAGTTACAAAAGCCTCTTCGATACCGATCCGGCGTATGTCTGAACGCGTGACGCGGTCCGCCATCACTTGAGCCGGTAACCCAGTTGAAGCTACGCTCGCAGCACTTAACTTAATAAAGTCGCGCCTTCTCATTTGTTTGCGTGGCATTGTGCTCATCCTCCGTTCTTGAAACTAGATCTCAGTATGGTTCCAGGTTCTAGCATTTCCATTCATGTAATACAGGGTTAATAAGTTTACCGAGCCCGTCCAGTTCAACCCTTAACGTTCCCTCTTCCTTTTGCAACGACACATTCCGGTGCGCATGCGGAAACCTCTTGTTTCCCTTGGCGGCGGTTCCGCAGCAGAAGATATCACCGGGTTGGAGCGTGAAATATTTGCTTGCGTCAGCAATGAGGCTTTGGATGCTAAAGGTATAAGATGATGTCGAGTCATCTGAAAAGAGCTCGTCGTTCCAGTATGCCCGAATGCGTACGTTATTAGGATCTATCACTTCGTCGGCCGTGGTAATCCAAGGTCCCATCGGACCGAAAGTGTCCGCACTTTTGGAACGCGTGTGATAGACAAAATACAAATCGTTGTCGTCGCCGCTGTGTCGCTTCCGCCACGAGAGAAACTCCGGTTTCATTATCTCCGGCGCCCGGGTCGTCGCGACACTGTCCTTGGAGAATTTCATCCCGTGCGAAGTGATATCGTTGACGATCGAGTAGCCGAATACAAAGTCCAGCGCCTGCTCCTCCGAGATGTCCTTTCCTGCTTTCCCGATAATCATACAGAGTTCGGGTTCCGGGATCGTTTCACCGTAAAACTCTCGAATGATCACCGGTTTTCCGTGGCCCGTCAGACAACTCGCGGATTTCAGAAAATAATTGGGCACGCCCGGATCGACGTGTACAGCCTTGCGTGTATTCTTGTTATTGAATGCAACGCCGAGCATTTTCAGGGGTCGCGGCTGCGGCGGCAACCAGTCAACGTCGGCAAGATCTATCGTCGGAAGACGACCGGCACCCGTAAGTGTGCTCCGTAACCGTTCCAATTCAGCCGCCCCTGAGCCGATCAGTCCATCCATCGTTTTCGGAGCGGAGGGTAGACCGGCTGCATTGTAAAGCGCAGTAAGGGAGACCGCCTCCGACTCACCGTTGCGAACGATGATGGTTTCTACACCGTCGTCGTTAATGCTCGCTATCTGCACGTGCCCACTATCAAAGGTGACGGAAACCACCGTCCACATTAATTGTCTGCCCAGAAATAAAATCGCTTTCGTCAGAGGATAGAAAGACGACCGTGCCGCTAAGGTCAGAGGGGAGTTCGTCCCGCGGGATAATGCGACCCGCATTGATGTGTTTCCTAACTTCTGACATAGGTGGCTTGTCGATCTGGTCGGCGACCAGTGGTGTAATCGTGAGTCCCGGAGTAATCGCATTCACGTTGATTCCGGTATCGGTTAGTTCGCGCGCCAGTGCGCGGGTAAAGCCAAGTACGGCACCTTTGGAAGCAACGTAGTGCGCCATCATTGGAACACTTTCATAGAAAGTGCTGGAAGAAATATTAACAATCTTACCCT
>CAZBOQ010000243.1:0-10475 GCA_964493555.1 uncultured Gammaproteobacteria bacterium | reverse complement strand
CTTGCCTCGCGGCGCAAAGGCTGGCCCAGGACTCGAACGGCTCGTTGCGCCGTAATCTTGTCGGTCTGGATCCGGGGCGATGTAAGACGCTCAGCTTCGGTTTCCAACGCAGCGCGCTTAGCGGAGAACCGCGCCCAGCGCTTCTCATCAATCAAACCATAGGCTTCGGCAATGGGTGTCAAACGGAGATCAGCGTTGTCTTCGCGCAATTGCAGCCGATATTCAGCACGAGAAGTAAACATCCGGTAGGGCTCATCAGTTCCACGCATAACTAGATCATCCACCAACACCCCGAGGTATGCCTCGTCACGGCGCACGTCCCATGTTTGCTCTCCACGCACCGCACGGGCTGCGTTCACGCCCGCCAACAGACCCTGCGCGGCCGCCTCTTCATAACCGGTGGTGCCATTGATTTGTCCAGCGAAAAACAGATTCTGTAGATACCGAGATTCCAACGAACGGTGCAAATCGCGAGGATCAAAATAATCGTACTCAATGGCGTAGCCGGGCCGCGTGATGTGCGCCTGCTCGAAACCCACGATACTGCGTACTAACTCGGTCTGTACGTCGAATGGGAGGCTGGTCGAAATCCCGTTCGGGTAGACCTCGTGGGTCGTAAGCCCTTCTGGTTCGACGAAGATTTGGTGCGACCTCTTGTCGGCAAATCGAACGATCTTGTCCTCAATGGACGGACAGTAACGCGGACCAGTACTCTCTATGTTTCCATTATGCATCGGCGAACGATCGAGACCGGCACGAATAATTGCGTGCGTGCGTTCATTGGTGTGGGTGACATAGCACGGAACCTGTCGCGGCAGATCGCCTACAGGCAAAAAAGAGAAGCGTGGGAGCGGATCATCTCCAGGTTGTACGTCAAGACGAGAGAAATCGATGCTGCGACCGTCGATCCGAGGCGGTGTCCCAGTCTTCAGGCGGCCTACCCGAATTGGAAGATCGCGCAAGCGTGCTGCTAGCGCCGTCGAAGGTGCAGCCCCGGCGCGACCACCAGCATAGCTCGATTCACCTACATGAATGCACCCAGCGAGAAACGTCCCGACCGTTAATACCACTGCAGTAGCGTAGAAATCCAAGCCCAGTTGAGTGCGGACACCAACAATACGATCACCATCAAACAAAAGATCGTCGACGGACTGCTGAAACATTGCCAGGCACGGCTGTGCTTCCAGTGCTTGGCGGATGACGGTGCGATAAAGGGAGCGATCTATTTGCGCGCGAGTCGCTCGCACCGCAGGACCCTTGCGTGCGTTCAAGCGGCGGAACTGTATACCACAACGGTCGGCTGCCTGTCCCATCACACCGCCCATAGCGTCAATTTCGCGGACCAGATGACCCTTACCAATCCCCCCGATGGCAGGATTACAAGACATCTGGCCCAGGGTCTCGATGCTATGGGTCAGTAACAGAGTGCTTCGGCCCATGCGAGCGGAGGCCATCGCTGCCTCAGTGCCGGCGTGCCCGCCGCCAACGACAATGACGTCATAAGTTTCAGAGTGTTTTGTCACGCTGCGAATTCTAACAGACCATCGAGTAAAGACATGACGATGCGCATGGGAGAGGGTGACGATGTCCCGTTCACAGCGATGCGACAGGAGAGTTCCTCGACGCACAAATCTTCTTTAACCGACGCTCTCGACTCACAGGCCAACGCCTATCACCAGACCAGAGCCTACCTCTACCCACCACGGTGAAACGAACGGCGTGTATACCGCACATTCTGGCTGCTTGTCCGTGTTCGCTCGGTTGATATCTTTAACGGACTGTGGAAAATATCTGCCGGACGACGTATATCGGTCGTGATGTTGAATTAGAAAAACACGGTGATTTAAAAAAGAGCTGATGGATATCACGATTGAGGTTAGTGAATTGAGTCGACACTTCGGCGCCTTACGGGCGGTCGATAACGTTTCCTTCTCGGTCGCGCGCGGCGACGTGCTTGGGTTTCTGGGCCCGAACGGGGCCGGCAAGTCAACGACCATGAAAATGATCACTGGCTTCCTAGAACCGAGCGCAGGTAGGGTCGTAGTTTGCGGCCACCAACTCGATGAGGAGCCGCTCCGGCTCAAACAGAGAACTGGTTACCTTCCGGAGGGTGCACCCTCTTATGGTGAAATGACCACCCTAGGTTTTCTGGACTTCGTCGCGAGTATCAGGGGCCTCACTGGTGAGCACAAGAAGGAACGAATCGACGCGACTGTACGTCTCATTCATCTGGATGGTGTGCTCCACCAACGCATTGAAACCCTGTCCAAGGGCTTCCGTCGGCGCGTCGGCGTGGCCCAGGCGATCATTCACGATCCCGAAGTGCTGGTTCTCGACGAACCGACAGACGGGCTGGACCCCAACCAAAAACATGAGGTCAGGTCACTTATCAAGGAGATGGCGGCGCAAAAAGCGATCATCATCTCCACCCACATCCTTGAGGAAGTGGATGCCGTGTGTAACCGAGCGTTGATAATCGCTAATGGCAAATTGGTCTTCGAAGGCACCCCCGGGGAACTGGCCAAACGCTCGCGTTTTTACAATGCAGTTACACTGAAACTTGCAGCTCCTCCCCCAGATGATGCTCAGACCGCGCTTCGTGAATTAACCGGGGTCGCCGCCGTCGAGGCGGGCAGCGGCGACCCCGGTACGCTAGTCGCTTTTCCTGAGCCTGGCAGTGACATTGCCCCCTCGGTCAGCGCCCTCATACATTCTAAGGGGTGGGAAGTTGCTGAACTACGGGTTGAGCCAGGCCAATTGGACGAAGTGTTTCGTGCCATCACGGACGTTGCAGACGCCCGGAAGCAACTCTCATGACGACCCTGATTATTTTTCGACGTGAATTGGCCGCATATTTCGCGACCCCAGTCGCCTACGTTTTCATTGTGATCTTTTTACTACTTATGGGGCTCATGACGTTTTACGTGGGCGGCTTTTACGAACGCAACCAAGCCGATCTACTGCCCTTCTTCCGGTTTCATCCCTGGCTGTACCTTTTTCTCATCCCGGCGATCTCCATGCGCCTATGGTCCGAGGAACGTAAGACTGGGACCATAGAATTACTGATGACGTTACCCGTGCCGCTGGCGTCTGCAGTCGTCGGTAAATTTCTCGCAGCCTGGTGTTTCACCGGGATCGCCTTGGCGCTGACCTTCCCCATGTGGGTTACCGTGAACTACCTGGGTGAACCTGATAACACGGTGATCCTCTCCGGGTATATCGGTAGCCTCTTGATGGCCGGCGGTTTCCTGTCTATCGGATCCTGTATTTCAGCACTTACCAAAAACCAAGTCGTCGCGTTCGTGATCGCGCTAGTCGTTTGTTTCTGCTTCATCATGAGCGGTTTCACACTGGTCCTTGACTTTTTCCGCCCATGGGCGCCGCAAAGCATCCTCGATGTCATCGCATCGTTCAGTTTCCTTACACACTTCCAGTCGATTCAGAAAGGCGTCATTGATATTCGAGATATCGTCTACTTCGCGACGCTCATCTGCTTCTGGTTGTACGCCAACGTCCTCGTCATCAACCTGAGAAAGGCGAGTTAAGCGTGAACACTAAACTCGTCTCTGGATCGGGCTTGCTAATTGCGGCGGCATTATTTGTTGCGATCAATGCATTGTCCAACGCGACGCTAACCTCATTGCGGCTGGATGTTACCGGAGGTAAGCTCTACACGCTGTCCGAAGGAACTACCAACATCCTCGATAATTTGGCAGAACCGATTCGGTTGCGTCTGTATTTCTCGGCAGGTCAGTTCGCGGGTATTCCTCCCATCGTCAACTACGGCGTCCGGGTGCGAGATCTCCTCGAGGAGTACGAAGCGAACAGCAGTGCCATGATCAAACTCGAAGTCATCGATCCGGAACCGTTTTCCGAAGCAGAAGACCATGCGGTCTCGCACGGCATGCAGCAGGTGGCTGTTTCCGCCGCCGGCGAATTTGGTTATTTTGGACTAGTAGGCTCCAACACTACCGATGATGAGGTTCTGATCCCCTTCTTCCAGCCCTCACAGGAACAGTCTTTGGAGTACGAGCTCACTAAGCTTATCTACGAGCTCTCCAACCCGCAGAAACGTGCGATCGGTTTGATTAGCGGTTTGTCGATAATGGGTGCCCCAGCAAACCCGATGGCAGGGCAACCGCCGCAACCAGGTTGGGCAGCTGTCACCATGATGCAGGAAACGTACGACGTGAGGATGCTCGGCACCAACGTCTCACGAATCGACAGCGACATTGATACACTGGTTGTCATCCATCCAAAAGAACTCCCGACCGAGACACGTTACAGCATTGACCAATTCGTTTTGGGTGGTGGCAAAGCGATGGTTTTCGTCGATCCTTTTGCCGAAGAGGATCTGAGTCGACCGGGGCCAGAAGCAGCGATGATGATCCCGGAGCGCGGCTCGAACCTTCCAAAGCTATTGACCTCCTGGGGAGTAAAAATGCTCGCCGACAAGATAGTCACTGATATCGATGCGGCGATCCGGGTAAACAACCCCGCTGCACGCGGCCCGCGGGATATTCCCTACATCCCATGGTTGCAACTAAGTGTTGAGAATCTCAATCACGACGACTTCATCACCAACGAACTAAATACAATCAACCTCGGCACCTCCGGCGCTTTGGCTCCGGTTGAAGACGCAGAGACTGAATTCGTCCCACTGATATTCACCGGCACTCAGTCACAAGCCATGGAACGCGACAATGTAATGTTCAATCGCGATCCGGCAGGCTTGTTGTCGGAATTCCGGCCCGCCGGCGAACCCCTGGTAATCGCCGCACGAGTAAGCGGCCTAACCAGCACAGCGTTTCCGGACGGTAAACCGGGAAAGGGCGAAAACCCACCAATGAAAGACGGTAATTTCATTGCGAGAGCTGAATCGCCAATCAACGTTATCGTCGTCGCAGACACTGACCTCCTATCAGACCGGTTCTGGGTGCACGTGCAAAACTTTCTCGGTATCTCGATCCCGTCGCCAATCGCGGACAATGGTGATTTTCTCATGAACGCGCTGGACAACCTTGGTGGCAACGATGACTTGATTAGTCTGCGCAGCCGTGGCGAATCGGTGCGGCCCTTCGACAAGGTTGAGGAATTGCAAAAGGATGCAGAGGCTCAGTTCCGGGATAAAGAGAAAAAGCTACAAACGCGCCTGGAAGAAACCGAGGCGAAGATCAGCCAGCTTCAACAACAAAGTCCCGATGCGAGTGCGATCCTGTTATCACCGGAGCAAAAACTGGCGATCGATGGCTTTCGCGATGAACAAATCAAGATCCGTAAGGAACTACGCTCTGTACAGCATGAATTACGCCGCAACATTGAGCGCTTAGGCAGTATTCTCAAGTTCGTAAATATTGGCTTAATTCCAATCTTTATTGGGTTTTTGGCAATCGGACTCAGTTTCATTCGCTCCGTGAGCGGTACAGCGAAACCCTAATATGGTCAATAGATCGCTGCTCGTCTTGGTCGCCGTAACCTTGGCTATTATTACCCTCGCCTGGAACATAACGGCCAACCGTGCACCGAGCACCCTGATAGCCAAGGAAGTTCTCTACCCCAACTTGGTAAATGCTGTTAACACGGTGGTTCAAATAGAGGTCCACGACAACGAGCAGCTGACCGAGATCAAGCTTGATGATCAGCAATGGAAACTCACCAGCGCTGCTGGTTACGCTGCCGAAGCATCAAAAGTAAAAGCTTTGGTTTTAAGCATCGCTGAGCTCGAAGTACTGGAGACTAAAACCAGCCTTGCCGAGCGCTACCCACGCCTTGGCGTCGAAGACGTCGATCAGAACGGCGCGGAGTCACGGCGTGTCGCCTTGAAAAACGCGTCCGGAGAAACACTGGTAGATCTGATCGTAGGAAAACGCAAGGCTAGTCCTTCCGCCAGCCGAAGCGCTGTGTCGGCGCTTTACGTACGCAAGATCGGCACACCAGAGTCCCTGTTAGTTGAGGGTAACGTTGTGGCCGATGCCGATCCTTCCGGATGGTGGGATGACAATCTGCTCGACGTCGAATCCGATCGCATCCGTCAGATTCGAATCGAACGTCCTGACAGCGACCCCATCGTGTTGGCACGTGAAGCCTTCGACGCAGACTTCGCCCTTATCCATATCCCAGTCGGCAAGAAACTGAAATCTGCTGCGGTTTTGGGAAGCATGGCAAACGCGCTCAGCAATCTGAGCTTCGACAATGTGAGTAACAGCGCCACAGTGACCGTACCCGCAAAAACTACGACTACCACTTACAGTGCGTTCGACGGTCTGGTGATTACCGCCACATTGGTCGAAGCGGACGGACTGATCCACACGCTATTCGACGCCCGCTACGATCCCAGCCTTGTGGTCACGCCGGTGCCCGATGCTTCTAGTGGTAGCGAAGAGCCGCGCCAAACATCAGCGATTGGCGTACCTGAGACCGGCGAATCCAGCGATAATAGTGCTACCGTAGCGGAGTTGGCGGCGCAGGCTATTAACGAGGAAGCAGCAATGCTGACCGAGCGATTACAACCGTGGGCATTCATCTTACCGGAATACAAACTCTCGTTGATAACCAAGACAATCGACGATCTGGTCAACGACATCCCACCGAAAGAAAGCACTAAACCATAGATTTTAACTCTACAAACCGGCTTCGATATCTGAGTCGACGCTCGGACACTTGTTCATGGTTAGAATGCCGCTGCGACAGGCCTCTCGTTAATATTATCCAAACGGGCGCAAAACTCCTCTGCCGGTAAAGACGGAGTAAAGAGATAGCCTCACACTTTGTCGGAAAGGTATTTTTTAAGAGAATTGAGCTGTATATCATCTTCGACACCTTCGGCAATAACACAACCGTAGGCTCTGGAGCGTGGCAATCCCCTGCCTCACACTCGGCCCTTCATCATCGGGATCGCGAGTCCTCTATTCGTTTCTTCTAATGACTCATGTGAACCGCTCAACGACCGGACAGTGGTCATGAGAAAAGTTATACTCAGAACCATCCACGTTTGAATTTCAACAACATACGATAGAAACAGCGGGAAATTGCTTCGGGTCCCTAGGGGCTCAAGGGCTCAGCAAACAATGCACCGAGACTTCAACACATTCCAGGATCTGATCCTCGGTCTACAGGAATTCTGGGCTACACGTGGTTGCGTCGTACAGCAACCGTACGACATGGAGGTCGGCGCAGGCACCTTTCACCCGGCCACATTTTTGCGCGCTATCGGCCCAGAACCGTGGCACGCCGCTTACGTGCAACCCAGCCGTCGCCCCACCGATGGACGTTACGGCGAAAACCCTAACCGGCTTCAACACTACTACCAATTTCAAGTCATCCTGAAACCGTCGCCTGAAGATATACAGACCCGCTATCTTGATTCGCTTGCTTACTTAAACATTGACACAAAGACCCACGACATCCGCTTCGTGGAAGATAATTGGGAATCGCCAACCCTTGGTGCATGGGGTCTCGGTTGGGAGGTCTGGTTGAACGGCATGGAGATGTCACAGTTCACTTACTTCCAACAGGTCGGCGGGCTCGACTGTCGACCTGTTAGTGGCGAACTTACGTACGGACTCGAACGGATAGCTATGCACTTGCAGGGCGTCGATAGTGTGTTCGACTTGAAGTGGGGTGAAACACCGGCAGGGCCCGTCAGCTACGGTGATATTTATCATCAAAACGAAGTCCAACAATCGCGTTATAACTTCGAGGAGGCCGACACTGCAGGCCTCGTTGAATGGTTTAATACCTGCGAACAAGAAAGCACTAGATTGACCGAAGCGGCGTTACCGCTACCTGCTTACGAAATGGTGTTAAAGGCCTCGCACACGTTTAACTTGCTCGATGCGCGCCATGCTATCTCTGTTACCGAGCGCCAACGCTACATCCTTCGGGTCCGCTCGCTCGCTCGTGGCGTTGCCAAAGCTTACCTAGAGGGCCGTGAAGCGCTTGGCTTTCCACTGCTGAAACACACTCCAGGACAAGCCGCGTAGTTGCGATGTCGGAAACACGCGCTCTCCTGATAGAAATTGGTACCGAGGAGCTTCCACCCACAGCGCTGCCCGGGTTATCTAAAGCGTTTGCCGATGGCGTCGAACAACGCCTTATCGAAGCAGGGCTCGCACCAGCCGGCGTGACCCGCTATGCCACACCGCGACGCCTGGCACTGTTGGTAGATCACGTCGCAACCAAGCAGCTCGACCGAAACGTGCTACGGCGTGGCCCTTCGATGGTGTCGGCCTTCGACACTGGCGGTAATCCCACTAAGGCTGCGCTCGGTTTTGCGCGATCTTGTGGCGTAGACATTGGCCAACTAGGTGAAGTCGAAACCGAGAAGGGAAGATGCCTCAGTTTCGAACAACGGGAATCAGGCCAAGAGACTGCGACACTGATCCCAAAGATTGTGAGCAGTACGCTTGCGAAACTACCGATCCCGAAACGCATGCGCTGGGGGGACGGCGACAGAGAGTTCGTGCGTCCAGTACATTGGATAGTGTTGTTGTTAGGTGATCAGCTAATTGAAAGCGAAATCCTCGGCATCAAAAGCGATCGGCACACCCGCGGGCACCGTTTCCACCATCCTGCGCCGATCCTGCTATCCACCGCCAGCGATTACGCGAGCGCGTTGAAAGATCCAGGCATGGTAGTTGCCGAGTTTGACGCAAGACGGGAACGTATTAAAAAGCAAATTACCCTTGCCGCCGCCGAACACGGCAACGCGGTGATCAACAATGAGCTACTCAACGAAGTGACCGCACTGGTTGAATGGCCGGTCGCACTTACCGCTTCGTTCGATGAGGAATTCCTAGAACTTCCCGAGGAAGTACTGATCGCCTCAATGCAGGATCATCAACGCTATTTCCCGATTCGTTCGCCACAGGCTACGCTCCTTTCGCGATTTGTCACAGTTGTGAATATTGAGAGCCGATCGCCTAATGCTGTGCGTTTGGGTAATGAGCGTGTTATCAGACCGCGTCTTAGTGATGCCAGGTTTTTTTGGCAAACTGATTTGGCCCAACCACTGGCGAGCCGGTTCAAAGATCTGGAAGGAATCGTCTATCAGAAACAATTGGGCTCCGTGGCAGATCGGAGCCGCCGCCTCATGGCCGTGTCCAAAGGGATTGCCGACGAATTGGACGCCGACGGAGCACTTGCCGAACGCGCTGCGCTGTTGTCACAATGCGATTTAGTGACCGAAATGGTAGGCGAGTTCCCCAAGTTGCAGGGGACAATGGGCCGCTACTACGCCGCGCACGCAGGTGAAGCAATAGAAGTCGCCGACGCCCTTGACGAGGCCTACATGCCTCGCCACGCAGGTGATGCGCTTCCGAAGACAACAACTGGGCAAATCCTCGCGATCGCCACCAGAATCGATACCTTGATAGGGATTTTCGGTACGGGTCTGCGCCCAAGCGGCGACAAAGATCCCTTCGGCCTGCGCCGTGCTGCATTAGGGTGTCTGAGAATCATGTTGGAACGCCGCATCGACGTCCATCTAGTGAAGCTATTGGAAACCGCGAAACATCAATACGGCGACACAATCGAAGAGGAGAACGTGGTTGGCGACGTGTTCGACTTTATGCTGGAACGTTTACGTCACTATTATCTTGATGCCGGCATCCCGACCGACGTCTTCGAAGCAGTGCTTGCCCGGCGTCCAGATCACGTTTTGGATTTCGCCGAGCGGCTCCGTGCCGTACATGCGTTTCGTGCATTACCTGCTGCCGACAGTCTGGCGGCGGCAAACAAACGCATTAGTAACATCCTGCGCAAAGCAGGTGAAGAGCCGGAACGAGAGATTGCCAGTGAGTTGTTGAACGAATCGGCTGAACAGGCGTTAGCCCAAGCTTTGGGACAGGCAACCGAAGATGTCGATCCATTGTTGAACGCCCGCGATTACACCAATACTCTCGTCCGCCTTGCTGAATTACGCGATCCGGTTGACACCTTCTTCAAGGAGGTGCTCGTTATGGATGAAGACAACGCACTCAGGCGCAACCGACTCGCCCTACTGAATAACCTCAACAACCTTTTCCTTCGAGTCGCTGATATCGGGCGCCTTCGGTCCTGAAAAAACGCCGACGATCATGAAACTACTGATTCTGGACCGAGACGGCGTCATCAATCAAGAAAACGACAGGTTCGTCAAGTCACCGGAGGAATGGCATGCCTTGCCCGGTAGCATCGAAGCGATCTCGAAAGCCTCCCGCTCGGAATATCAAGTAGTTATTGCCACCAATCAGTCGGGGCTTACTAGGGGATTGTTCGATATAGACGCGTTGAACGCTATTCATGCGCGCATGTTGCATGAAGTCGCTTTACTCGGCGGGCATATAGAGGCTGTTTTCTTCTGCCCGCATGGCCCGGACGATGGTTGTCCCTGCCGAAAACCGGCGCCAGGCATGTTCATCAATATCGGCGAACGCCTCAACGTGGCACTGCGAGACACGCCCGTGGTTGGCGATCGCTTGGGCGACATCACTGCG
>CAZBOQ010000242.1:0-4582 GCA_964493555.1 uncultured Gammaproteobacteria bacterium | reverse complement strand
AATAATAATTCTAAGAATAAAGCTACTAAGAATTAAGCTAATAATTAATCGATTAAGAAAGCTAATAAAAAGGCTAAGAAAAAAGCCAATAAAAATGCTAAGAAAAAAGCCAAAAAGAAAGCTAAAAGTAAAGCAAAGCGCAAAACTGCGCGGAAAAAAAAGCGGTAAGAAAAGCCCCGTAAAGCAGTCCAAGGAAGAGCTGGCGAAAGCCAGGCGAGCGAAGCTCGCGGCCAAGCGCGAGGAAGTCCGTGCTAAGCGGATCGTCAGAGTACAGGCGGCCCGGGAACGCAAGGCAGCGCAAACCAAGCAGGATGCTATGGAGCGAGCCGTTAGAGCATTTGCCCGCAAGTGGGAACGCGATTACGACCGCAAGCAAAGTAATAAGCGGTAATGCGAACCTCGGGATTGCAGGTATTTGAACCTAAGGGACTAACATCAATGCCCCGGTGCGAATCGGGGCATTTTTTTTGTCATTTTGTGCTGCGGGACGCCGCTAGCGCGTCGCTCACGGTTAGACCGTAGCGCGGCTTTACTTGGCTCAGCGGAAAAGAGGCAAGCGCATCCGAGAGGGTGCGGTTGTCCGCAAACGGTGCCGCCGGGTGGGTTGGTTCTGGCTGTCCCTATTCGTTGTCGCATTGCTGTTGGCTGGCTATGTGCTTTGGACCGATCGGGTCGTTCGTACCCGATTCGAAGGTAGTCGGTGGGAATTGCCATCGCGGGTGTTCGCTCGTCCGACTGAACTTTATGCTGGTTTGCCCTTGACTCTGAGCGCCCTCGAGGCGGAGCTGGTGGGGCAGGGATTTCGGGCTGTTGGCCGAGTTAAGGACCCGGGTGAATACGCGCGCACTGTTGACGGATTACAGATCCATACACGTGGCTTCGGTTATTGGGATGGGTTTGAAGCGGGCCGGCAGATCACGGTACGGTTTGCTTCCGGTAGGGTAAGCAGTTTGAGTCAGGCAGTGATGGGGCCGGTCGATCTGCTCCGGCTTCCGCCCACCGAGATCGGTAAGATTTACCCGCGGCACCGTGAGGATCGACTGCTCGTGCGGGTCGCGGATGTGCCCCAGCGACTGATAGAGGCGTTGACAGCGGTGGAGGATCGCGGTTTTTTCCGTCATCGTGGTCTCGATCCCCGCGCAATCGCGCGGGCTGCTTGGGTAAACATCTCGGGTGGGCGGATTAGTCAAGGTGGTAGCACGCTTACACAGCAACTGGCCAAGAACTTTTATCTGAACAAAGAACGTACTTTCTGGCGTAAGGCCAACGAGGCTGTAATGGCGTTGTTGCTTGAAGTGCATTATTCGAAGTCAGCGATCTTGGAAGCGTATTTGAACGAAATTTATCTCGGTCAGGCTGGTGCCCGGGCCATCCACGGCTTCGGCATGGCCGCGCGGCACTATTTTGGCCGGCCGTTGGCGGAACTCAGCACGGATCAACTCGCGCTGTTAGCGGGTCTTGCTAAGGGCGCCTCCCGTTACGAGCCACGACGTCATCCGGAACGCGCCCGAAATCGCCGCAATTTGGTATTGCATTCCATGGGCCAGCTCAAGTTCTTGTCACCCGGTGAGGTATCGAATTTTCAGGAAGCGCCATTGGCCATTTCACCTGCTAGCGGTGCCGGTGGCGCATACCCCGGATTTATGGATCTGGTGCGTCGGCAGATTCGAGATGATTACCGGGATGAAGACCTGCGTTCGGCTGGGTTACAGATTTTTACTACGTTGGACCCACGCCTCCAGCGCCGCGGTGAAAAAACGCTCGCCGATCAATTAACCCGGCTAGAACGCGAACGTCTGGTACGTTCTGGATCATTAGAGGGAGCATTGATAGCGGTAGAACCGGTCAGTGGCGAAGTGCTGGCGCTGGTGCCTGGTCGCAACGCGTGGTTTGCTGGTTTTAATCGGGTTTTGTCCGCCCGCCGGCAGGTTGGATCGTTGTTCAAACCTGCCATTTATCTTACGGCGTTGCGCCAACCGGAGCGCTATAGTGCAATGACCGTGCTCAGCGACACCGCAGTGAAGGTTGTGCGTCCGAACGGAGAGCCGTGGACGCCGCAAAATTACGACGGCTTAGTGCATGGCGAGATAACGCTAGCTACCGCGCTCGTTCGTTCGTATAACTTGGCCACCATTAATCTAGGTATGGATCTTGGCTATTCCAAACTGCAGGCCACGCTTAGCGCTTTGGGCGTTGACCGCGTAGTGCCGCCGTATCCATCGGTGTTCCTCGGCGCGTTGGAGTTTACCCCGTTGGAAATGGCACAGATGTATCAGACGTTAGCCAACGGTGGTTATCGTGTGCCGTTACGCGCTATACGGGCAGTGCTTGATAGCCGGGGGCAGGCGCTTACGCGCTATGGTTTGGAGATGCAACAAACGGTCGCTGACACTGAAGCGTATGTTTTGACCCATCTACTCAGCAAAGTGATTAGCGAGGGCACGGGACGTTCGGCGGTTGCCGTATTGCAGGAGCAGTTACCGCTCGCCGGCAAGACCGGCACCACTGATGAACTTCGTGACAGTTGGTTTGCTGGCTATGGCAGCAATCTGGTCAGTATCGTATGGTTGGGGCGTGATGATAATCGTCCGGCGGGACTAACCGGTGCAAGCGGTGCGTTGCAGGTCTGGGCCGAGTTTATGCGCGGTGTTGTACGGCCACTTGGAAAGAACGCTCCCCCCGGAATTCGTTGGCGTAATGTCGAACTTGAGCAGGGAACGAGTGTGTCGAGTTGTAATAACGCTGAACCTGTACCGTTTGTCAATGAACCTGTGATGTCGTTATCGGAAATGTGTCCGTAGACGTGAATGAGCATGTAACAGGTGCTAATCTGGAAGCGCTACTGTCGGTTTTGAGATCCAACTTCACGGAGGCGGTGTAGTGAAAGTCACTCGCATAGCCAACAACTTATTTTGTCTGTCGGGGGGGGTGTTATTGAGCGCCTGCACTAGCATGACAATGCGAGAGGAGGCGCCCATAGAAACACGCGAGCCCCCTCCCGTTTCGAGTCCGACCAGAATTGGTTTGCGGTCCACGCTTCCAGCGCGTGCATCTGAAGAGATAAAACTCGTAGAGTCTGATTTGGGCACGCCGATCTCGGCCGCGGCGACAGCAACCTTGCTAGCGCAAGCGGATCAGCTGGCGGAGGTCGATCAGTATGAGCGAGCTGGTGCCACATTAGAACGTGCGATAAGCATAGAACCGGAAAACCCGGTAGTGTGGCACCGCTTAGCGGCTTTGCGTCTGCGTGAGCAACGCTACGATCAGGTGATTGCCATGGCACAGAAATCTAACCGCTATGCTGGCGATTGGGTCCCATTGCAAATCGCCAACTGGGAGCTCATTGCCGAAGCGAAAACCGCAATCGGTGATGCGGAAGGTGCTGAAGCAGCCTGGGCACAGACTCGCGAACTGGGCGCGCCCGCGCCGTCCAGCTAGTTCTCCATTATTCTCGCTCGAGCGACATCGCAATCGCCAACAGGCTGCACCATGCCTATACCGGCAACGTCCACGCCCCGAGGGGCGTGGGCACGTACTGTCACTTCTGTGGTTCATTGTTGATAGAATGGAATTGGTACGAGTTGAACAACTGGCGCCTCAATGAAACCGGTCTGTGCTCTAATTGCGGCACGAAATGTGCTGGCATTTTCAATGGCCCGGCCGGAACGTGGGGCACGAAAAGCCTGCCGTTGGGATTGGCACAGTGATTTTTGCTCATTGAGTCGGTCACTACTTGAAAATAAGTACCGCGCTCGGTAGCATCCCGGCGTCGAACGATTGCGGGGTGGAGCAGTCTGGCAGCTCGTCGGGCTCATAACCCGAAGGTCGCAGGTTCAAATCCTGCCCCCGCTACCACATTAACGTCCGGTGAAATCCATGGACGTCCTAAAGCCCGCTAACTGCGGGCTTTTTCTTAGGAACAGTTGCGGTCGGGCCAGTTTGCTCATCTCTTCTCTAACCGGACAGCACCAAACCAATCCGTAGCCCCAGCTTATTCTGAAAGTCCTCAGGGATGTCTCGCCAATGCTCCACTAGTAAATCCACTAGCTGGCGCCCGTTGATGAGTCCAATACGGGGGAAACCCTTTTCTATAGCAACGGCATAGGCTTTGTTCTGGTAGTCGGCTGTGGTGATAAAGGCACCTTGTCCACCTGACGGGATAGCCACACGCAGCTGACGCACCACCTCCGCTCTTATCTTTGCACCCACCTTGTACCTTTTCGCCTGTACGAACACTTGCACCTTTGCAAGGTTAGATACGTTGAGAATGCCCGTGGCATCTACTCCACCGTCACCCGTCTTCCCAGTGACTTTTGTCTCCTCAAAGCCAAGAGCGTGAAGGAGTTCTTTAACCAAAACCTCAAATTCCTGTGCATCAAGCGTGAGTATCTGTTCAAGCACACTCTCATACGGGTCGTAGACGGGTGCAGCTTCTGGCGGCTCATAGCCATCAGCGTCAATCGCTGTGAGGAACTCTGACGCCTGTGACACGCTGAATACAGTCAGTGACGAGCGGATGGTGTTCTGAAATGGCACTGAGAATGTACTACGTGATGCCGTTTTCTTACTCCATTTAACGTTG
>CAZBOQ010000241.1:0-3898 GCA_964493555.1 uncultured Gammaproteobacteria bacterium | reverse complement strand
AACCAGTATTCGTCACAGGCAGGCTGAAGAGGAGCCTTAGGGGTTAGCCGCACTACTGCCGAGTGTACTTTAGGTGATGGTCTGAAAGCCTTGGGTGGGACGCCAAAAACGAGCTCAGCACCGCAGCGGTACTGCGCCATCACTGAAAGTCGGCCGTATTCACGGGAGCCCGGTTGCGCCACCAAACGTTGAGCGACTTCCAACTGGAGCATGAAAATCATGTCTTTGACAGTGGTGGCACACGTTAATACGTGGAACAACAGCGGTGTTGAGATGTAGTAGGGAAGATTCCCTACCACTCGCAACCGCTTCTCTGGGGCTAGTTTCGGTCGATCTAAGGGTTGGTCTGCCAGCGCCAAGGCCTCAAAGTCGAACGTTAAGGCGTCGATTTGGTGGACCCGCAGACCGCTCCGTGGGCCGAATCGTCGTTGCAGCCGTGTCGCGAGCTGGGGATCGATCTCGACGACATCCAGGCTTCCGAGTGCCGCCAGTAATGGGTCGGTCAGTACACCGTTGCCAGGACCAATCTCCACCATTCGTTCGCCAGCGCGCGGCGCGATCATATCGATCAACCGATCCACCACTAGCGTGTCGATTAGGAAGTGCTGGGCGTAGCGTGGTGTCGGTGTTGACGTTGGCACCTCAACCTCTCCGGTCGCAGGCGATCATCGTTTCGGCCGTGGTGAGCGCTGCAAAAAGGCTTGTGGGGTCAACCTTCTCGGTACCGGCCAGGGTCAAAGCCGTGCCGTGGTCTACTGAAGTACGAATGAATGGTAATCCTAGGGTGATATTTACCGATTTGCCGAATCCCTGGTGCTTGAGTACCGGTAACCCTTGGTCGTGATACATCGCGAGAGTAACGTCAATGTCATTGAGGCGCTCCGGCAGAAAAGCGGTATCTGCTGGTACCGGACCGGTTACGTTTATGCCTTGGCGGCGGGCATCGGCAATCGCCGGCTCGAGCAAAGTGATTTCTTCGTTGCCCAGATGACCGCTCTCCCCAGCATGCGGGTTGAGTCCGCATACCTGAATACGTGGCGCCGCTATGCCGGACCAACGGCGTAGATCGCGTGCTAGCACAGTGAGAATGGCAGCAAGCCGTTGCTCGGTAAGCGCATCGGCGACCTGGCGCAGGGGTAGGTGCGTCGTCGCAAGTGCAACGCGCATTTCCGGAGTTGCCAAAAGCATTACCGGTTGTTGGGAATTACTGAGTTCTGCCAAAAACTCTGTATGCCCGGTAAACCCAATCCCGGCATCATTGATTACTCCTTTGTGGAGCGGTCCGGTAACGACTGCGTCTGCGGTTCCGTCGAGGCATAGTCGTGCCGCCGTTGTCAGTGTCTCCAACACGTACTCAGCGTTTGCCGGGTCCAGTTGGCCGAGTTGGGGTTCTGTGGATGTCTCAACTGGAATGCAGGTAAGTACGCCGGGTTCAGTGGCGGCGGGCGTCGCGGCCCCGTCGAATGGCCGTAGTTTTAGCGGTAGGTTTAGGAGCTTCGCGCGGCGCGATAACAATTCTGGTTCGCATACGACGATCAGCTCTGCGTGATGCGGCCGTTGTGCTAGGTGTACTAACAGATCGGGGCCGACGCCGGCGGGTTCACCGGCGGTTAGCGCGATTCGTGCGGGTATAGCCATCAGTGTTTAACACGCTAGATCTTGGTGTAGATCTTATTCTAGACGATACTCGACATAGGCCTCGTCGCGCAGCCGCCGCAACCACGATTGAAGTTCCTCCTCAGCCTTCCGTTGACGGATGATATTGCGCGCTTTGGCGCGGCGGACTTCTTCTGTGCCGTCATAGTCGCGGCGAGCGAGCACCTGGAGAAGATGTATTCCAAACTGTGTCTCGAACGGTTGACTGATCTCACCGATTTTTAGGTCGTTCATAACCTCCTCGAACTCGGGGACGAAGTCGCCTGGACTGACCCATTCGAGATCACCGCCCTGCATCGCTGAGCCACGGTCATCCGAGTTGGACCGTGCCATCTCCGCAAAGGAATCGCCGCCTTCCAGTCGCAGTCTAAGCTGCTCCAGCCGAATCCTGGCGTCGCCCGGTGAGGTCAATTCGTTCGGCTTTATCAAGATGTGCCTTGCGTGCGTTTGATTCACTACCACCCGCTCGCCGGCGGTGCGGGTGCCGGACAACTTAATGATGTGAAAACCGCTGGGGTTACGGATTATCTCGCTGATAGTATCCACTGGGGAGTCGAGCGCGAAGTTAGTGAACAAGCTCGGCAGTTCACTTGCCGCGCGCCACCCGAGATCCCCTCCGTCCAATGCCTGTTGCCCGTCCGATTCGGTAATTGCGAGCTCCGAGAAAATTTCGCCGGCATGTAAACGATTCAGGATTACTTCCGCTCGCCCCGCTGCGTCGTCGATTTCCTCCTGTGACGCGAATTCGCCGGCGGCGATCAAGATGTGCGACAGTTGATATTGCTTTTCAATGTCACCCTGGTGAGTTAGGTTGACCAGTTGATTGTCTATCTCACGGGAGCTTACCCTGACGCGATTATTTACCTCGCGCTGGCGCAGCTGCGAGATGAGTAATTCTTGGCGTATCTCTTTGCGAAACTGAGCGAAGCTAACGCCTTCCTCTTCGAGAATCTTGCGGAACTCCGCAATCGTAAGACCATTCTCGGCTGCCATTTCAGTTATCGCCCGAGTCAGCGTCTCCTCATCGATCTCGACACCTGTCCGAAGCGCCAGCTGCAGCTGCAATTTCTCTAAGATTAAACGTTCAAGGACCTGCTGCTCCAGCACTGTGGGCGGCGGTAGCTGCGTACCTTGGCTGCGAAGTTGCGCCGTGACGCGGTCGCGCCGCCGTTCGAGTTCGCTCTCCATGACTATATCTTCGTCGACTACGGCAACGATTTGGTCGATCCGTACTTGAGCGGCAGCGTTGAGCGTCAAGCTCAGTGTGAGCCACAGGCCGAGGGTAGTTTTCTTAAGAAGCATGTCCGAATTTTAATACTCTAAGGTTGAAACCGAAAACAGCGGACACCACTAGAATTCTGCGCGATAGCCAGGAATGTTTCGTTCCAGGAAGCTCCTCGCGCTGCCGCCGAAACCAGCCAGACCCTTCAGTTCTAGTTGGATGAACACCGACGTGTCGAATTGCCCAGTGGCTGTGCTTAAAAACCGTCGGGCGGCTGCCCGCATTCCCCAGCAGCAACTGTTGTATTCGATGCCACCCACGGATTCGAGTGTCTTTTTCGCCTGTAATGAATAATTCCACAGGCCAATAGCGCTCAAGCTCGTGCTTAGCGGCCAGCGAAGGGAAACCTCGGTTTGCTCGATTGTGGAGTCTCGTTGTTCACCAAGCGCTGTGACGTCGCGGCGTAGCCGGTAGCCCATGTTTACTACCCTATCTTCCCCGGGTTGATAACGTATTCGGACAGCGGCTTTTTGTGTTTCCTCGTCGTTGGGATCATATTGAATGTTGCCTGAGACGGACCAACCGTCACCAATTCGTGCCGCGACTTCAGCTACCAATTCTGAGGTGCCGTCGGTTTCCGGAGCCCGTCCCGGTAATGTTACTTCACGATCTTTGAAAAAGAATACCTGTCCGATGCTGGCGCGGAAACGTTCACGTCCGGTTCGCTGCTCGATAATCCTTGACGTCAATGCTGCAGTAATCTGGTTTGTGTCACCGACTCGATCGTGTCCGGTAAATCTATCCTCACGAAATAATTGTGAGAACGAAAAATTGTGGCGCCCAGTATCGAACAATGGCAGATGGTCTTGTTCGGTTTCAGTGACGTATAAATAGTAGACGCGCGGCTCCAGTGTTTGCATGTAACCGTTACCAAGCATCGAGAAGTTGCGCTCCAGATACATGCCGCTGTCGACGCTCAGTATCGGTACCGTTCGACTGGGATTGCTGTCGAGGTCGCCT
>CAZBOQ010000240.1:0-2323 GCA_964493555.1 uncultured Gammaproteobacteria bacterium | reverse complement strand
TTATCGCCCTTAGAGCAACAGTTCATTACGATGGTGCTCTCCAAAACAGGCCAGATGGTTGTAGTCAAAGATGGTTACATACCGTTGCCGGCAAAGGTGGCGCGCAAACAACTCGCGAAGCTCGGCGGGATTAATACCGCTCAGGTTGAATGACGGGAAGTAAATATTAAGTAGTATCGTGCAGCCCTGCACAACGGGGCTTCTTTTATTTTGAAAAGCTATGACTGACGCAATAGCAGCAGAACTCTCATCCGGAGAAAAGGACTCGCGTGCTCTACGCCGGCGTTGGTGGCGGACCTTAAAGGACAGGAGCATGGGCGTCGTCATGGCTGTAGGCGGCGTTGGCGTAATTCTGGCTATCCTGCTTATTTTCTTTTACCTGGTTTTCGTGGTTTTGCCGCTATTTCGAGCGGCATCTGTTGAACCTATCTCGTCTTACCGGATCAGCGCTGACGATCGCGGGAGAACGTTACGGATGGCTACCGAGGAGTATGCAGAGATCGGGATGCAACTGACCAACAAGGCGCTAGTAAGGTATTTTAATCTCGCCGACGGAACGCTTATTGCCGAGTATCAATTGCCCGGCGTTACTGTGGATATGCCCAGCGCAAACGCCGCGGGCGATCCGGCGGGAGGACTATTCGCCCTCGGTATGACAGATGGCAGGGCAGTGGTTTTCAAAAACACATACCGAGTTACTTACCCCAATGACGTCCGGAAAATCACACCAGCGGTTGCTTTTCCGTTGGGCGAGGCGCCTATTGTTGTCGATGAACAAGGCGCTGCGTTGCTTGACCTAGAGGTGCAAGGCGACGAGGAGCGCACTACGGTGGTCGCGCTCACCACGGACCGGCGCCTTATTGCGGCACGTTATACGGTTTCCCGCTCATTGTTGGATGAGGACGATATCACGGTCGCCATTGAACGCGCGGAACTGCAATTGGATGTGGAGTCAGTCTCTCATCTGGTGTTGAGTCCTAATCAGGAATCTTTGTACGTTGCGACTCGAGACGGCTCCATTAGCTTCTACAGTCTCATCGATGTCACTGTCCCGCGGCTAGTCGACCGTGTTCGTGCCGTGTCTTCTCCGGTACGAATCAGTGCCGTAGAGAATTTGGTCGGCGGGATCTCGTTACTGGTTGGCGACTCATCTGGTTCCGTCACCCAATGGTTTCCTGTGCGTGACGAAAGTAACGAATACTCGCTCGCGCGGGTACGAACATTCGCTGATCAGCATGCGCCGATCACCAGCATCGCTTCAGAATACTTTCGGAAGGGATTCGCTGCCGTCGATGAAACGGGTACGCAGGGTGTTTATCACACCACTGCCCACCGGACCCTACTGGTCACGGATGTATCCGAGGGCCCACTGCAGCTTGTAAATATCGCCCCGCGCGCGGATACGATACTAATGCTCGATACGCAAGACCAACTCCGGGTCTGGGCGATTGATAACGAGCACCCCGAGGTTTCGTGGAATTCCCTTTGGGGTAAGGTTTGGTATGAATCACGACAGAGTGCTGAGTACATCTGGCAATCCAGCTAGGCCAGCAGTGATTTTGAACCGCAGGTCAGTCTGACTCCACTTGCTTTTGGCACCATAAAAGCGTCCATCTATGCGATGCTTTTTGCAATACCGTTGTCGATCTTGGGGGCTGTATACACGGCCTACTTTATGTCGCCACGGATGCGTAGGTATGTCAAACCAACCATCGAGATTATGGCGGCGCTGCCAACGGTGATACTTGGTTTCTTGGCAGGGCTCTGGTTGGCACCGTTAATCGAGGGCAATTTGCCGGGAGTGTTTTGCGTGTTGCTGTTCGTGCCTGTCGCCATTCTTTTCGCGGCCTACGTTTGGCATTGGCTGCCCGGCAATGTGCGTCATGCGGTTCCAGATGGTTTCGAAGCTGCGTTACTTGTGCCCGTCGTTATCGCGGCGGTTTATGTTGCCGTTGCACTTGGCGAGCCTATCGAGGCCAATTTTTTTGCTGGTGACATGCCGGCCTGGTTAACTAGCGAGCTGGGGATACCGTTTGATCAGCGCAACTCGCTCGTCGTCGGTTTGGCAATGGGCTTTGCTGTAATTCCGACTATTTTTTCAATCAGCGAAGATGCTGTTTTTGAGGTCCCTCGTCACCTCACCGTGGGTTCGCTGGCGTTAGGCGCGACGCCCTGGCAAACGATGGTGAGGGTAGTGCTCCTTACGGCCAGCCCAGGCATTTTCTCCGGCGTAATGATAGGTGTGGTCCGCGCGGTGGGGGAAACCATGATCGTTTTAATGGCGACCGGCAATACACCCTTGGTGGATTTTAATATTTTCCAA
>CAZBOQ010000239.1:0-7973 GCA_964493555.1 uncultured Gammaproteobacteria bacterium | reverse complement strand
CAATTGCTGGGTGAGCTATGTAAGGAACATGGTGTGCGCATGTTGTTGGACGGCGTCAGCAGCTTTGGGGCGGAAGCGATTCCATTCCACGAATCGCGCATCGACGCTTGTGCCGCAACCGCTAACAAATGCCTGCACGGCGTTCCCGGTACGAGTTTCGTGATTGTATCGCGCACCGCTTTGGACGATGCGGTGGAACGCAGTCTATATCTTAATCTCAAGGCTTACTTTGTTAATCAAGAGCACGGCGGGACTCCATTTACACAGTCCGTTCAAACTTTTTACGCATTGCACGAGGCATTGAAAGAGCTCTCCGAGCAGGGCGGTCAACCTAGCCGCTACGAACGCTATCGGCAACTTGCCGGACAGGTGCGTGAGGGCTTACAGGCATTAGGGATAAAACCGCTGCTGGCCGTCGAAGATTCTTCGGTGGTTCTGAGCACGTATCATCTGCCGGAGGGTATCAACTACGCGAGCTTTCACGATGCCTTGAAGCAAGACGGCTTCATTATCTACGCAGGACAAGGCGAACTCGCCAAAACCATGTTCCGGGTTTCAACCATGGGCGAGATCACCGGAGCGGACTTGACGCGTTTTTTAGATTCGGGGGAAAAGATCGTGGGTGACTAGATATGTCGTTCTTCCTCACACCGAGAAAGAGGCGACCCTTCGCTAACTTTCAGTTAGCTCGGTAAGTCCCTGTGTCCTGAAAAACAAGACAAGGCTGCGAGCGGCAAAGGCTACGAAATCTCAGACTTGTTCCGAAACCGTTCAATGAACCTATTGATACCTTCCGCTGTCATTCCCGCCTCGTTCAGCATATCGTCGCGCGAGCCATGTTGGATCAGGCGATCCGGCAAACCATAGTTAATAACCGGATGGGCGAGCCCGTGGGCAGCGAGTGTTTCGTTGACGGCGCTGCCGGCACCACCGGCGACCACGTTCTCGTCGACGGTAACCAAGAGCTCATGGCTCCCAGCCATTTCCAAAATGATCTGCTCATCGATCGGTTTGACGAAACGCATATTGACCACCGTCGCGTTCAAGGATTCGCCGACTTCCAACGCAGGCGCAACCATAGTGCCGAAGGCGAGAATCGCGATGCCTTTTCCCTCCCGGCGTAACTCTGCCCGACCAACCGGGAGCATGCGCATTTCCTGCTCTACGTCTACGCCCGGCCCGGCACCACGAGGATAACGAACCGCTGCAGGCTGATCCAACAAGAACCCCGTATAGAGCATTTGCCGACATTCATTTTCATCCGACGGCGTCATTACCACCATGTTGGGTAAGCAACGTAAGAAAGTGAGATCATAGCTACCATTATGAGTTGGCCCGTCGGTACCGACCAGACCAGCGCGATCGATGGCGAACAGTACCGGTAGGTTCTGGTTCACCACATCATGGATTAGCTGATCGTAGCCGCGCTGCAAAAAAGTCGAGTAAATCGCCACCACCGGTTTCACGCCGTCGCAGGCCATCCCCGCAGCGACCGTGATGCTGTGTTGCTCGGCTATGCCGACATCGAAGTAGCGGTCCGGGAACTGTTCGGAAAAGCGAATCAGATCCGAACCTTCACGCATAGCCGGGGTGATCGCCACCAAACGCCTGTCCAACACCGCCATATCACATACCCAGTTACCGAAGATCTTGCTGTAGGTCGGTTTGGACGGTTTGCCTGAGGGTACCACGCCCTGTTGCGGTTCGAATGGCGACACCGCGTGATATTTGACCGGGTCCTCTTCCGCCGGCGCGTAACCTTTACCTTTCGTAGTAATGATATGCAGCAACTGCGGTCCTTTCAGATCCTTTACGTTGCGTACGGTGGTTAAGAGCGTCGGTAGATCGTGACCATCGACTGGGCCAATGTAGTTAAAACCGAATTCCTCGAACAAGGTACCAGGCACGATTAGTCCCTTCATATGAGATTCCGCCCGGCGGGCGAACTCCCAGACGTTAGGCATGCTGGACAACACTTTCTTACTCCCTTCTTTCACCGTTGCGTATAGTCGCCCGGAAAGAATCTGCGCAAAACGATTGGAAAGCGCACCTACATTCGGAGAAATCGACATATTGTTGTCGTTCAAAATCACCATCACATCGACACCCACATCTCCGGCGTGATTAAGCGCCTCAAAGGCGAGCCCACCGGTCATGGCGCCGTCGCCAATGATGGCCACAGCTTTGCGGTTGGTACCATCGTGCGCCGCGGCAATCGCCATACCGACCGCAGCACTGATGGAGGTACTCGAGTGGCCAACCCCAAAAGTGTCGTAGGCACTTTCGTCACGCTTCGGAAAGGGCGCAAGACCGCCCCACTTCTTGATAGTCTGAATGCGTTCCTTGCGGCCAGTGACGATTTTGTGCGGATAGGCCTGATGGCCCACGTCCCACACCAAACGATCCTCCGGAGTGTTGAACAAATAATGCAACGCCACAGTCAACTCGATCGCGCCCAGCCCCGCGCCGAAGTGGCCACCACTCTGGCTGACCGACTCAATGAGAAAAGCGCGTAGCTCGTTGGCAAACCGCAACAACTGGGATTCTGGCAGCAAACGGATATCCGCCGGCGATTCGACCTTGGACAGAAGCGGATAAACCGCGGGATCTATCATGCGTTAAGGAACCTAGGTTGATCCAACCGGGCATTATGGAGAGCCGATCTGGGCGTTGCAAGAGAATCGCAAATGGTCAGTTTTTGCGGGGTTCTCGACATCATCGGCCGATTACAGTATCTTAAAGCACACTGGAGCAGCTTCGTAATTACCTGAAAAAAAAGATTAATTCCTACGATCCGGAGCAATAAATGGGCGTTCCGCTAATTCAACAGTATCGTGTTGCACGTTACCTATTGAAGCAGAAACTAAGCCGGCAATCTCGGTATCCGTTAGTGTTGATGCTTGAGCCGTTGTTTCGCTGCAATTTAGCATGCGCAGGTTGCGGCAAAATAGATTATCCCGAAGACATCCTTGACAAGCGTCTCAGCTTCGACGACTGCATGGATGCGATCGACGAATGCGGTGCGCCCATTGTTTCGATCGCGGGCGGCGAACCACTTATCCACAAAGAAATGCCGCAAATCGTACGTGGTTATATCGAGCGCAAGAAGTTCGTCTATCTTTGCACTAATGCACTACTGCTCGAGAAGCGCATGGGGGATTACCAACCGTCACCATATTTAACCTTCTCGATTCACCTCGATGGTAACCAGGACAGGCACGACGCGTCGGTGTGTCGCGATGGCGTGTTCGACAAATGCGTTGAAGTAATAAAGCTTGCGCGTTCGAAAGGTTTTCGCGTAACCGTAAATTCCACGCTGTTTCAGGGAGAGCAACCGGAGGAAGTTGCCGAGTTTCTGGATATGGCGATGGCATTAGGTGTGGAAGGCGCAACCATTAGTCCTGGATATAGCTACGAGCGTGCACCGAAGCAGGATGTGTTTTTGAAGCGTCAGGGCAGCAAGCAGTTGTTTCGGGATATCTTCAAATTAGGGAAAGGCCGTAACTGGCGGTTCAACCAATCTTCGCTCTATCTGGATTTCCTTGCAGGCAATCAAACCTACCAGTGCACGCCATGGGGAAACCCGACGCGCAATGTCTTTGGATGGCAAAAACCGTGCTATTTGCTGGTCGGCGAAGGTTACACCACCTCGTTTCAGTCACTACTGGACGATACGGTATGGGAGAACTACGGCACGGGTAGGAACCCGAAGTGTGCCGACTGTATGGTGCATTGTGGCTTCGAGGCGACAGCTGTCAACGATACGTTTGCAAACCCTCTAAAAGCACTCAAAGTGGCGTTAATGGGGCCACGTACTGACGGGCCAATGGCACCCGAAGTCCCGTTCTCCTATGAAGACACCGAACCCGGTAGGCCGACGCTAGTAATCAAGGCGGAAAACGTCGCCAAAGACGCCGACGATAAGCAACGCGTCGCCTAAATTTCCTGCCGACTGATCGCGCCTGGGCTCTCCTTGCTCTGGCTAACCGTTACGGCATTTCTGATCTGGCTAATTGTGCTAGTTGTGCCTTGGCGCCCATGGGGCACCGCGGAGTCGTTGGAGGCCTCAGCTGAGCACGACAATGACTTCAGTCACATAACCGCAATAGTACCTGCCCGCAACGAACAATCCTGCATCAGCGCCACACTGAACGCACTATCTAGGCAAGGTCATGGTTTGCGGATCGTCCTAGTGGATGATCAGTCGGAAGACCGAACCGGGATCATGGCCGAAGAATGCCGCATCGCCAATCTTCGGATAGTCACCGGACAGCCTCCTCCTCCGGGATGGAGTGGCAAACTATGGGCGCTGGAACAAGGCCTGCAATTTGTTGACACCGAGTTTGTATTATTGCTCGACGCCGATATCCGGCTGGACCCGGGAATGTTAACAAGCCTCTCGAACAAGCTTACCCGAGAAAAGCTTGCCTTGGTGTCAGTGATGGCGAAACTACGCATGCAAACATTCTGGGAACGAGCGTTGCTACCGACGTTTATTTACTTCTTTAAGCTTCTTTACCCATTCAAACTCGCCAACTCTCCTGCGATCTGGTTCGCTGCAGCCGCCGGCGGCTGTATCCTCACTCGTTTTTCGGTACTCCGTGAAACGGGGGCATTTGCCACCATGAAGCACGCATTGATCGACGATGTAACGCTTGCAAGGCAGATCAAGCGCCGTGGCCATCTGACCTGGATCGGACTAACCCATTCAGCTCACAGCGTGCGCGCTTACGACTTCGCGACCATTTGCGACATGGTCGCGCGAACCGCGTTCACCCAGCTCGGGTACTCAAGCGCGATGCTGCTCGCTTGTACAGCAATCATGCTGACCGCCTACTTAGTACCTGTGGCAGGACTGGCCCTTGGCATAGGATCAGACCCAGCAAGCGCGCTGGCGGCGAGCCTGGCGCTCGCGACTATGTTTACGACTTATCTGCCGACGCTGCGTTTTTACCATCGGTCACTCGTCTGGGCGCTGGCGCTACCGCTTATCGCTACTGCCTACCTGGTGATGACTTGGAATTCTGCGTTTCGCTACTGGCGCGGCGAGCGTTCTCGTTGGAAAGGGCGGACATATGGCCGGTTGAACCAATAATGCAAACAGGACTCAAAGCTTTGGTTGTTCAGTTTTCTTGGTTCGACGATTGTGCTACAACAGTGTAAGGATAATGTTGTGAATCTAGCAACAATACGCCAATTCACAGGTATGCTTCGAACACTGTTTTTCACCGTGGTGATTGTCATCGGCGGGTTGAGCTGCGTCGCTGCCGACGCAATCGAGCAGGCGCCGGCCAAGCAACTCATAGACCGCCTGCATAACGCGCTTCTCGACATAATGCACAGAGCCCCTGAGCTTGGCTACGCGGGGCGTTTCGATGCCCTAAGCCCAGTGATCGATGATATTTTCGATTTTCCAACTATCGCGAGAATCGTCATTGGTCGCCATTGGAAAGATTTGGACCAAAGACAGCAGAGGCATTTCCTGGAGGTATTCGCGAAACTGAGCACGGCGAATTACGCGGCGCGTTTCGACGGCTTTAATGGCGAAACCTTCAATTTCCTGGCCGCAGAACCACAAAATCGCGATTACCTGCTGATCAAAACTGAGTTGGTAAAATCCGACGGCGGCAACGTACCACTATCCTATGTCGTTCATCCTGCTACCGAAGGTAATTGGATGATCGTCAACGTCATTGCTGACGGCGTCAGCGACCTATCGGTAAAGCGGGCTGACTACACATCCGTGCTGCGAAAAGAGGGTTTCGATTCACTGGTCGAAAAACTGAATGCCAAGATAAGCCGGCATGAGGGAGAGTGACTCGGTAGCCGTAGAACTTAAATGCGGTGGGCCATGCAGTTAAGATCCGGTTAAGGTAACGGGCTATAAAGTCTGGTATTCTTGGGGGGCAGGTAGACAGAGGTAGAACAATGATAACAAAGAGGTTTTGTCGGCTGGTAACAGTGTTTTTCAGCTTACTGGTCCTGGCGACCGTATCTGGTTGCGCAACCACTGGTCAATCGAGTGGAGATCCGGGCGATCCATACGAACAAACCAACCGAGAGATTTACGACTTTAACGACGGCCTGGACAAGAAGGTCTTTCAACCCGTAGCGCGCAGTTACGTCAAAGTTACGCACCCGGCGGTGCGCGACAGTGTAACGAATTTCTTCGACAATGTGACTTATCTGAGCACCATTGTGAACACTATCCTGCAAGGCAAATTCGGCCAAGGCATCCAGGACTCTGGCCGTTTTATCATCAACAGCACCGTTGGGATCGGCGGCCTGTTCGACCCCGCCACAGGTATTGGCCTACCGCAGAACGATGAAGATCTAGGGCAAACCTTCGGTGTCTGGGGCGCAGAGGAAGGAGCCTATCTGATGTTGCCGATGTTCGGTCCAGACACTGTTCGTGATGTACCGGATCGCGTTTCCAGTCTATTTCTAAGCCCGCTGTTTTATATGGCCGCCACCATCACAATTCCACTCACTGCGTTGCAGGCAGTTAACGAACGGGCCAATTTGCTGGAGGCCACGCGGGTCCGCGATGAGGCGGCGTTGGATCCTTATACGTTTACCCGGGAAGCATTCCGCCAGCAGCGCACTTACCTGATTTATGACGGCAATCCACCCTCGTCCGGACTCGATGAATTTATTGAAGAGCTGGATGACATAGATAATGGAGTCTTAAAGGTTTTCTAAAAGGAGTAATCTTCTGCCACTGGGCGAGGATTGAGGTGAGGGAAATCGGTTACGAAATTACCATCCAATAGCTCTATCCAATGCATCACCGGCACCGGTGATCGCTGTTGCAGAAACGAAAGGCAGCCGATGTTCGCAGTTGCGATCAATACTGGCGAACCAGCGCACAATGATTTGAGCTTTCGACGCCTCAGCTGACCGGCAAAGCGCGGATGTAGTAGCGAATAGGTACCGGCAGATCCACAACACATGTGCTGCTCATCGATGGCGGTCAGATAAAATCCGCAACCCCGCAACAACTTCTCCACCGTCCCGGACAAACGTAAGCCATGCTGCAAACTGCACGGCGCGTGGAAGGCGATCGGCATCGGCGCCGCTATCGGCCGTGCTAATTCCTCCAGATCCTCCACCGCCAACACCTCGCTCGGATCCAAGCATAGCGCACCAATATGTTTAGCCTTCTCCGCATAACGCGGATCGCCGCGCAGCAAATATCCGTACTCTTTCACTGTCGTCATACAACCGCTGGCGGTAATAACGATGGCCTCCACACCATCCTCGACATATGGCCACCAAGCATCAATGTTGCGACGCATAAATAGCCGGGCTTCTTCGCTCGCCGACAGGTGTTGGCTCAAAGCGCCGCAACATCCCGCCTGCACTGCTTCCACTAGCGTGATCCCCAGTCGGTCAAACACTCGCGCACAGGCCTCATTGATGTTGGGCGCGAGTGCTGATTGCGCACAACCGGCAAGTAACAGCATGCGCCTCGTATTGCGTCTCGCCGGCCATCCCCAGCGTTTGGGAACGGTGGGCACCAGCGTTCTCATTGGTGTCGGCAAAAATCCGCGAACTGCGCGGCCGAGTGCAAGCAGGGTACTTAACCGTCGCGGGTGTGCAACTAATTTTCTGAGCAACCAATGTGCGACGCGCTCGGAGACTTTCCGTGGTTGCCGCGTGGCCAGTGCCGATCGCCCGATATCCAATAGGCGGCCATATTGAACCCCAGACGGACAGGCCGTTTCACACGCACGGCAGGTCAAACAACGATCAAGATGCAGTTGGGTTGCGCGCGTTGTAGGCGCGCCTTCGAGTAGCGATTTGATCAAATAGATGCGCCCACGGGGTCCGTCAAGTTCGTTGCCGGTCAACTGATAAGTAGGGCAAGTCGCCGTACAGAATCCGCAGTGAACGCAACTGCGCAGGATCTCCTCCGCCTCAATGCCGTCGGCAGAGTCTTTCACTAAATCAGTTAACGCGGTTTGCATTTA
>CAZBOQ010000238.1:0-8459 GCA_964493555.1 uncultured Gammaproteobacteria bacterium | reverse complement strand
AGTGAGGGATGACCGGTAAAAACGAACGTCACCTATTCGCTCGCCCTGGTGTTATCCCCTACCCGGCTTTTAAGGATGCCGTACAGACCCTTTCAAATTACAGTCAAATGTCCATAACCTCCTCTATCACGGGGTCCAACTTCCGCTGACTACTCAACAGGGAGACAACGATAAAAACGATCATAGAACTTAGTATCGCCAACATCCCTCCCTGGATCCCAAACGGTAAGGTTATATTGAACAATTCTATGGTGAAATTAACTACGAGACTGAGAATAATTGCAGCACACGCCGCGCGCGCCGTTGCGCGCTTCCAATTCAGACCCAGAGCAACGACCGGTACCAGTGCCGCAGCGAAGGTCGACCAACCGAACGCTCCAAGTAATGCTACCAACCGTGCATTTGCATAGTATGAATAAAGAGCAAATCCTGCGGCAACAATCGCTAGTCCTACAGTAGCCATCCGTGCCCAGAACAGTTCCCTGTCGAGTCCGCGGCCCCTTAAGGCGGTTGGAATATCGTGCACTACGGCAGCGCTCCCAATATTCAGAAACCCGTCGGCGGTCGACATGATGGCGGCAAACAAGCCTGCGAAAACCAACCCAGCCAACACCGGGTGAACGTAATGTTGTAGAAACTCAGGCGCCGCCAGATCGGCCGCAGTAAGCTCTGGATGCGTACCTTGAATGACCAATGCCCGCATCGCTACACCGATAGCCAACCATAGCATCGCGGCAAACGCATAGCCGATTACTGCAATCGGTAGCATGTTGCGTGCATCCCCAACCGTTCGACTCATCATCATCTTGGTGATGACATGTGGTTGACCAGCGAAGCCAAGGCCAAAGATAAAGTACCAACAAAGCGAAGTGATCCCACCTACAGTACCGAATGGGCCTATCGATTCTGGGTCGTCTAACCACAGTTCCATCGAAGCACCTGCCAAACCGCCATCAAGTGCGGCGTTTGCGGCGATGACAACACACACACCCACAGCTGCCATCAGTAAGCCCTGAATCAGATCGGTATAAACAGATGCGATGATCCCACCGGTAACACAGTAAAATACTAAAACTCCTGTCGAAACGGCGATACAAGCAATCAAGCTGAGAGACAGTCCACTGGCCAGAAGGATGGATTGCAACACCACACCCATCGCGAGGATCTGTGTTGCTAGATAACCCATGACTCCGAGGATGATAGCGATTGCCGTTAAAAGCCGCGCGATCTCGCTGTTGTATCGCGCCGCGACGACGTCCGGCAACGAAACGATATCGTGTGTGCCCGCGACGATCCGTAAGCGCTTGGCAAGGAGAAAAAAACCCGTCGTGTACCCAATAGACGAAGCTACCGCCATCCACAGGGAACTGAGCCCCGTGGTGTAGACTAATCCGGGGCCACCAACAAAGCCGAAGCCACTGAGACCGCTGGAGAAAATCGCGACAGCGGCTACCAAGGCGCCGAGGCTGCGCCCTGCCATGAAGAAATCGCGAGAGGATTGTGTACGACGCATAGCCCAGATGCCCACGCCTATGCAAATGACCATATACAAGATGATTGACCCGAGAATAATCGGACTGCGATATTCTTCCATCAATCCCAGTGCCGACCAGTCGAACGAAGGCGAGCGCACAGTGCTTCATAACGATTTTCATCTTCTACAGTAAAAATCCAACGCCGAAAACCAAACCAATAGATTGCTATGAATAGAAGCGGAGACGCCCACATTCCATACAACATCCACGCCGAAGGTATCGGAAAACCAAGAAAGGTTGGCGGCATCACTCCGGTCCACGAATCTCGGTAAGTCACCATCAAAGCACTCCAAGTCGCACCGACGAACAACGTCGCACAGCCTAGGTAGAGAGCAAGGCATCTATCGCGCCGTTGTGGACTCACCCCCAGACTCATGAACAACGCATACATCACAATCATCGACAAACCGAGCCCCCAGACCTGTGAGAAAATATCCGTGTTGCGCGACGCTGCATCGCCACCTTGACGCATCGATTGAATTTCGCTGTGCACCTCACCGCGGCTGTTAGCGGGCTCTTCCACCATCACCACGGAAATCAACAATACCGTCGCCACAAGAAAGGTGATCAGAATACCGGCAACCGGCTCAAGTTCGATAAACTTCATTGACTGACGGCGCTCACTATAAGTCGATCTATACCTTTTTAATTCCGCCAGTACGGGAAGTGCTTAGCATTAGATATAGCAAGCATAGCGAGAAGATGTTGAATTGTGACCATCTCCCAAAAATCCTTCTGCGACTGTCCTTGTTCGTAGTAATTATTGAATTGTTTTTCCGAAAACCGCGCAATGCCATCTTCTATCTTTTACAGAATGCTTCGAAACTTGTTGCTGCGTGCATTGACAGCGTTGAAAGAAAATGGACTGCTTCATACAATTCCTTAGACTTTTTCTCATTGCCACTTTTTCTCAATTTATCCGCAGATTCCAACATCACACCAGACGTGTGCAGATAAAACCCTGCTGCCTCACTAGTCTTTTTGCAGCTGTCATTCGGCCAAAATCCCACAACCAACTGTTCAGCGCCCATATCTGTGCCATTTTTTTTATCCGCATCGGCAGATACTGAAACGAAAAAAGCAAGAGCTATAAAAATAATGAATATAATTAAGCTTTTCTTAGTTTCATTCATATCGTTCTCCTATTATTGCCAGACAACGTCGAAGCATTGCTTTTATCGACATATTTCTGATTAAAACGACTAGCCTGTTCTATTAGAATTGTTTCGCCAACGTTTTTATTCGACTGGGTGGCACTTCATTTTTACCGCATCGGCTAACAATAGTATGACAGCCGAGCTGCATACCACTCAACGCCGATTTAAATATCTCCTCGCACGGTTCATAGATCAAAGACGAGCTGAACGAGTTGCATCATCTCTTTTCGGATTGTTTATCATCGAACTTCTTAATCATGTCGAGCATGATGCAGAGCTAACCTGGCTCCAATGTCGCTTGGCCAGGCGAATAGGAAACCCTACAATGTCGGGGTTTCCAACATGCATCACGAGGTATCTTAGTCGTGAAGAAAACTCCAGGATCCCGACCGCTTAAAACACTCAACGAAGGCAACTTAAGTGGTGATAGCTCGCGCCGCACGTTCGTCAAAAATGTCGCTGCCCTTAGTGTTCTAAGCACAACTGCCTCATTAAGCCCCGAGGCTGACAGCGAGCCCACCACTCAGTCAAAATACACTAGACACAGCTCGCAGACGGACTGTGATGTTGCAATTATCGGTGCAGGTCTGGCCGGTTTGATCGCCGCGCGTGAGCTCAAACAACAGGGATTCACCTGTCAGATCCTGGAGGCTCGAAACCGCCTGGGCGGCCGAGTTTTTACAACCAAATTCGCAGGACACAAAGTAGAGCTCGGTGGTAATTGGACCTTTTGGGGGAATCCCCACATGTGGGCGGAGATAACCCGCTACGGATTGAACTTAGATTCCGATCTTGGCACCAGTGTGCCGGAAGACGTCTACTGGATAACTGACGGAAAGGTTAAGAAAGGCGATTATGGCGCGCTGGACAGTATCTTGCGGGAACCGATAAATGAGTTTTTCAGCGATGCGTGGGGAATTTATCCGAACCCATACGATCCCTTACTCAGTAAGGCTCAAGCTGCAGCTGATACGCTCAGCGTACAAGACGGAATAGATCTGAAAAACCTCAATCAGGAAGAAAAGGATCTCGTCGCCAGTTTCTTCGGTGCCGTCTGCAGCAATTTCAATACAAACGTAAGCCTGCTCCAGGTCCTGCACTGGTTCCGATTACATAGTGATTACAACTCTTACGGCAATGCGATGATGTACAAGATTCGCGAAGGGACAGCAGCTCTTGTCGCCGCGATCGTGGCCGACGCCCGCGCCGAGATTTCCCTAGGAACGCCCGTCATAAGCGTAAAACAAGAATCACAACAAGCGGTTTTAACGACCGATACTGGCGCAACCATCAGCGCACGCGCGGTAGTGATAGCGGTACCAGTGAACACTCTGGATGATATCGAATTTTCGCCCCCGCTAATGCCACAGAAAACTGAAATGGCAAAGCAACGACACGGCGGTAGCGGTGTCAAATTCTATGCGCGAATAAAGGGAAGCTTACCACCGCTGATGGCGTTTGCCGCGGATACGGCTCCAGCGTCAATGATATTCACCGTTGATAACCTCGAAGACAGCACCATTGTCTGCGGATTGGGACCATCGCCCGAACTCCTCGATCTCAACGACGATAGGCAAATGCAGGCTGCGATCCGACAGTGGTTACCACAAGCAGAAGTCCTTGAATCTTTTGGTTACGACTGGAACCTCGACCCTTATTCCCAAGGAATGTGGTGTGCGTTTCGGCCGACGCAAATCACCAACTACCTCAGCGCCCTGCAACAATCTGAAAATCGACTGTTTTTTGCTGGGGGCGATATCGCTAATGGATTTCGCGGTTTCATGGATGGAGCCGTCGAGAGCGGTCTCCGAGCAGCTCGGGAATTAGCCGAATCACTTTCTTAATTCGGATATTTAACCACGGCCCTCGGACCGCCCCTGAATCAGGAAAGTATCCGCGATCTCTGCTTGACGTAACTCAGTAGACCTAACGTCACTAACGTACAGACGACTAAACCCCACGCGATACCCTCAAATCCGCCGAACCAGCCGATAAGCACCCCCCCGAATATCGGGCCGCCCCCACCAGCCAGTATGAAAGCACCCCCAACGGCAGCCGCACATCCGCCCAACGAGTCAAGTTCCGCTGCCGCTGCAAGTAGATAGGGGTAAACAAAAAATGTACAAAATGTCGCCGTCGCTAACGATACTACAAAAACTATCCCACTCGCCGCATGAACCAGAAAATATACCGCGATTACATTTACTACCATCGCCCAAAGAAGTGGTGAGAAGCGTCCCCAACGGCGTCCAACCCAGGCAGCAACGATACCACCAACGATCCCACCCATCGTTGAGAATCCTACTGCGGTACCCACCTGCTGCGAATCCAGTGTCGTGCCCGCCCCAATTGCCACAGAAAACGCCCACATCGCCCCTGAACCATTAGTCCAGATCGCGGTTGCGACCACTAATATGTAGGCGTGTGTGCCCCCCAAACCAAACGCGTTTTCTACGGATTTCTTGTCTGGCCTGTCTCGGGGCAACAGAAACACCATAGGCGCAAGCAATAACGTCACGATTGCCAACGCCGAAAACACTTGGGTATGCGTATAGTCCGGGATCCACCACGGAATCAGGGCGAGCAAGCAAGCTTGGAACGCTACCGTGGCGGCGGTAACCTGAGCATAACGCCGATCCGGGTCCATGCTTGAAGCTAGCACCGCTGTAATGGCAGCAAGTAGGCAGCCCTCGCCGATACCTGCCAACAGTCGCAATAAAAGCAGGAGTGCGTAAGAGCTGGCTAATATCGATATCGTATGCGCGAGAAGTGCGATGCCGATACCGAGCAGTGCGAGCTGACGGTAGGAGTTACCGCCGCGGAATCCAAGCGCGATGGAGGTAAACGCAATCATCGTAACCTCGGCAGAGGCCACCAAACCCGCGGAGGTTTCGGTAAGGTCGAGACCTCGCATCAGTCCGAAGATTGTCTCCGGCTGCAGCCACCATCCGGCAACAGCAATACAGTTCCCCGCCAATGCAGCGATTAGTAATGCGTTCGAGTTATTTCTAATTTCATTCATGTGCAATTACACTGAGGCAATCACCAATTGTACCGTGGACAACGAACCACAAACTCTTCTCCTCGGCTATTACATACCATAGGACGACTGCAATGGACTACTCCGCATTAGAAAGCAAACTTCTTCAAATGGCGACAGGCCATCAATTGGCGGCCGCACTTTACTACGTTACCGTAAATAAAATCCCCGATTACCTCAAGGATGGTCCTAAACCCGCTGAAGAAGTAGCGGCAGCAGCCGGATTGCCGCCCCGCTCGGTTTTTCGTTTGCTGCGTGCCATGACAACCTCGGGCATATTTCGAATTGAGAACGGCAAATTCTCGCTGACAGAGATAAGCGAACTCCTGCGATCTGACCACGAACGAGGCCAACGCTACAAAGTCATGCTCGCAGCGGGTGATTTAGACGTTTGGTCCCGATTGGGCGAGGCTATCGAATTGGATGATGCTCTGCCCGATATTAAGGAGGACTGGTATCTTGAATGGACTAAAGACGAAGACCCCGCTGCGGTATTTGACCAGGCTATGCGATCCTATTATGTAGATGCGTTAGCTCCGCTACTCGGAGTCTATGATTTCGGCAATATCAACACGCTGGTCGATATTGCCGGTGGTGACGGCGGACATCTTATCGAGATACTGAAAAAATACCCCAATATGAAAGGCATTATTTTCGATCAACCCGAAACAAGCGAACGTGCCAAGACTTTCATTGATGATGCCGGGTTATCGGAGCGCTGCTCGACCGTGAGTGGGGATTTTTTCAAGGCAGAAACGATCCCGGACAACGGCGATGCCTATATGTTACGCAATATCATGCACAACTGGGCGGAAGAGCCCTGTGAGCAGATATTAAAAGGTATCGTGGCGAGGATGCCTGATGACGCGCGAGTATTGGTAATGGAACAACCGCTCCCCGACAAAGAAGAAGATTTGAACAATTGCGTACAATACTGGGGCGTCAGCCCGGCCTGGTGGGATATGTTGATGTTCATGTGGTACGGCGGTCAGGAGCGCAACACCGCCGGGTTTGAGAATCTATACAAAAACGTAGGCCTCAAAATGACTAACGTCATGAATGGAGCCCTAGGCACTGCAGTGTACGAAGGCATGAAAGCCTAGGGCGAATATAGATGCGATTAACGAAGGAAAACAAACTGGACCCTTATGTTGCGGCACTCATAAAAGAACGGCGAGCAGGTCATAGTCTTCCGCAGGCATTCTATAGCGACATCGACGTCTATCAGAACGAACTCGCGCACGTATTCGACAAAATATGGATGTTAGCAGGACATGTTTCTCAACTTCGAGACACCGGCCAATATTTTCTTACCGAAGTAGCAGGCGAATCCATCATCGTGTCCCGCGGCACCGATGATAAGGTTCGCGCCTTCTACAACGTCTGCAGGCACCGCGGATCACGGATTTGTATAAAAAAGCACGGTAAGGCTCGCCTGTTCGTCTGTCCTTATCACGCCTGGTCCTACAATTTGGACGGTTCGCTGCGAACGGCCCCTCTCATGTCTGGTGATTTTGATAAATCCCAAATGGGATTACATGCCTGCCACACCAAGGTGTTCGAAGGCCTGATATTCATAAATCTCGCTAAAGATGATCCGATTGATTTCGATCCTGCATTGCGGAAGATAAAACCGTACATTGCATTGCAAAAATTAGCTAACGCGAAAGTTATTGACGAGACCATCATCTCAACAAAAGCGAACTGGAAATTAGTCGTTGAGAATTTCTGGGAATGCTATCACTGCAAACCCTCACATCCTGAGTTCGCAAAGATCCATGGTGATGATTGGCTATTAGCAATGGGTGCGGGTCTAAGCTCCACGTCATCGAAATCAGCACTGGCAAGCTATCAACCGAAAATGACAGCTTTCGAAACGCGTGCAAAAAGTCTTGGACATCCTGTCGGCGGGTTCTCGAATATCGGGATCGACGCTGGAGAATTCTATCAAGTCGTGAGGACCCCGCTCGCCTCTGGATGTCACTCTGAAACGCGCGATGGCAAGAAGGTAGCGCCCCTGATGGGGGAGCTCAGCGACTTTGACGGCGGCATGACTCACGTCAATTTCAATCCGTTAGTAACGATCTACTTATGCAACGACCATGCAGTCGTAACCTCCTTTCGACCGAAAGGGCCAGCATCTACGGATGTACACCTTACCTGGTTAGTGGACGCTAGTGCGCGTGAGGATCACGATTACAAGACGGACGAAGTAACCTGGATGTGGCGCCTAACTGGGCTGCAAGACAAAACAATCACCGAAAATAATCAGTTGGGTGTGAATTCGGCGCACTACGTACCCGGACCCTATTCAGAGATGGAGGGGCAGCTAGAGGACTTCATCCAATGGTATTTCGCCCGGCTGCAAGACCACCATAACTGCGATGAAACAAATTTAAGCGTCTAAACACTTAAATCAAAAGGATAATTTGATGAGTAAAATAAAGGCCGTGCTCTTCGGCATTGGCAACATGGGAAGCTTAATCGCTAAATATCTGATTGAGAAAGATGTCGAGATTACCGGCGCCATCAGCAGATCACACATCGGTGAGGATGTCGGCGAGGTGTCCCAACTTAAACGCCCCTTAGGGGTCAAAATCAGCGATGATCCTAAAGGCGTTCTAACATCCGCACAGGCAAATGTCGCGATTTTGGCCACTTGCAGTTCGATGGCAGAGCTTTATCCAGACGCGAAGTTATGTTTCGAACACGGCCTTGACGTCATAA
>CAZBOQ010000237.1:0-20288 GCA_964493555.1 uncultured Gammaproteobacteria bacterium | reverse complement strand
CCTCCGCCAAAACCGGCTGCCGCCGATGATGCTGCCCTAGCGGAATTCGATTGGCTTCGGAATTTCGTACTGGGGGTACGACGGATCCGCGCGGAGATGAATATCGCACCGAAGAAAAAGTTACCGATATTGGTACAGGGTGGTACAGACACCGAGCGTCGCTGGCTACAAGGCAACACCACTTACATACAGCAACTCACCAACGCTGCTTCGTTTAATCGTATCAACCCTGACGCCGCACCCGAAGCCGCCACCGCGTTGGCCGGCAGTAGCACAATCCTGATCCCGCTTACCGATCTGATAGACCCGCGCGCTGAGCGCGAGCGGCTGCAAAAGGAAATCCAGAAGTACGCTAAAGATCTAGCTCGTATCGAAGCAAAACTCGCGAACCCGAAGTTCATTGAGCGAGCACCCCAAGACGTGGTCACCAAGGAGCACGAGCGTCACCGAGCACAGCACGACGCGGTAACCCGGTTACAGGGTCAACTAGTTCGGATCGAGAAAATGATTTGAGGAAGGTTGCTATTGTTCTAACGCCCTTACGCCGTTCATTTCTATTGATTTAGCACCCCCCCCAGCCAAGGCCTCTCCTCGAAAAATGAGGGAACAGATCGTTGTTTTGGCACACTTGTAGTGAACCGAGATCCAGCAAGGGCTATTTAACATGACTCCTGCCTCGGCGAACGCCCGCACTCCCTGGGTGAGGCCACGGTTTGCGGCAAGCCCGGAACCCAGCTTAAAGCTAGAGGAGAACGGCAATAGTCAAAAACGCTTCCACCTTTCCAAGGAGTTTCAATGGCTTATCGACACCTTAGACATTCTTGACTAAAATAGTCAGATATGTGATTCTGCGCGCCCACGCGGGAACCTGTCAGGAATAAAATCATGAAATTAACCACACGTGGACGATATGCAGTAACCGCTATGTTGGACCTTGCACTACACAGGGAACGCGGACCGATTGCGTTGTCCGATATCTCGGCGCGCCAGGGGATCTCCCTGTCATATCTAGAGCAATTATTTGCCCACTTGCGGCGCGCCGATTTGGTCGCAAGCTCGCGCGGGCCAGGCGGCGGTTACCAGCTTGGGCGCGGTACGCGCGAAATCTCGGTAGCCGAAGTCATCGACGCGGTAGATGAGTCGGTTGACGCCACCCGCTGCGGTGGCCAACAGAATTGCCAAGCGGAGCACCAATGCCTGACCCATAACCTCTGGCAAGATTTAAGCGGGCAAATCCGCGGTTTTCTAAACCAAATCAGTTTGGACGAATTGACGCACCGGCCGAGCGTCATAGACGTCTCCACGCGCCAGGATCTCAGTCTTACCGGGGCGCGCAAGAATATTTCGATACCTGTCATCACGGATGCATGAGGGCTCACCGATGTCCATTACGCTAACTCGAAACGCTGCATCTCATGTGAAAAACTTTTTGTCCGAATCCGACGAAGGCGACAGCCTGCGTATTAAAGTGAAACCGACCGGTTGTTCCGGTTACATGTACATCGTCGAGCCGACCAGTGGAAACGATAACAAAGACCACGTCTTCGAAACTGAGGGGGTTCGTATCGTCATTGATCCGCAGAGTTTCCCATTCTTGCGCGGTACCGAACTCGACTATACCAAGGAAGGTTTGAACGAGGGCTTTCGCTTTCATAATCCCAACGTCAAGGACACCTGCGGCTGCGGCGAAAGCTTCAGCATCTGAGCGACATTTATGGCAACTACCTCAAACGACGTTGAAGAATTTGTATCACGCAGTTACGACGCTGGGTTCGTAACGGATCTCGAAACAGATACCGTCCCACCGGGACTAAGCGAGGAGGTTATCGCGTTTATCTCGCGAAAAAAAAACGAGCCGAAGTGGTTGCTGCAGTGGCGCCTCGATTCATACCGCCATTGGCTGACACTTGAGGAACCTGACTGGGCCCACGTCACTCACGCATCCATCGACTACCAGGCAAGTTCCTACTACTCAGCCCCAAAGTCAGACGCCGACCGACCCAAAAGTCTGAATGAAGTAGATCCGAAGTTGCTCGAGACCTATGAGAAACTCGGTATTCCGCTGCGCGAGCAGGAAATGCTTGCAGGCGTTGCCGTCGATGCAGTGTTCGATAGCGTTTCGGTTGCAACAACTTTTAAGGAGAAATTGGCGGACGCCGGGGTTATTTTTTGCTCTTTCTCAGAGGCAGTGCAAAACCATCCCGAACTGGTGCGCGAGTACCTCGGCAGCGTCGTGCCGACCGGTGACAATTTTTTTGCCGCATTGAATTCCGCCGTTTTTACCGACGGCTCGTTTTGTTTCGTCCCCAAAAACACGCGCTGCCCGATGGAGCTTTCAACTTACTTCCGCATCAACGCGGCGAATACCGGTCAGTTCGAACGTACCTTGATAGTCTGCGAAGAAGGTAGCTACGTGAGTTATCTGGAAGGCTGTACCGCGCCGATGCGCGACGAGCATCAGTTACATGCGGCGGTGGTCGAACTGGTAGCGCACAAAGACGCGGAGATAAAATACTCAACCGTACAAAACTGGTATCCGGGCGACGAGAATGGCCGTGGCGGCATCTACAACTTTGTTACCAAACGAGGTGTGTGCCGTGGTGACAATTCCAAGATTTCGTGGACTCAAGTAGAAACCGGCTCGGCGATTACCTGGAAATACCCGAGCTGCATTCTACAGGGTAATAATTCGGTCGGAGAATTCTACTCGGTTGCCTTAACCAACAACTATCAACAAGCCGACACCGGCACCAAAATGGTGCACATAGGTGAGAACACGAAGAGCACCATTATCTCCAAAGGGATTTCCGCCGGGAAAGGCCAGAACGCTTATCGCGGACTAGTTCGAATAGGTAGTCGCGCGCATGGTGCACGTAATTACACCCAGTGTGATTCACTGCTGATCGGCGACAAGTGCGGTGCCCACACCTTTCCTTACATAGAAACGAAAAATTCGACCGCACAGGTAGAACACGAGGCAACGACATCCAAGATCGCCGATGACCAGTTATTCTACTGCCGACAACGTGGAATCGCTGAAGAAGACGCCGTGAACATGATCGTTAATGGATTTTGCAGGGAAGTATTCAAGGAACTGCCGATGGAGTTCGCCGTTGAGGCACAAGCTCTACTGGGCGTGAGTCTGGAAGGCGCGGTCGGCTGATAAAAAACCAGCTCTAGGATTTCTACAAGGATTTACAGATGTTAAGTATTCAAGATTTACACGTCAGCGTATCCGGCAAACCCATATTAAAGGGCTTAAACCTTAAGGTAGCTGCTGGCGAAGTACACGCTATTATGGGACCTAACGGCTCCGGTAAAAGTACGCTTGCACATGTCATCAGCGGTCGCGACGGCTATGACGTCACGAGCGGTGAAGTGTTTTTCGAGAACGAGAATTTGTTGGCACTGGCTGCCGAGGAACGCGCTCGCGAGGGTGTCTTTCTCGCCTTTCAATACCCGGTAGAGATCCCCGGGGTAAACAATGTCTACATGTTGAAGGCCGCATTGAATGCAATCCGCGTTCATCGCGGCGAATCCGAACTGGACGCAGTCGAGTTTCTGCAGCATGTCAAAGAGAAAATCAAAATCGTGCATATGGACGAGGCACTGCTGAATCGTTCGGTCAACCAGGGATTCTCCGGCGGCGAGAAAAAACGCAACGAGATCTTCCAGATGGCAGTGTTGGAGCCTAAACTCGGCATTTTGGATGAGACGGATTCGGGACTCGACATAGATGCACTCAAAACGGTGGCTGAAGGTGTGACACAACTACGGAGCCCCAAGCGAAGCTTCGTTCTGGTCACCCATTACCAGCGCTTGCTCAATTATGTAGTGCCCGATTATGTCCACGTATTATCGGGCGGGCGGATCGTAAAATCCGGTGGACCAGAACTCGCATTGAAACTGGAAGAACAGGGCTACGATTGGTTGAAGGACGGTGCGCACGCGGCATGAACACTCCTGGTAACATCACAAGTTATAATGAGGAGTTCGCCCGGGTTGCGGATCAACTCCCGGGTGCCGATCTTGACTGGTTGTGTGAACATCGCCATCGCGCAATGGCACAATTTGACAGCATGGGCTTTCCGACGGTTCGCAACGAAGAGTGGAAGTATACAGACCTCACCAGGCTCGCAGAGCAGACATTTCGCGTTACCACCAAAAGCTCGCCACCGAGCGTGTCTGACCTTCTAGCGGGTGCGAGTCTGCGCGAAGCAGGCGAAAAGGAGACTGACGAGCTAGTATTCATCAACGGTGCCTATGACGCTAGCTTGTCGGATAGAGTGGATCTGATTGCTGGCGTCACAGTCCAGTCCCTAGCCGAAACGTTGAAAAACCCCCCAGCGGGTCTGGCAGCACTATTTGATAATGACCACAATGGTGAATGTACAGCACTCAATTCCGCCTTTGCGCACGAAGGAGCGTACATCGAGCTGGCTGACAATATCGAATTGCGTAAGCCCGTTCACCTGTTATTCGTTGCGAGCGACGAGGACGTAAACCTAGCTCAGTTTCCACGGATTGTGATCTCACTTGGTCCAAATTCTAGTGCGCAAGTAATAGAAACGTATATAGGCAATGCAAAAACCTGTAATTTCACCAACACAATCACACATATCCATACCGCGCCCGGTGCACAACTCGAACATTACAAATTCCAGGAAGAAACTGACGACGCATTTCATATCGGCCGGGTAGACGCGACACTCTCGCGGGACAGCAGTTTGAAGAGCTTTTCTATTTCGCTCGGCGCACAACTCGCCCGCCATGATCTGGCAATTAAACTAAATGCGCCAGGCGCGCGGGTCGAGTTGCTAGGACTATACATGGGTGAAGGGAGACAGCATGTTGACCACCACACGCGGATCGACCATCTCACCCCACACACCATCAGTCTCGAGAATTACCGCGGCATCCTCGATGGTCACGCGCGCGGCGTTTTCAACGGTAAAGTAGTTGTCCATCCGGCGGCGCAGAATATCGACGCGCAGCAATCTAACAAAAACTTACTGTTCTCCGATTACGCCGAAGTCGACACGAAACCGGAATTGGAGATTTATGCCGACGATGTGGCCTGTGCGCATGGCGCAACGGTTGGGCAGCTTGATAAGGATGCATTTTTCTATCTACTCTCCCGAGGGCTGGATCGAGACACTGCGCGGGGCCTTTTAACCTACGCGTTTGCCGGGGAGATCGTCGAACAGATAAGTGTGGCACCGTTACGCCAGCACCTCACGCAATCGATCATCGGTCATCTGTCGGACGCTGAGCGCTTACGGGAGTTTCTATGAGCAGCGCCGCACAAACCGTTCCCCAAACTGCCAGCACTGCACTCTTCAGGCAACGACAGGACTTTCCACTCCTATCACGAACGGTCAACGGTAAATCGCTGGTCTATCTCGCCAACGCCGCCACACCCCAGAAACCTGATGTGGTAATAGACGCGATTTCCCAATATTACCGCCATTCGAACTCGAACGTTCATCGCGGGGTGCACGCGTTAAGCGAAGAAGCGACTGCAGCCTACGAAGGCGGGCGCGACAGCGTGCAACGGTTACTGAACGCGCGGGATCGGGCAGAAATCATCCTCACTACTGGAACCACACAAGGTGTGAATTTGGTGGCGCAAAGCTATGCGCGGCCACTTTTGCAACCGGGAGACGAGATCATCGTCTCCGAAATGGAACATCACTCTAACATCGTACCGTGGCAACTGGTCTGCCAACAGACCGGTGCCATACTCAAGGTGATCCCTTTCGACGACGCTGGCGACCTTATAATCGACGAATACTTGGCGTTGCTTAACGAGCGAACCCGTATCGTCGCGGTCGTACATATTTCGAATGCGCTTGGTACCGTTAACCCGATCAAGGAGATTATCACCGCCGCTCACAAGCACGGCGCCGTAGTATTGATCGATGGTGCACAGGCAACCGCGCACACATGCTTGGATGTGGAAGACCTAGGCTGCGACTTTTATTCGTGTTCGGCACACAAGATGTTTGGCCCTACCGGTATAGGTGCTCTGTACGGCCGCCGAGAACATCTCGAGATGATGGCTCCCTACGAAGGTGGTGGCGACATGATCCGCACTGTACGTTTTGAAGAAACCACCTATAACGATCTCCCCTATCGGTTCGAGGCGGGGACACCGAATATCGCGGGAACCATAGGTTTCGGCGCGGCCGCCGAATACGTGATGGCGCTTGATATGAACTCGGTTGCGACACATGAAGCATCGTTACTCGAACATGCGACCCAGCTTGCCGAAACAGTGCCCGGGCTACGGGTGATTGGTAAAGCGTCACATAAAGCCTCGGTGCTGTCATTCACGCTGGATGGTATACACCCACACGATCTAGGTACTATCTTGGATAACGACGGTATCGCAATACGCGCCGGACACCACTGCGCCATGCCGGTGATGGAACACTACGGCGTACCGGCAACGGCTCGTGCCTCATTCGCGTTTTACAACACCGTCGAGGAAATCGATAAACTATTTATCGCCCTAGGCAAGGCACGTGATTTATTCGCTTGAGCAATAACGATGGATCTAACCGACCTTTACCAGGAGATCATCGTCGACCATAACCGAAGTCCGCGTAACTTCGGAAAAATCGATGATCGCACCCAACAAGCCGAGGGTTACAATCCCTTGTGCGGAGATCGCCTGACGCTGTACTTACGGGTCACCGATGGCATCATTGAAGATGTTTCCTTCGATGGGGCCGGCTGTGCGATCTCGGTAGCTTCTGCCTCATTGATGACTGAAGGTATAAAGGGTAAGACAGCACAAGAGGCCGAAGAACTTTTCAAGCAGTTCCATCAGCTTGTCACTACTACCAGCGCCGACCAAACTCCGGAGCCAGAATTAGGCAAACTTGCAGCCCTTGCTGGCGTACGGGCTTATCCCACACGTGTGAAATGCGCCACCCTCGCCTGGCATACCTTAGACTCCGCACTGTCAGGCCGCGATGGTGCCAAAACCGAATAGATCAGACGATGGACCAACCCGAACCAATTACCGTGACCCGTGAAGTGCAGGCAATTCTGATCCCAGTTGGTGTGCCAATAAATATTCCGGCTGAAAGCGTTGTCTACGTGACCCAAGCGCTCGGTGGGACGGTTACCGTGAACATTGACGGTAACTTGGCCAGGATCGCAGGCACCGATCTAGACGCGCTCGGCATGGAACCAGCGGAGGATCCCATCGCGCAGGCGGGCGACAACGGTGGCCGCATTGATGAAGAGCTTGTTTGGGCGATATTACGAAATTGTTATGACCCAGAGATCCCCATCAACATCGTCGATCTCGGGCTGATATACTCGTGCTCCGTGTTAGAACCAGAAGACGGTAAACAACAAGTTAAAATAACAATGACCCTGACAGCCCCCGGCTGCGGCATGGGCGAGTTTCTAGTCCAGGACGTAGAGACCCGCCTGCAAGACATCCCAAACTTGGACGACATTTCGGTCGAGTTAGTATTTGACCCTCCCTGGAATCAGGACATGATGTCGGAAGCTGCGAGGCTGCAGGTAGGGCTATATTGAGGTAGCACTCGGGCTCCGCACCATTGGTTCAACACGAATTGTAGCCTTTTATCTCCGCGAAACGTCGTAACCTTTTAGATAAGGTAGAGAAGTCAATGGCAGTCGAGAGAACATTATCAATCATAAAACCGGACGCAATCGTCGGAAACCACATCGGAGAGATCATCGCCCGTTTTGAGGCCAACGGTTTGACAATTGTTGCGGCTCGGATGATGAGGCTGTCACAAACGCAAGCTGAAGGTTTTTATGCCGTCCATAAGGAACGCCCATTTTTCGGCGAGTTAGTGGAGTACATGCAGTCAGGCCCCGTTACGGTGATGGTGTTACAGGGCGACGATGCTATCGCCAAGAACCGCGACATCATGGGCGCGACTGATCCCACCGAAGCTGCCCCAGGCACTATTCGGGCAGATTTCGCTGAGAGTATATCGGCCAACGCCGTGCACGGTTCCGACGGACCGAACACTGCAAAGACGGAAATTGCGTTTTTTTTCGAGCCGGAAGAGATCTGCCCCCGGGACTGACAGCCGGACAAGGCTTTAAGCGCAAGCGCCATGCGGGCGAACCTACTCAACTACGACAAGACAAGCCTCGAGGGCTTTCTCACCGATCTCGGTGAGAAGTCATTCCGCGCCAGCCAGATCCTCAAATGGATCTATCAGCACGGCGTCGACCAAGTCGATAGGATGACCAACCTCAGCGCGGATTTACGCTCACGTCTTGGGGATTTGACCGAAGTTCGGTTGCCGGACATCGTCTCCCAGCAAATCTCCTCCGATGGTACCCACAAATGGCTGCTACGGGTCGATAAGGCGAACAGTATTGAGACTGTGTTCATTCCCGAGGCAGATCGGGGCACGCTGTGTGTGTCCTCGCAGGTCGGTTGTCCCCTAGCCTGCACCTTCTGTGCAACCGGCAAGCAGGGCTTTAATCGCAACTTGACTGTAGCGGAAATCATTGGTCAGGTCGTAATTGCGGCCCGAGCCCTGGGGTATCATCGAAACAATCCCAGTTCGCGCCCCATTACTAATGTTGTGTTGATGGGGATGGGTGAGCCGCTGCTCAATTTCGACAACGTCGTGACCGCTATGGGTCTAATGATGGACGCCAATGCCTTCGGGCTAGCGAAACGCAAAATCACACTGAGCACCGCAGGCGTCGTCCCCGCAATCGACCGGCTACGCGAGTGTAGCCCGGTAAGTTTAGCGGTATCCCTGCACGCGCCTTTTGACGAACTCCGAGATGATCTTGTCCCGCTCAACAAATCATATCCACTCACAGAGTTGTTAGCTGCCTGCCGCCGGTTTGCCGAGAGCGACTCGCGCCGTTCAGTTACCTTTGAATATGTAATGCTGGACAGCATCAATGACACTCCACGCCATGCACAAGCGATCGCCAAGCTCCTGCGAGGGCTCCCAGCCAAGGTAAACCTGATCCCTTTCAATCCCGTCCCCGGCATAACTTACCGATGTTCGCGACCATCGGTAATAGACCGCTTCCGCGATATACTAACCGCCGCGGGATTGATAACGATCACCCGCAAAACCCGCGGCGATGACATCGCAGCGGCGTGCGGCCAGCTAGCCGGCCGAGTGGCGGCCAAGGCCGCACGCCATCATCGTCTAACCGCCGATGCGGGCAGGGAGGCGTGCAATTGAAAAAATCAGTCCTTTTCGTGAGTTCTTGTGCTGCATTGCTTCTTCTCGGTTGCTCCACGCAGCCTAAAGAAATGCACACCACACTGGCTGAGGCAGACAAATTGGCTGATCTCAACGTCAGGATGGCAGTCGAGTATATGAACAAGGGCGAGAACGAAACCGCATTGAAACGCCTGAAAACAGCCCTTGACTATGATCCGCGGTACGGGCTCGCTCACTCGACACTGGGGATCCTGTATGCGCGCCTCGGCGAGATTAAGGATGCCGAGAAACATTTCAAACGGTCGGTGCGCTCTGAACCCAACAATGGCCGCTTACTCAACAACTACGGTCAGTTTTTGTGTGCCCAAAACCGAACCCAAGATGGGCTTGCAATGTTCGACGCCGCGGCTTCGAAGCCACTGTACCGAACACCGCAGTTCGCCCATTCCAACGCCGGCATTTGCACGCTCAGCGATAACCCGGAGTTAGCGGAAAACCATTTCCGCGCGGCACTCAGAATCGATCCAAGGCTAGTGCCCGCGCTGTTCTATATGGCGAGCTTGAATCAAAGCCAAGGCAATTTTTTAAAAGCACGTGAGTACCTGAAACGCTACCGGGCAGTAGCACGACCTACGGCACAGAGTTTGTGGCTGAGTATCCAAATCGAACGGCAACTAGGTAATCACGATAGCGTCGCCAGCGATGAGCTTTCGCTACGCGAATTTTTTCCAGATTCTGAAGAGGCCCGCCTACTCCAATCGGAAGGACAGTGACCCAGCCCAGCACCAGTGGAACCGACGATACCGAGGATAGCGGTAATAGTAGCGTCGGCGATCAACTCCGTATCGGCAGAGAAGCTAATGAGTTAACAGTTCAGGATATCGCCGCGCGCCTGCACCTTGACACCAAGACTATCCGCGCACTGGAAACCTCAAGATTCGAAGACCTGGGGGCAAGCGCTTATGTACGTGGTTATATCCGTAACTACGCGCACCTCATCGAACGGGATCCCGAGCCACTGATCCGTCAGTTCGACGCCTCCGCCTCCGATGCCCCGCCAGTTCGCCCGCATGCTGACAGCCGCCCGGCCACCCAGGCAAGCAGCAGTGACAACCTCGTGAAAGCCGTTACCTACTCGATAATCGCGCTCCTGGTGATCCTTCTTGGGATTTGGTGGCAAACCCAATACCACGGCGAACCTGAAAACCCTGGAGACAAGGCGCTAGCCGTCCCGGCCCCAGCGCCTACAGCCGCACCGGTTCTGAACGAACCGCGGAAGCCGGACCTTGTACCCGTGCCCGCACTACCGCAAACGCCCGAACCCCCTGACGATGCCGACACATCCACTGGAAACTTGGATCCGGTGCCAAACGAAATCCCAGCTGAACTCATTGACAGGGTTCCCGCCAAAATGGTTTCTCGCGAGTTGGCGCAAGAGCCTTTTGAGATGAGCAACGGCGCGGATGATTCGTTTAGCGACGGTGGCACGAAGCAACCAGCTGACTTCGCTCAGGTGGTCTCGACTGATGCGATTGCGATGACGCTGGAACTGGGCCTACCAGAAGACTTATTGGTGGTGAAAACACGCGCAGAGGCGTGGCTCGAGATCTATGACGCCAGCGGTACCAGACTTCATTTCGATCTGGTGTCGGCGGGTCGGCGTATTGCGGTAACGGGCGAACGCCCATATCGCCTGCTGCTCGGTAACTCGCCGACGGTGGTCGTTCAATATCAAGACACTATTCTCGACTTAACCCCTTTTTCAGTCAGAAGCGTGGCACACTTTCACGTCGGTGCCGAAGGCAAACTGATCAGCAGCGTAACGGAAGCGGGCGACACCTCCGAGTCCACGGAAGAAACCGATGAGTAATATGCAAAGCGTTAAGGGTATGAATGACATCCTTCCCGAGGAAACTCCCGTTTGGCAATTTCTCGAAACAACCGTGCGGCACATCCTAGGTTCATACGGTTACGCTGAGATCCGTATACCGATCATGGAACACACGTCGCTCTTTGAACGCACTATCGGGGAGGTTACCGACATCGTCGAGAAAGAAATGTTCACCTTCCCCGACCGCAACGAGAAACGCGACAGCTTGACGCTACGCCCAGAAGGTACGGCGAGTTGTGTACGCGCTGGCGTGCAACACGGATTACTGCATAACCAGATCCGCCGACTTTGGTACAGCGGCCCTATGTTTCGACACGAAAGACCTCAGAAAGGACGTTATCGCCAATTTCATCAAATCGGTGCCGAAGTATTCGGACTGCCGGGCCCCGACATCGATGCTGAATTAATCCTCATGACCGCACGCATCTGGAGGGCGCTAGGCATCCAGAATTTGCGCTTAGAATTAAACTCCTTGGGCACGCCTGAATCGCGCCAGCAATACCGCAGCAACTTGATCGAGTATTTTACCAGCCATGAAAGTTCGTTGGACACTGACAGCAAACGACGTTTACAAAACAACCCGCTGAGGATACTCGATAGCAAGAATAAAGACATGGAGGAGGTAATCGCCGACGCGCCTAAGCTTGAGAATTTTCTCGATGCCGCGTCCATGGTTCACTTCGATACATTGCGCGGCTTGTTAGCGGCAGCGGGCCTTGCCTTTGAGGTAAATCCTCGCCTCGTGCGAGGGCTCGATTACTATTCGGGCACAGTTTTTGAGTGGATAACCTCAAGTCTGGGGGCGCAGGGTACGGTCTGCGGCGGTGGTCGGTACGACGGATTGGTTGCGCATTTTGGCGGTAAGGCCACACCAGGGATTGGGTTCGCAATGGGATTGGAAAGATTGGTGAGTCTGATGGAAGAACAATCCAACGATTGTGAGGCTATTGACGTCTACGTGCTGGCATTGGACGATGAGCTACAAAGCGATGCGCTGTTAGCGGCCGAGCAATTACGCGACGCTTTTCCTGACTTACGGGTAATGACCCATTGTGGAGGCGGTAACGCAAAAGGGCGTTTCAAACGTGCCGATCGCTCCGGCGCCAAGCTCGCACTGATCCTCGGTAAGGACGAGGTAAGTGCCAACACGATCACGGTAAAACCACTCAGAAACGAACGTGGGCAACGCGAGCTGCCGCGAGCTGAACTCGCGAGTAACCTACCGGTGGTCGCCGCAGAACTCGGAGTTGCAGTCGCACGGTTGTCGATTGAATCGACATAGGAGATAGGTAGTGGATATTTACGCAAGCGAGCAAGAGCAAGCTGAAACAATTAAGAGATGGGCGAAGGAAAACGGGCCAGGGGTTATCGCTGGGTTGATACTCGGTTTCGGCGGACTGTTCGGCTGGCGCTACTGGCAAGGGGAGCAGTTAGAAAAAGCGGCGAACGCCTCAACGGGGTACCAAGAGATGCAGTCGTTGTTGATCGAAGAACATTTCTCCAACGCCATGCTGGTCGGCGAACGCGTCCAGGATCAGGACAGCGACACGACTTACGCAATGTTTGCAGCACTTATGGTCGCCCGCCTGCAGATCAATAACGGCGATCTGGACGGCGCGGCGCGACAACTGCAGCAGGTAATAGATCGTGCGAAAATTCCTGCTATCGTGGCGCTTGCGGAACGGCGTCTTGCGGAGGTCTATCTGTCCGAAGGTAAACCCGACGAAGCCTGGGTATTGGTTGAAAGCATTGCTACTTTTCCGGAACAGGCATCGCTTCACGAACTTAGGGGCGATATTCTGCTGGCGCAAGGGCACACGGCTGCTGCAAAGCACGAATATACTCGCTCGCTGTCGATCGCGGAAGAGAAACAACAAAGTCTTAACGTGATCCAACTGAAACTCGATGATTTAGGCTCGCATCAAGGCACACAAGCGGATCTTCAGTGAGTAAACAAATTCTGGTGGTCGCACTCTGTGCTCTGCTCTCGAGTTGCGGCACGGTTAAGAATGCCTTCAAAAATATTTTGCCTTCCGACGACACCGTCGAACCGCCAGCTGAGCTGGTGGAATTCGAAGCAACCCTCGAACTTGAGAAGCTGTGGAACTCTCGCCCAGGCAGAGGGGCAGCAAAACTCTTCTTAAAGCTTGCGCCGGTTGCCGCTGGTGAGGCGATCTATACCGCGGAGCGCAAAGGTCGCGTCAGTTCAGTCAGCCTCACCAATGGACGTTTGATTTGGCAGATCGACGCAAATGTACCGATCTCCGGTGGACCGGGTATCGGAGAAAATCTGGTCATGATCGGCTCCAGCGACGGAGAGGTGCTAGCGCTGGCAATCGCTACAGGCGAATTCCAATGGCGGGCCCGGGTAAGCAGCGAGATCCTCGCTGCCCCGAAGGAGAAAGACGGGGTCGTCGTGGTACGCACGATTGATGGGAAACTTTCCGGGCTGGACTCGAACAGCGGCCGACGCTTGTGGATTTATGATCGTACCGTTCCCACGTTGACGCTACGCGGCACGAGTTCCCCTGCTGTATTCGAAGACCTAGTCGTCGCGGGCTTCGATAGTGGCCGTCTGGTCGCGATAGAACTAACCACTGGACGATTGGTTTGGGAAACGCAGATCGCGATTCCAAGCGGCCGGTCGGATCTGGAACGCATGGTAGATATCGACGCCGAGCCGCTTATCTACAATCGCACAATCTATGTTGCAACCTTCCAGGGTCGGGTTGCAGCAGTCTCTGTCGACACCGGCAGGATCGAATGGTCTCGCGACATCTCCTCCCATGCGGGCCTTGCTATCGATGATACCAATGTCTACTTGACCGATGCCGATAGTAATGTCTGGGCACTGGATAGGCTAACGGGATCCTCGTTGTGGAAGCAAGAGAATATGCATGGACGCAGACTTACCGCGCCCGCCAGTATTGCCGGACATGTGGTTGTCGGCGATCTGGACGGGTATCTCCATTGGTTAAAGGACGGGAACGGCGAATTTGCCGCACGCGTACGGATGGGCCGCAAGCGCCTTATCGCGCCGCCAATTGCTAGCGGCGGTGTGCTGGTCGCCTACAGCATGTCAGGTTCACTGGTAGCTTATCGCCCCTAAGGAAGTCGCATGAAACCGGTCGTTGCCATTCTCGGGACACCAAACGTCGGGAAGTCCACCCTATTTAACCGTTTGACCAGAACTCGCAATGCGCTGGTTGCCGACCGGCCAGGCGTAACCCGCGACTACCAGATTGGCGATCTCAAGGTCGGTGCACGGAGTCTGGTGTTGATTGATACGGGTGGCGTCCAGGCAGCTGACGACCTACTCACTAACCGCGTTTCCGAACAGGCGTGGCGGGTCGCCGAAGATGCCGATTGCATTGTATTCCTAGTCGACGGTAGTCGCGGCTGCAGTGGGATCGAGGAAACGATAGCAGGCAGATTGCGTAAACTAAGGTCTCAAGTATTACTCGTAGTCAACAAAACCGAAGGTACTCCTGCCGATCTGGCCGTTGCCGATTTTCATAGCCTAGCGGTCGGTAATCCGATGGCCGTCAGTGCACTGCACGGTGACGGCGTGGAAGCATTACGGCAGAGGCTTAGCGGTTTGGCTACCGTACAGACTTCAGCGCCAATACAAGCTGATTGCCCCCGTATCGCTGTGGTCGGGCGACCCAATGTTGGTAAATCAACGCTTATCAATCGCATTCTCGGTGAAGAGCGAGTACTTGCCGACGACGCACCGGGAACCACTCGGGATTCCATTGCCGTATCTTTCGAGCGCGAGGGCCGGCCCTACATATTCGTCGATACTGCGGGCGTGCGCCGCAAAGCCAAAGTCTCGGATCTCATCGAGAAGTTCAGCGTGGTGAAAACCCTGCAAGCGATCGAGGAAGCAAACGTCGTCCTCTTCATGCTCGATGCCCAGGAGGGAGTCACCGAGCAAGACTTGGCCTTGGCTGGTCTGATCGTCGCTGGCGGACGCGCCATACTCATCTCGATAAACAAATGGGATGGCTTGAGCACAACGCAGCGTAATCATGTACGTAAAGGCGTAGATCGACGCTTACGGTTTGTCGACTTCGCTCCGGTGCATTACGTGTCAGCGCTTTACGGCAGCGGCTTGGGCGGACTTTTCAGATCTATCCAACGCGCCTACGATTCAGCATTCGCGCAAGCGAGCACCCCGGCCCTGAATCAGTTGCTGCAGGATGCAGTGGAAGAGCATCCGCCGCCCTTAGTGCGTGGTCGACGGATCAAACTTCGCTTCGCCCACATGGGCGGGCACAACCCACCTCGCATTATCATTCACGGCAATCAGGTAGCGAATGTCCCCAGTGCTTACCAGCGTTACTTGGAGAGATACTTGCGCGAAGCGTTGAAGCTCTACGCAACGCCGCTACGCGTGGAGTTCAAACAAAGCGAGAATCCTTTCAAGGGACGCCGCAATGTATTGACTCGGCGCCAACACGCTAAACGAAAACGGATAATCCGGGAAAGGAAGAAACGTTGAGTTGCCCAAACTACGATGCTGAAAGGGCTCCACCTGCCCGAAAATGACGGAGGGCAGATAAAGGCAAAGCTAATTGACTACAAGAGCTTGTTGAGCTCTCGCTGCAGCCGCACTAGTATTGCACCGCCTTTCTCACTGGTATCCCAGTCGCCTTTGTCGTTCAGCACCACCACCTCCGTTTTATCACCGACCTTGGTGAGGCTTAGTTGAAACTGCTGATTGTTTTCATCCCCGTTACGCCAGAATGTAAGACGTGACCAGACGCGTTTTTTCTTTTTCGGTTCTTCAGTTTCTACTTCTTCCAAAAACCGAATCTGATATATGCCCTTGGATTGATGCGCCTCTTCAACCGTTACGCCTGCCTGGTCAAGCGCAAGACCCGTGCTGCGCCACGCTCCCGCCAATTCCTGTTGGATCGCCAGATAAACTCTACCTTCGCCGGCACTGATGAGTTCAGCCGGTTCACTGTCACTGCTCCGGGCGGCCGGTGGTTGTGTCGCAGATATGGGCTCCGGCGCGTAGCTCGCCAACGAACCTTCCAAAAAACCCGCCAAGCGTTCAGTCAGCTTGCGTTCCAGGGTCGCATCGCGCGGCCGTGGTCGCCAATCAAGGTCTTCCCCATCCGGCGCCAACTCCTCCCCCATATGTGCGACCCGCACTGCAGTCGATCCGCCGCTTTGTGGCACTGCCGTGACACGAAACCGATCTCGCACTAGTTCGGCACTGTTTTCCCGCCATACGGTTTCCATCATCAGCCGTTCCCGCTGATCTATGTCGAGCCCGTAATCGAGCTCCTTCCAAAATTCACGCAACCTAGGCCACAAAAGATCGGCGGTATTACCGACCACGACACTGTGATCACCTTCGCCGACAATGACAGTACCTTCGGTGCGTGTTTTATCAACTGGCTCGATATTCGTCCCGGTTTGCTGCCGCTGAAAATCGGAATAGCTGGTGCCTCCGGCTTCAGGAATAGCCATTCGGGTCTGTATACTGTCGGTGCTGAGGTCTGGCGGGATCTCTAAATTAGGTAATTTTTCAGCCTCTTCATATTCGGTGCGTTTGTCAGGCAAAACCTTGTCAAGCCTAAGCACACCGCAACTGCTCAAAGCAAGCACAATCGATATAAATACTAAAATAACGCTAGATCTCATCTATCGATCTCACTATACACGCTTGATTCATGATTTTATTGAACACATGTAGGACCGGCGACAGCGCCATAAGATTGGTGGTTAGTTTTGCAATGTAACGCCAGCGCTTTCCATGGCCGCGATTATGCTCGCGTGATTGGGCTCGGAAAGCCAGGTGAGTGGCAGCCGGATCCCTGCCTGAATTAACCCCATACGGTCCATCGCCCACTTAGTCGGGATCGGACTCGATTCGACAAAAAGATCGGTGTGTAACGCCATGAGTGTTTTGTTGATTCTCTCCGCCTGCTCGCGGTCACCCACCAGCGCCGCACTGCACATCCGGTGCATGGCACGCGGTGCGACATTCGCAGTCACCGATATCACGCCGTCACCGCCGCACAACATAAAATCGAGCGCGGTAGCGTCGTCGCCGCTTAACAATAAAAACTCCTCGCCACACAAACGGCGCAGTTGTTCTACCCGTTCGACTTCCCCGGTCGCCTCTTTCACGCCAATGATGTTATGAACCTCCGCTAGTCGCGCGATCGTTTCCGGTTGCATATCGCAAGCCGTTCGGGCCGGCACGTTATACAGGATCTGCGGTATCGAGACCTCTTCTGCGATCATTTTGAAATGCTGATATAGCCCTTCCTGCGTGGGCTTATTGTAATAAGGTGTAACCAGCAGACAGGCATCTGCCCCCGAGTCACGGGCACTTTCGGTCAAGTGAATTGCTTCGCTGGTGGAGTTGGCACCGGTCCCGGCGATCACCGGTATCCGGCCAGCACCCAGCTCGATAATTCGTTTGATTACCTCGCAATGCTCATTTGTACTGAGCGTAGCCGATTCTCCAGTCGTACCCACCGCGACAATCGCGTCCGTTCCATTGTCCGCGTGAAACTCGATTAGGTCCGACAGCGCTGCGCCATCTATGGGATTGTCCGGGGCGACTCCCGGAGCCATCGGCGTAACCACCGCAACCATGCTTCCACAGAACATTTTAGACATCTTAAGCCTTCTAATTCAATCAGTTAAAGATAGGGCGCTGGGCGCTCCTGGGCCCGATCATAGCACTGAGTACCGCCATTTTGGCAACCTCCATCTAGCCCACCGTCCTAGGCTTGCGGGGCACGCGGCAATGTAGGCACAATGGCTCTACTTATAATGTCTGTAGTGGTACCCGTCTAATGTCTGTAGTGGTACCCGTCCCATAAGGCGTGATATCAGACGGAACCGAACTCGCTCTGAATGCAAAATTTTCTCGTAATCTCGGCAACCGGCGCAAATCGTCGCGGTTTGCTTGATGGATTGTCGACCGCGATCTGCGATTGCGGGGCCAACATTGCCGACAGCCGTATGACCGTATTGGGCAAAGAATTTGCGCTAGTAATGCTAGTGTCCGCTACCTGGAATGCAATCGCCAAACTGGAGGACTCACTACCACGATTAGAAAAATCTCTGGATATCCGCATCGTGTCACGCCGTACCGAGGCGCGTGATCCTGCCAGCGACAAAATGCCCTATGCGATCGAGGTCGTTTCCGTCGATCACCCAGGTGTGGTCAACGAGATCGCGCACTTCTTCACCATTCGCGATATAGATATTGAAGACGTATACACAGGTACGTACAAAGCTGTTCACACCGGAACACCGATGTTCTCGCTGCATATGACAATCAGTGTTCCAACCAATACGTCAATCGCGGGGCTACGGGGCGAATTCACTGAATTTTGTGATCATCTGAATCTCGATTCGATTATGGAACCGGTTAAATAGTCTGCTCTAACTTTGTGACGTACCGGGAATAACCAACAATGATTGACGGCGAACAGCATTTGTTCGTATTGGATACGAACGTGCTATTGCACGATCCGGCGGCACTGTATCGTTTCCATGAGCACGACATTTATTTACCGATGGTCGTTCTCGAAGAGTTAGATGCCGCCAAGAAAGGCATCACCGAGGTTGCGCGTAATGCGCGCCAAGCTAGCTTGTTCCTTGATGAAATCGTTGGTAGCGCGGCCGCTGGCGCCATCGAAGCCGGTTTGCCGATCAACAACTTCGCCGAAGTGCGCGAAGACAGCAGAGGCTACGGACACCTCTTTCTGCAGACACACAATTTTGACGGCGAGACGGAACAAACCATACCTGCACCACTGCCGGCCAGCAAAATTGATAACAACATCCTAGGAGTTGCCCTTGCACTGCAGCGAATTGAAGACCCGCGAAAAGTCCTTCTCGTTTCTAAAGATATCAATCTTCGTATCAAAGCACGCGTGTTGGGAATCACCACTGACGATTACTATGACGATAAGATCCTGGACGATATCGATCTTCTTTATAGCGGCGAAACGCCACTGCCGCCAGATTTCCAGCCGAGTGCAGAAAGCTCTTTATTAAGCGACGAGACTTGTTACGCGCTCGTGGACAAAGCAACACCCCCCCCCTATCCAAACGAATGCCTCTATCAGGAAAAGACGGGGTTCGAGGCGTTGGTAAGCAGCGTAGTTGAAGATCGGGTCGAGCTTCGCGTCGCGACTGATTATCGCAACTCCAACAAACAAGTCTGGGGGCTGACTGCACGCAATCGCGAGCAGAATTTCGCATTGAATTTACTCATGGATCCACGCATCGAGTTTGTGACCTTACTCGGTACCGCAGGGACTGGTAAGACGCTGCTGACCTTAGCAGCTGGCCTACAACAAACAATGGATGTTCGCCGCTACCGAGAAATCGTCATGACTCGCGCGACTATCCCAGTAGCGGACGACATTGGTTTTCTCCCAGGTACGGAGGAGGAGAAAATGACGCCTTGGATGGGCGCACTGTTGGACAACCTCGAAGTGCTCGCGCAGGTAGAAGTAGGTGGCGAATGGGGTCGCGGCGCTACTAACGATATTTTACAAAAGCGCATCAAAATCCGATCGCTTAATTTCATGCGCGGACGCACGTTCCTAAACCGCTTCGTGATCATCGATGAGGCACAGAATTTAACGCCGAAACAAATGAAAACACTGATTACTCGCGCCGGCCCCGGCACAAAACTCGTCTGTCTGGGCAATATCGCCCAGATCGATTCGCCGTATTTGAGTGAGACTTCCTCTGGTCTAACCTACGTCGTCGATCGTTTTAAGAGCTGGGATGCGAGCGGCCACATCGTTTTGCAGCGCGGCGAACGATCCGCGCTAGCTGATTACGCCAGCGAGCATCTGTAGCGCAAATAACTCACGGCTAGCTAATCCCTGGGCAATTCTAGCGGAGAGACACCGTAAATACGTCTATGTCGGCTCGGTCACGGCATCCTCTATGCTCAAACGATTTCTCGTGAAGTTATCGACGCTCTGCGAGATTGACTCTCTCACGCTTGGCAGGAATGACGCTCCTTAAGGCAGGCTGGCGACGTGCTCTTTTTGCTGGCCGCTGTGCGGGACCTCCGTAATACCCTCATCGGAAGTCCGCGGCCAGCTGTTCAGAATCGCTTTGACCAATGTTGCCAACGGAATTGCGAAGAAAACACCCCAGAAGCCCCAGATACCACCGAATACCAACACGGCAACAATGAT
>CAZBOQ010000236.1:0-2810 GCA_964493555.1 uncultured Gammaproteobacteria bacterium | reverse complement strand
CGCACGCCTCTGAGGTACTAGCGATGCAGCCTCACGGTGTTTTTCTTTCGAACGGGCCAGGAGATCCGGAGCCGTGTACTTACGCTATTCAGGCGATTTAGGAAATTGTGGATGGAGGGATACCGACCTTCGGCATTTGCTTGGGACTACAGCTATTGGGGTTGGCCTGTGGCGCACAAACGATCAAAATGAAAACCGGCCATCACGGTGCCAATCACCCTGTCCAAGAACTGGCAACCGGTAATGTTTAGAATACCAGCCAGAATCACGGTTTTGCCGTCGATGAGAGAAATCTACCCATTACCCTCCGTGTTACCCATCGCTCGTTGTTCGATGGCACGTTGCAGGGTCTGCATCACCTCGAACGCCCCGCTTTTGGATTTCAGGGACATCCGGAGGCAAGCCCAGGACCGCACGACGTACGGTTGCTTTTTGATCACTTCGTCAAGCTAATGGCTGGTCATGCCTAAACGCGCGGATCTCGAAACTGTACTGATTCTCGGTGCTGGCCCGATCGTCATTGGCCAAGCCTGTGAGTTTGATTACTCCGGTGCGCAGGCTTGCAAGGCGCTGCGCGAAGAGGGGTATCGCGTGGTTCTCGTGAATTCCAATCCGGCCACTATCATGACCGATCCCGACATGGCCGACGCGACATATCTCGAACCGGTGCATTGGCGGTTCGTCGCTGACATTATCGAACGCGAGCGGCCCGACGCCGTGTTACCTACAATGGGTGGGCAGACCGCCCTCAATTGTGCATTGGACCTTGGACGGGAAGGTGTTCTCGAGAGGTATGGCGTTGAATTAATTGGCGCTTCTCGCGAAGCTATCGATAAGGCTGAGGATCGCGAGCGCTTTCGTACAGCGATGGCGAGCATCGGTCTGGCTTCGCCCCGTGCTGGTATTGCACACGACATGGATCAAGCACGTAGCGTGCAAGCGCAAGTGGGGTTCCCTACCATCATAAGACCGTCTTTTACGCTGGGCGGCACCGGCGGCGGGATTGCTTACAATCGGGAACAGTTCGCGGAGATCTGTCAACGCGGTTTCGATTCTTCACCCACACATGAAGTGCTCATTGAGGAATCGGTGCTCGGCTGGAAAGAGTTCGAAATGGAGGTTGTGCGGGATTCCAAGGACAATTGCATCATTATTTGTTCCATCGAAAACTTCGATGCCATGGGGGTTCACACCGGCGACTCGATCACCGTTGCCCCTGCGCAGACGCTGACAGACAAGGAGTATCAAATCCTGCGCAACGCCTCCTTTGCCGTTTTGCGTGAAATCGGGGCCGATACCGGCGGTTCCAACGTCCAGTTTGCGATCACCCCACAGGACGGAGCTCTGAGAATAATCGAGATGAATCCTCGTGTGTCACGGTCCTCAGCCTTGGCGTCGAAAGCGACCGGCTTTCCGATCGCGAGGGTTGCAGCAAAGCTAGCCGTCGGTTTTACCCTCGATGAGCTTGCCAACGAAATCACTGGCGGTGCAACACCCGCAGCGTTCGAACCAACCATCGATTACGTGGTTACCAAGGTCCCACGATTTACATTCGAGAAGTTTCCTGACGCCGACGATCGTTTGACGACCCAGATGAAATCGGTGGGCGAAGTGATGGCCATCGGCCGAACTTTTCAAGAGTCGCTACAAAAGGCGCTGCGTGGCTTGGAGACGGGACATGCGGGATTTAGCGAATACCTGCAAGACGAGCCTGAGCGCGAGTGGGCGATGCGGTTGCGCCGTGAGTTGCAGCACCCCGGGGCGGATCGTATCTGGTACCTCGCCGAGGCGTTTCGACGCGGCACGACTGTTCAGGGAGCGAATGAGTTGACCGGAATCGATCCCTGGTTTCTCACGCAAATTGATGACCTGATAAACGAAGAGGCGGCGATAAAGAGTGGCGGGATGGCGATGCTCGATGAACCGCGTTTGCGTGCCGTGAAGCGGAAAGGGTTCAGCGACGCTAGGATTGCTGAACTCACCGGTCAAAGCGAGACTGAAATCCGGGCATTGCGTCACAAGCTGGAAGTTCGACCAGTTTTCAAGCGTGTCGATTCTTGTGCTGCGGAGTTTGCGGCGACCAGCGCGTACATGTATTCGACTTATGAAGAGGAATGCGAGGCCGCCCCCAGCGAGAAGGAAAAAGTTATCGTGCTGGGTGGGGGGCCGAATCGCATAGGCCAGGGGATCGAGTTCGACTATTGTTGTGTGCACGCAGCGATGGCGCTGCGCGATGCTGGCTTTGAGACGATTATGATCAATTGTAATCCGGAGACGGTGTCCACAGACTACGATACATCTGATCGACTTTATTTCGAACCGTTAACATTGGAGGACGTTCTGGAGATTGTCCATGTTGAACAGCCAGTTGGGGTAGTCGTCCAATATGGCGGACAGACACCACTAAAGCTCGCGCGCAGCCTCGAGGCGGCAGGGGTGCCCATAGTTGGTACCAGCCCGGACTCTATCGATCTCGCTGAAGACCGCGAACGGTTCCAGAGCCTGTTGTCCACGTTGCGGCTTAAGCAGCCGCCGAACCGCACCGTCCGCAATGGCGACGAGGCGATAGAAAAAGCGGCGCAAATTGGTTATCCGTTAGTAGTTCGCCCGTCGTATGTATTGGGTGGACGAGCTATGGAGATAGTGCACGACGACGACGAACTTGCTTCTTATATGGGCGCCGCAGTACAGGTCTCGAACGAAGCCCCAGTGCTGTTGGATCGTTTCTTAAGCAACGCAATTGAAGTTGATGTCGACGCGGTGTGTGATGGTGAAGCCGTTTACATCGGTGGCATCATGCAACATATTGA
>CAZBOQ010000235.1:0-7795 GCA_964493555.1 uncultured Gammaproteobacteria bacterium | reverse complement strand
GGTCTGAATGTACTCGACCAGATGGCCGATATGGATCGGTCCGTTGGCGTACGGTAAGGCGCTGGTGACCAATATCTGGCGGGAAGTGACGGCCATAAGACGTAAGAATTCTCTGCTCGTTGCGCCGGATTCTACCCGAATGGTGTAGACTTCGCGGCCTACCAATAGCAGGCAACGAGTAATGCCGAACCCATCTCGCGAACAAATCGAAACGGCACTAGCCACGTATCACGACGTGTACATAGGCACTGATCTCGTGTCCGCGAAGGCGGTCCAGGAGATCACGGTCGACGGAACTGAGGTACATGTTGACATTCAGCTCGGCTACCCGATGACACGGGGCCACGCAGCATATCGCGCCACACTGGAAGAATTGATTGCGAAGGTCGACGGTGTCACGGCCGCCAGCGTGAATGTCAGCACGAAAATCCTTTCGCACACCGTGCAAAAAGGCGTGAAACCACTCGCCAAGATCAAAAACATCATCGCCGTTGCATCCGGTAAGGGTGGAGTCGGTAAATCCACCACCGCCGTTAATCTCGCGCTGGCACTGCGAGCTGAAGGCGCCCGCACGGGCCTTCTGGACGCCGATATCTATGGGCCTAGCCAGCCGCGCATGCTTGGCGCGCACGGCAAGCCGGACAGCACCGACGGGAAAACCTTGGAGCCCAAACGCAGCTACGATATCCAGTCAATGTCGATTGGCAACTTGGTCGATGAGGAAACACCAATGATATGGCGCGGACCCATGGTCACCAGCGCGCTGGAACAACTATTGAACGATACCAATTGGGATGAACTCGACTATTTGATAGTCGATCTACCACCGGGCACGGGCGACATTCAACTAACGTTATGCCAGCGCATTCCAGTGAGCGGTGCGGTCATCATCACTACGCCACAGGACATCGCACTTCTCGATGCCCGCAAGGGACTTAAGATGTTCGAAAAAGTCGACGTGGCGGTTCTGGGGATCATCGAGAATATGAGTGTGCATGTGTGCTCGGCCTGCGGACACGAGGAGCACATCTTCGGTGCTGGCGGCGGCGAACTGATGGCGCGCCAATATAAAATCGAGTTGTTGGGCTCGCTACCGCTGGACATGTCGATTCGCGAAGGCGTCGACAATGGCAAACCGACGGTGGCGCTGAAGCCAGACTCACAGATCGCCGAAACCTACTTCGAAATAGCACGCAAGATCGCCGGCAAGCTCTCCAGTCGCGCCAAAGACTACACCTCGCGGTTTCCCAATATCGTCATCCAGAAAGCTGATTGATGAAATGCGCTAGTGGCGATCAAGTCGGATAAATGGATACGGCGCATGGTCGCCGAGCATGGAATGATTGAGCCGTTTGAATCAAACCAGGTACGCACCAACGGTGAGCACCGCATCGTCTCCTATGGCACATCCAGCTACGGTTACGATATACGTTGCGCCAACGAGTTCAAGATCTTCACCAACATCAATTCCGCGGTAGTCGATCCCAAGGCGTTCGATTCTTCGAGCTTCGTCGATCTTCGAGCAGATACATGCATCGTCCCACCGAACTCGTTCGCGCTGGCGCGCACGGTGGAGTATTTCCGTATTCCGCGAAACATCCTCACCATCTGTTTAGGAAAATCTACGTATGCGCGTTGCGGCATCATTGTCAATGTGACGCCTCTGGAACCCGAGTGGGAAGGTCACGTGACTTTAGAATTTTCTAATACAACACCTTTACCGGCAAAGATCTACGCGAACGAAGGCGTCGCCCAAGTAATCTTCCTCGAATCCGATGAAGCATGCGAGACGTCTTATAAGGACCGGGCGGGCAAGTACCAGAATCAAAAAGGCGTCACTCTGCCTAAAACATAGGGCTATAGAACAGCAAGCGATCGCCGTTATCTAATCAAGAATTCGGTTCCCCCACCGCTTGGGGACCCCAGGAAGAGGGCTCGGGTGGAGGCTCAGCGAGAAACCTCGATCTTGCTAACACTTTCCCCCTGTTCCGCTCCCAAGGGGAAGTGATCCTTCGCTCGCAGAAACAAAGCCGCACACCCAAGCCTTCCTCTCTTTCCTAACCTACCCTCATGGACGCCCATTTTTAAGTTGCACGCCTCACTTTTCTGAATATAGGCGGGAGCAGCATTCGCCAGTCTTCGTCTCGAACGAATTGAGAACCTACCGAGGCCACCGACAAGAACGGAGAGAAGCACAATACCGGTACCCTGCCGAGAAGAACGATTAGCGTTGCTAAATACACAAATTACCCCTCAACATGAGCGGCCGTGGCAAACATGCCCCCAAGCTGACAAGGCACGAGTCCAAAGCCGGACTTGTGTGAACGACGATCAGCCTGAGGCCAAAGTACAAATAGCAGTCTGAAAACGCTAAACCTTTAGCGGTAGGAGTGTGTTAGGGGGTCTCGGTGTCCTCGTCGGAATCAAGCTTCAGCGACACCGAGTTTATACAGTATCGAAGGTGAGTGGGCGTGGGACCGTCTTCGAAAAGATGGCCTAGATGAGCGTCACACAGCTTACAGTGGACTTCGACACGAACCATACCGTAGCTCGAATCTTCATGGGTCTCGACGTTGCTAGGCTCAGCGGGCGCCCAAAAACTCGGCCAGCCTGTACCGGAATTAAATTTCTCACTGCCTTTGAACAACAGCGCGCCACAGCAAGTGCAGCGAAAATTCCCAGATCCCTTGAAGTTATTGTACTCGCCAGTAAAGGGCACCTCGGTACCCTGTGCCCGACACACCGCATACTCCTCTGCGGTCAACTGGCTACGCCACTCTTCGTCGGTCCTCTTTATCTTTTCAGCCACGTCACCCGCGCTCCCCATTTTCTTAGAACATCCCATCAAAAAGAGACTATAGAGTTCTACCTCGACAGTGTCGATACTTGGACTGGACAAGCGCCGTTAGCCAATGAGTAAGGCATCAGCAAACAAGATAGGTGGCGGGCTGGCGGTGAGACCTCCGCGGACGTGCGCATACGGACGGCGAAGATCAGTGAAAATATAGAGTAGCCACCAAGCTTTTCCTTAAGCATCGTCTTCGCGGGGATGACAGGGGCCAATGTGGTAAAATCGTGGCTGGCCAGTCCTCTACGCTATATCTCTTAAACTCATGAATCTAAACGGCAGCTCTCGACGAACTAGCGTGGCCGTCAAAATCGGCTCAGTAACAGTCGGCGGTGGCGCACCGATCGTAGTGCAATCAATGACCAACACCGATACCGCGGACGCCGCCGGGACCGCCAAACAGATCCAGCAACTTGCCGCAGCTGGCTCTGAACTCGTCCGGCTGACGGTAAACACCGAGGATGCGGCACGGCAGGTACCGCGCATCCGGGAGATGCTCGACGCAGTAGCTTGCGATGTCCCCCTAGTCGGCGACTTTCATTACAACGGTCATACACTTCTCAGAAAATACCCAGACTGCGCAAAGGCATTGGCAAAATACCGCATTAACCCGGGTAACGTCGGCTTCGGTCGCAAAAAAGACGCTCAGTTCGCGACCATGATTGAGACTGCCTTAACACACGGGAAGCCCGTTCGTATCGGAGTCAATTGGGGCAGCCTCGATTCCGCACTGGTGACAGCGATGATGGACGAAAACGCTCAGGCGCCCGAACCGAAGGACACCGCTGAAGTCACCCGGGAAGCGCTGATACGTTCGGCGCTACAGAGTGCCACCCGGGCCGAGGACATCGGTATGACGCGCGACCAGATCATCCTGTCGTGCAAGGTCAGTGGTGTACAGGAACTCATCAGCGTGTATCGCAATCTCGCCGCGCGCTGCGACTATGCCCTGCATCTTGGATTAACCGAGGCCGGCATGGGCTCCAAGGGCATCGTTGCATCGACCGCTGGGATGGGAATACTGCTACAACAGGGGAGCGGCGACACCATCCGTGTTTCGTTGACACCGGAACCTGGCGGTGACCGCACCAAAGAGGTAATCGTTGCCCAGGAGATATTGCAGACCATGGGGTTTCGGTCGTTTACACCCCTGGTGACCGCCTGCCCTGGATGCGGGCGCACAACCAGCACTTATTTCCAACAACTCGCCGACAGCATCCAGGCTTATGTGCGGGCGCAGATGCCTGGTTGGCGCGACAAATATGTTGGCGTTGAGAATCTGAATCTTGCTGTGATGGGTTGCGTGGTGAACGGCCCGGGCGAGAGCAAGCACGCAGACATTGGTATCAGTCTGCCCGGCACCGGTGAAGCCCCGGTCGCTCCAGTGTTTATCGACGGAGAAAAATCCGTCACTTTGCGAGGCGAGAGGATCGCTGAGGAGTTCCAAGAAATTGTTGATCGGTATATAGAGGAACGTTACGCACAGCACACCGACCGCACCTCCGGCTGACCACCGGATTAGAGAAACCCGCTTCGAGACCTGGGGTTTTGTCTAAACACATCCACATACTTGGCATCTGTGGCACCTTCATGGGCGGCCTCGCCATTATTGCGCGACAACTCGGCTACCAGGTGACTGGCGCGGATAGCAACGTCTATCCGCCGATGAGCACGCAACTGCGGCAAGCAGGCATCTTGTTGCACGAGGGTTATGACGCCGCACAATTAAAACCGACACCTGATCTGGTCGTGGTCGGTAACGCTTTGTCACGCGGCAACCCGTCCGTCGAATATATGCTTGACGCCGGTATTGCTTATGTCTCAGGCCCTCAGTTCATCGCCGACACCTGCCTTGCCCAGCGTTGGGTGGTGGCGGTTTCTGGTACTCACGGAAAAACCACCACCGCCAGTATGTTAGCGTGGATTCTTCACTCTGCCGGACTCGAACCCGGTTATCTCATCGGCGGTGTGCCGTTGGATCTAGGCTTGTCAGCGAGCGTCGGGAGGCAACCGTATTTCGTAATCGAAGCGGACGAATACGACACCGCATTCTTCGATAAACGCTCGAAGTTCATCCACTATAGACCACGCACTTTGGTGATCAACAATCTTGAATACGATCATAGCGATATATTTCCGGATCTCGCCGCCATCGAACGTCAGTTCCATCACTTGTTGCGCACGGTGCCAGGTAGCGGCCGTCTCATCCGGCCGCGCGAGGCTTCTGCCATAGACAGAGTACAAGACATGGGCTGTTGGACGCCGATGGAGGTGATCGGAACCGAAGACGGCGACGACTGGTGTTATCGAGGACTCAACGAGGAGTGCAGCGAATTCGAGGTCTGGCGTGGCGATCAGAGGGCGGAGATTAATTGGTGTCTATGGGGTGAGCATAATGCACAGAACGCCTGCGCCGCAGTCGCCGCCGCCGCGCATGCTGGCGTAGATCTGGACGGCGCCTGCGCTGCACTCTCCAAATTCACAGGGGTAAGACGAAGACTTGAGCTGCGTCGGCTCGTCGGTGGAGTAAGCGTCTACGACGACTTCGCCCATCATCCGACGGCCATTGAAGCGAGTATCAGGGCGCTACGTGCACGAGCACATTCGGACCGAATAATCGCAGTGCTCGAACCCCGTTCCAACACGATGCGGTTGGGCGTGCACGCTGACCAACTGTGCTCGGCACTACAGAGCGCTGACCAAGTGCTGTTACTAGAACCTCCCGGGTTATCCTGGAGCCTCGAGAGAGCCACCGCGGAACTCGCGGACCGTCGTCAAATCTACCACAGCAACACGGCTTTACTGGATGCCCTAAGCAATTCGGTCAAACGACACGATCACGTGCTGATTATGAGCAATGGCAGCTTCGACGACCTGCACAATAAACTAATCGAACGGATATCAGCACAGAAGTAAGCTATGCTCCCCGATTCTATCCCGCTATTCCCGCTGTCTACAGTATTATGCCCCGGGGGCGTGTTACCACTCAGAATATTCGAACCTCGCTATGTGGACATGGTGCGCGATTGCCTGCAAAACGATACCGGTTTCGGCGTAATCCTCATCACCAGTGGCCACGAAGTCGGACCGGCTGCGCAAATCGAAACAATTGGTACGTTCTCGCGGATAACCGATTTCGATCAGAGTGACGATGGCTTACTCGCTATCACCGCAACCGGGGAGCGACGGTTTGTACTTCGCGAAAGCACGGTGAGTTCCAACGAACTACGTGTTGGCCAGGTCGAGTACCTACCGGAACCCGAAACCACCCTAACGCCGGAGCGATTTCACGCGTTGGTCGAAATTCTCCAACAGATGCTCACAGGCATCGGCCCGCCGTGGTCGTCAATGAAAACGCATTATGAGAATGCGGACTGGCTCGCCAACCGGCTCACGGAACTGCTCCCGATCGGCAACCTGCTCAAACAGGCTCAGCTTGAGCAAGACGATCCAATACAGTGCTTGGAATATTTTCAGGGCATCCTTGAGGACACCAACCGACACTGAATCAGCGGACGTACGTCGCCGAAACATTGCCCAACGACCGCAGAAAGACGTTTTGCGTTACAATTTAGTAAAACTATAGCAAACGCGAATTTGATTGACTCGCTGGTGAATCGCAAGACACTTGGCCGCATAGGTCTCAGCGGTGTGCTGGTCATCGCCCATTCCCTGTCCTCGGCTCGGACGGAACTCCGGGACGATTTGCGGTGGGCACTCTGCCCTATCCAAAACGTCAATGCCAATAAACCGATCACAAGCGATCCGGCTCGCCCTGCGGGAACCATCGAACTACGCGCTGATCGCACTGATTTGCCCAGGGAGGGGATCCAAGAATTCAGCGGCAACGTCGAGATCATTCAAGACCAACGTGCCCTCTCGGCACAATCCATTACCTATAGCGAGGAGGCTGGCGTCGCGGAAATCAACGGCAACGCTAGTTACTGGGATAACAGCGTCTACTGGAAGGGCGAGCGCGGGCAACTGGAGCTCGAGAATGAAACCGCAAGCCTCGAAAATGGAGTATATGAATTAATTTCCCGCAACGGCCGCGGTAGCGCCGAACGTATCTCGGTCAACATCGCTACTAGTATCGACACGCTGAACAGCGTCGTCTACTCCACCTGTCCTAACTCCGCGCAGGCATGGAAACTTACCGCGAAGAGATTGAAATTGGATCACAACCGCGATTGGGGATCGGCCCGCGACGTCAGCATTCGGTTTCACGGTGTGCCCATATTTTACTCACCGTATCTGAGCTTCCCATTAAGCGACAACCGAAAGTCGGGGTTCCTGTCACCCAGTATCGGCAATTCGCGCGATTCCGGCTTTGACATCAAAGTTCCGTATTACTGGAACATAGCGCCGCACCAGGATGCGACGTTTACGCCGCGTGTCCTTGCCGACCGTGGGCTGCTACTTGGCACTCAATATCGTTATCTACTCAAACGTGGAGGAGGGCAATTCGACATCGAGGCCTTTCCCAGCGACAGCGACTTCAACGATAAGGCGCGTTACCTGCTGGATTTAAATCATCATCAATATTTCCTCGGCCGACGTGGCCATGTAAACGTGAAGTACAACCAGGTGTCCGACAAAGAGTATTTTGAGGACTTCGGCAGTAGTTTGAACGTTACAAGCACAAGATTTCTCGAACGCCGCGCCGACTTGACTTATTCCGGACGTCGACTGTACGTCTCGGGTTTAATCCAAAGCTACCAGACCGTTGATCGCAGCCTCGGCGGTGTAGAACGGCCTTACCAACGACTGCCACGCATATATTTCGCAACCCAATTCCCAGCCTTTCACCACCGGCTGGCCTTCAACGCGAGCGGAGATATCACCTATTTCGATCGCGAAGACAGTGTGGTCGGTGGTCGCATCGATCTGCAGCCACAACTCTCTTATCCAATAGTACAACCTAGCTACTTCATCAAGCCGACGCTG
>CAZBOQ010000234.1:0-11878 GCA_964493555.1 uncultured Gammaproteobacteria bacterium | reverse complement strand
CGTCTTAATACGTCGTGCCGCTCAGCGGCGATTACCGTATGACTGGCTTAGTCGCCACGTCCGTAATAAAGCAAGAGATTGGATTTTACATCGATGTAGCTATTATTACTTGGGACGCAGCGCAGGTTGCCTATCAACCGGCGAGTGCGTGAGGGTGGATCTTCACCCCAGGCGGTTTTGGTCTGCAAACGTGCTACGCGGCTTTTAAGCGTGCCGAGATCTTCCTTCATGTGCCAACCGCTCGCTGCAAGGGGATCTTCCCCACGGCGCTTGGTCATTCTGATAGGCACTTCATAGTCGATATCAGGCGCAAGGAGCTCCAACCATTCGGCAGGTCGGTCATCATCTAATAGTTGCGCTTCCAGGCAGAGGAATTGGTAAGCTTCGAACCACATCGAGATATCTTGCGGCTCTCGCGCCTGGAAGACCTTCATGGTTGTAAGCTGATCGGCCGAAGTGCTCATCAGTTCAGTTCCGTTGGTGGGGAGATGAGTTCTGGATAACTTTCGTTAGTCAGGAACTTGGCCCATTGACGGATTGTGTAACGGTAGGAATTTTCCTCATAACGATGGGACGTCACCATACCAGGTCCAGCCCAATCCTTTACCGGCTCGGCAGTCCCTACCCGGTAACCGGATTGGTAATTGAACTTCATGCTGCGCCCAAACACGCTACTACCGGTGCGGTTTATGGTCTGACCCGGGACACCGTCATCTTGATCAAACACGCCGGAGCTGCCGAAAGCGTATACACCGTTAAGTTGAGATTTTTTTCGAAACGCAGGTGGTGCGCTCTTTGGCACTAGATTCCAGACCCAGGCCTGAGTTTCCTGGTCACCACGTGGTTGCCAGTACCGGATCTGAGCAAAAGGAGTTGCGGGAAGATCGGGATCACCAGTGACGGGAAATATCAGGTAGGAAAAATTAGGAAAAATCGTTCCCACCAAAACGCGACTTCGCTTGGCTAGATCGGCCTGTAGATCGTCGAGCGCCTCGCCACTATAGTTCTGTATAATCTCCTTGGGGAACCCCCAATAGGCGAATTCATCACTCGGTGCGATCGAAATCGTCACATTGTGGCCGCCGCCTGTGATTACATGGTGGCCAAGAATATTGGCATCGTGCGAAAAGGTGGCGGAGCCAGTTTTGAAAAGGGAGTCGTGGAGTGTCAACAGGTGATAATCGTCACCGAAACCGTCAAAGCCTGCTTTCCATGTCGTCGGCCATACATATCGTTGCGGAACGGAAGCCACTTCTAGATCGTTAAATAACCCGAAAAAAGTATCTAGGTAATACGCTGCGCCGCCAAAATACTCTGTCAGCGACGGGGCATCGGGATCGAGGCAGGCGAAATACAAGCCGTGGTAGGTCTCCAATCTGGAGACTTCGATGAGACCCCAGTCATCGGTATCTAGACCGCCCACGGAATCTTCCTGAGCAGGGACACCCAGCAATTTCCCCGTGTTTGAATAGGTCCAGCCGTGATAAGGACATTGGAACTTAGTGCTGCTGCCACTTTCAACACTGCAAATCTGCGTGCCACGGTGACGGCAAGCATTGAATAATAGTCGGATGCGCTTGTCTTCTCCGCGCACAAAAATGAATGAGTCCTCGCCAATGTAACGGTTTACGTGATCTCCCGGATTTGGAAGTTCCGACTCATGACCGATGAACGTCCAGACACGCGGAAACAGGCGCTCTAGTTCCAACGCGTAGATTTCAGGGTCACTACCAAAGACCCAGGCGGGAATTAGACCTTCACCGATGTCGTTTTCTAGGTCTGCAAATCGCTGCGTCAGACTCGTGGACAAAGTATGGGTTCTGATGATTCCGGGCATGCTCATGGATCTACCTCCAGGATGCTGGGTGTTGTAGCAGTGGTCGCGATACCCACTGTTATACCATGCGGGAGCTGAAATCCCCGTTTGTGGTCTCGTTGGACGTGCAAATATTGAAAAACAGCCGTAAGACGACGACACTCGGTTTGACTCAACTAGCTGAGGTGAAGAGCGACTGTGATCGGTACCACGCCTGGCTTGGCAATGGCCGCTGACGCTTTACTGCGTGACTATATGGCAGTTTCGGCTGGTGAACAGGTCCTGATAACCGCCGACACCGCTGGGGATGTGGCAGTCTACCAGGCCATCATGGAGGCAGGAGAAGGGATTGGCGCCAATGTGTCAATTCTGCTGCTACCACAGTTGCCGTTTCAGGGACGCTTGGCCGACCCTTACATCACAACATCACTCAGTGCGGCCGCGTTGGCGACTGATGTATGGATCGACCTTACTTTTCCTTATCTAGCAGGCTCAAAGCTGCATGATCAGGGAATGGAGAGTAAGCGCATACGCTATCTACTGGGAGCGGACATGAATGCGGCAGGGTTAGTGCGATTGTTTGGGTGTGTCGATCTCGAGCGCTGTCATGCCGTTCACACTGCCTTTGATTCGCTTGTCGATGATGCGGTAGGCGATTTAGTTCGTATCACCGATGGTAATGGTACGGACGTGCAATTTCGCCTCGCCGAGCGTCCTTACGATAAGCCACGCCGCGGCGAGCAGCCCGGTGCTTATCTGGTTCCGGGCGCCTGCACTTTGTTCCCAGAAATACATAGTGTGCGAGGCGAGATCCGTATCAGTTCAATGTTTCATGAGTACTACACTAGGTTATCAACCCCGATGACGTTGGAAGTCGACGGCAAAATCAAGGCACTCACGGGCGGCGGTAACGAACAGGTGGTCGCCGATCGGGCACTGCGACGTGCCGCCGGTGGTGATTATGGCTACATTATTCACTTTACACACGGCATTCACCCGGCGGCTCGATTTACCGGAGAATCATTCATTGAAGACATGCGCGTGATCGGCAACGATGCTATTGGCATGGGTTTGCCGTGGTGGCAAGCTGGGGGTGGGGAGAATCACCCCGACGGCGTGCTTTGTATGCAAACGATAGAGATAAATAGTGAGTTGATTGTTGAGAATGGTGTAATTGTCACGCCATCCCTGGTCAAACAGGCGGCAGAGTTGGTTCCAATCCGGATTTGAGCTGCGATAGTTCGTCCAAACACAGTCAATTTACAACGGCGTTGTTTTCTGTCTGGGTTCAGTTAACGTGCGGCGCCAGCCACGGTGATAGAGCGGCTGTCTTAGTGGGGACGCAAGCTCTTGCTGGGAATATTGTCCGATGAGGCCTTACCATCTGACTCGAATCGAAGGCCCACGACATTATAATGCTCGACCATCTTGCGGACACGCTTAACGAGCGTATCTGGGCTATGCGGGTTAGGGCATCGAAAAGGTCTACAATAAGACAAGAGGTTGCCGGATGGCCGTTCCGCGACGGATTTCGCGGCGACACCTGACACCCAGGAATTCGTCACTGTCGTGGCCCGACGGGCGACATGAGTACTGATGTTTAAGTTCATTTCTTTTGGGGAGAATCCGGTATGAAATTCGTACGGTTTAACGACTGGTCAACGGGGTTGTTGCTCGACGATCAAGTGCTCGATGTCGCGGCGGCTGGTGCCAGCCTTGATGCTGACGGCGCAGCGACGATCGCCCGGCTATTGCCTGGTGATGGCCGCGGAAGTTGGAACGATATGATCGGGAACTGGTCCGAAGCTCGTGAGCCGCTCGCGGAGTTGAACAATAATGGAGGTGACACCGTGGCCTTATCGTCGGTCAATTTGCAGGCGCCGTTACCTGATCGGCGGAACCGGATAATTGCCCTCGGGGCCAACGTCGCCGCGCACGCGGTGAACGCTTTCAAAGCAGTAGCCGGCAAAGATTTTGACGAAGAGTTTTTCTTGAAGGATAAGCGCGAAGGTCTCCCAGGTTGGGGTTTTCCAATTTGGACAGAAACCGTAGTTGGGCCTGAGATGGAGAACAAACCGGAAGCACAGGTGACAAAGCTAGACTATGAATGCGAGGTCGGTGCAGTGCTCGGTACAGGCGGTCGAAACATGAATGAGGACGAAGTTTCCGTGTGGGGGCACACCGTCTGGAACGATTTATCTATCCGCGACGGTCGTTTGGGAATTGGCATCCCCTTGCATCGTGGTGCTTTCAGTTGGGCGCTGGAGAAAAACTTTGATACTGGTAATGCTTGTGGACCGTGCGTAGTGGTTGATGAAGGATACGACGTGAACCGGTTGCGTTGCCAGACACGTGTAAACGGCGAACAACGACAGGACTGGTCTACCAGCGATATGATCTGGGGCTTTGGCGAGACCTTTGCCTACATTTCTCGCTATACTGAAATGTGGCCCGGTGACATTCTCTGCTCGGGAACGGGACCGGGCTGCGCCATTGAAGAGGGGGTGGACGGTGACCGCTGGTTGCAACCTGGCGATCGGGTCGAAGCCGAGGTTGAAGGGGTAGGGGTGCTGGCTAACACGGTTGGCGATTGGTGAATAGTTTGGACTGTCGATAATTGTTATAGACCAATCCCCTTGTTTGTGCCAGAAGCGTTTGTAAGTAATAAGAGAATTTGTCTGTCAGCGAATGAGTTAAGGCAATTGCAGCGCTGAATTAATTTAGACGAAACACAATCCGTCAGAAGTCGCTTCCAGTGCGCGCAAAATGCTGCCTTTGATCGAACTGACCATCCCTGGGCTGGAAACGCCAACTGCCGGTTCCTCTTTGGCGATGCTCAAACGTGAGCCGTCTTTACCGATGAATTCAAACTCACCGCGCAGCACATTGCCCTGACGGCGATCCGCAACAATCCGGGCACGGGCGGTGTCGAGTCCTACCGTTGCAAGTGCACAGGCCACCATGGCGTTGACGTTGCGTGGGAACTTGTCGGCAATTTCTCTCACCGATCCTTCGAATAAGATAGTTTCGTCAGCCTGTGGAGCATTTGGCATGCCAATCGAGGCTGGCGGTTTGCGAAAAGTGATTGTTGCTTGTTCCCAGTTGTCTCGAGTCTCGATCAGATTGTCGAGCCCAACGACGGCTCCATGGGGGATATAAAGGCGCGTCCCTGATTCAGAGGCCACGGAGAGTAACCTATCGATAAGCTTGTCGTCAGCGAATGCTGTAATCGAGCATGGCATGTAATCCGCCTGCTGTAGGATACTCTCACCCATCTTTCTGGTGATATCCGGATGCGCTAGTTCCACGATGAGATCGAGGCCAACGATGCTGGCTAAGAATTCTTTCTGGTCTGTAGTAACGAGCGATTGAGGCAATCCTGACAGGGGCTCCGGCGAGCGGTTATAAATCTTCGCGACCGAGATGTTCGTACTTTGGAACGCAGAGCACAGCGATTTTCCGAGGTACCCATACCCGGCAATGGCTAGCTTGTGCTGGTCGCTCATGAAAGCATGAAAGTTATCGGATCGGGTTCCTCACTGGCCAAGTTGAGCGTCTCGAACAGCACGCCGCAATTTGGGCAATAGTGTTCCCGTAGTTGGAAATCATCAGTCTTGGAGGCGAATTCGGACGGTTGAGCTTTGGTGAGGGGTGCGGAGTGTTTGAGTGCATAATCTTTCCAGTCCAGAGATGCCTCACCGAGTACATGATCACATTTGCGACATTGCCAGTAGCGCAGACCTGCGCTGTTTTCAGCCAGACCGATGATGTCTGCCCACGTGGAAAGGGTGCGACCATTGTTTTTGGGTGAGGGGCTATGGGGCCCATCGTAGCTGCCAACGGCGAGGCGTTGGGCGACCAGTTCCTCTCGTCTGCGCTTTGTCGCAGCCCGATCAGCGGTGCGGGTATCAGTGTTTATAACGACACCATACGAAAACTCCGCCTGTTCCGCAGAGACATATTCGTTAATAACGTCGACGACGACTTTAGCAGGATCTCGTTCCAGAGGATCACCGAAGCCACCGCCGCCGCCGAAGTAGACTACGTGGACGTCACCCTTGTTCAGATCGAAGGTAGTGTTGCAGCCCTGTACGTCGATGCTACCAACAAGCTGCTTGGCCGAAGAGGGCATCGTCCCGCCAGCGAACAGGGCTTCAATGTTGGAATTACGCACTAGAAACTGCAAGACGTTGGGTGCCGGGTAGCCGCCGGCCAGTCCGTTGGCGAGGCGCACTACATCTCCCATACCATTGTCGTGGCATTCCATCGTTTCAGTACCCCACGGAATAAAGGCGTTACAACAGGCAGTACCGCCACGGTTTTTACCGGGACCGCCAGTGTCGATGGCCTCTCGGCGCCAAAGATACAACCAGGGAAAGAGTTCCTCGGCTCGCTCAAGGTTGGTCACTTGTGGTTTAGTTGTCCACATGTTGGAGCAGGTATCGTCGCCATCGCGGTGGATTAACGCACCCGCTCCCGAAATTAAGGCCTCCATCATCATAGTAAGAAAAAACTCGTCGTGCTTTCCTTTGCCGTAGAGCATCGGGTTGTTATAAGCATTGGAACCGTTGGCGAATGCTTCCTGTTTCTCATCCGAACAGAGATAAAGCTGACTGATGCAATCGGCGACGGTTCCAATAGTGACGTAGCCTGCCCCGACCGGCGTGTTGATCGACACTGGTGCATCGTCGGTAGGGTTTACGATGGAACCATGCGGTACGATCCAGTTGATGACGCCCCATAAGCCGTAGTTCCAGGGAATGTCGTGGGCCAGCATCATCAAAAACGGACACTCCGCGTTGCTTTTGGCACCTGGGAGGGCCACGTTCTGCGCACCCTGGGATTGCGGTGATGATCCCGTGAAATCCAATGTCAGATCATCACCGTGTTTGCTGAGTTTGCATTTGACCGCTAATGTGCCCTCGTCTTGGACTACCGACTCAAAATAGTGGATAGCGGTGAACTCGCCGTCCGGCAGCGAGCGTAGCCGTTGCCGTATGCGCTTTTCTGAATACACCGGTAATTCGTGGAACACTGCCATCAATGTATCGATGCCGAACTCCCGTACCGTATCCAATAAGCGTTTCTCGGCCGCGTTATTGGCTGCCATTCGAGCCCGCAACTCCAGAACCAACAACTCCGGTTGACGGGTCATGTTCTTTACGGTCTGTTCGATATCTTTACGGATCACTCCACCTTCACAGATTTTGATGCCCCACATGCTGAGACCTTCCTGCACGCGTTCGCGTGCTTCGGTCATGGCTCCACCTACCTGGATCCCACCAACGTCCATGTTGTGGCCAGCCGTGTTGATCCAGGCGATGCGCTTTCCTTCCCAGAACACAGGTTTAAGCACTTGGATGTCCATCAGATGCACGGCGGCGATTTCGGTACAGTTCAATACAAACTGATCGCCTTCATTGATACCAGGGTTGTCTTCATACTCCCTGGCGATGTAACGCCCAGCTTCCTCGAGGGACTGCGTCCATTCGACGATCCCGCCCCCGACCATGATGGTGTCGCCAGCGGCGTTCAGGATCGCTTCTTCGTGATCGCCGGCCTCGGTAATGATGGCGTTGCCGGAGACTCGAGCCATGGTGTAGTAGGCTTCGTTGACAATCTCCTCAAGGCGATGGCGCAGTATTTCGAAAGTGATGGGGTCTACGCGATCGGATTGCTCCGCCTTGTTCATAGTCGTATTACCTCGATGTTTTTGAATCCATCTAGTGTTCCCTTGAAAGAAGGTGGTATGACGATGGTCGTTTCGTCAGTTTCTATAACGGCTGGTCCGGCGATCTCGTTGCCGGGGGCGAGCCTTGCAAAGTCATAGATTGCCGTGGCGATAAAGCCATTGTCTTTAAAGTAGGCTTGCCGCTCTTCTTTGTGGGCCCCACTGGGATCAGCATCACCTAGGGGTTCGGACTTCGGTTCGAAGTCATGTACCACGCCTTCTCCTTTGACCATGTAAGAAACCACTGCCCGGCCCGCTTCGGGGTATGCCGAGCCAGCTCCATAAAGCTCGGTGTATGCGGTGTCGAAACGTTCGCCGAGCTCGGCAGCATCGGTTTCGTCGTATATTTCCTTCAGCGGTAATTCCATGGGGACGGTGTTTATCTGCAGCATGTATTTCATGTCCAGGGATACGCGAATGTCCATGCTGTCGCGTTCCGCGCCACCATCCTCGAGTTCGCGGCGCACCCGATCACGCAATTCGCCAATGTTATTATTTAAAACTTCCGCTGTAATGGGTAGCGCGCGATAGTCATATTTAATAAACGTGTGGCCTATGGGGGAGGTCGCTAGCCCTAATGCGGAATAGACCGATGATGAGACAGGGATAATCGCCTTTTTTGCACCCAACGTTGCACCCATATAGGCGACGTGTACGGGTCCGGCGCCGCCGAAACTGAACAGCACGTAATCGTTTACGTTCAAACCGCGGCGTACAGTCATGCCGACGATAAGGTCTGACATGTGGGCGTTGATAATCTCGTAGGCGCCCTGAGCCACGTCGATTACGTCCATGCTGAGATCTTTTGCTACTGTTTCAAAAACTTCACGCGAACGCTCCGGTTGAAGCTGCATGCGTCCGCCGTTGAAATAGTTCGGATTGACATATCCGAGTAAAACCGCAGCGTCGGTAATAGTGGCACGGTCACCTCCGAATCCATAACAGGCGGGACCCGGATTCGATCCGGCGCTCTGCGGACCAACGTGGATGGTGCCGAGTTCTGCATCTGCGCTGACAATCGTGCCGCCACCGGCGCCGATCGAAACGATATCAAGGGTCGGATACAAAGTACTGTACTTTTCGATCCGTGGCTCGCGCGAGAAAGTTTCCTTACCATTAGTGACGACGCTGACGTCAAAGGTGGTTCCACCGACGTCTGTGGAAATGATGTTTTTGTATCCAAGGATTCGGCCTAGGGTCTGAGTGGCTTTTACTCCGCCTGCCGGACCTGAATGTACGGTCGCCACGGGCTTTACCGAATCGGAATACGCGATAGCACCGTCGGCTTTCATCAGAAGTAATCGAGGCTTTAAGCCTTTATTTTTCAGGAATTCAGCGATGGAGCGCATGTAGTTGCGGGTTGCTGGTCCCACGTAGGCATCAAGCACGGTGGTGATGAAGCGTTCGTATTCACCTTCGAGCGGTACGACTTCGTGCGAGGTGCATTGATAGCTGTCAGGGTACAGCTCAGCGACGATGTCACGTGCAGTGGCTTCGTGCTCACCGTTGCGGAATGACCACAGAAAACATACCGCAATGCTTTCCGCACCACTCGCTTTCAGCGCTTCCAGACCTGCGCGGACATCGTCTTTGTTCAGAGCGACGACCGTTCTGCCGTTTGAATCAATCCGTTCTTGCACTTCGCGAATGCGTGCTTTCGGCAGCAAGGGTTCGGGTTTTACCGTAGACGCCATATGCTTGGTTTCCGCTTCTGACAAACCGGTCCAACGCGACAAGCCGCGGGCAATATGTATGGTGTCGCGGCAACCCATGGTAGTCAGCATGCCGACTTTGGCTCCAGAGCGTGTTGCAATCGCATTCGTACCGATGGTTGTCCCGTAAGCGAAAGCCACTGTCGCGGCGAGCAAGGTTTCGAGTCGCAGGTCCAATTTGCCAGCCGCCACTTCCAACGCCTTGCCAACACCTTCCGAAAAATTCGAGTAAGTCGTTAGTGCTTTACCGGTGGTGATGGTGCCATTTTGGTCAAGCACTACGACATCGGTGAAGGTTCCACCGGTATCTACGCCGATTTTGTATTTCATCTGTCTCTCTATATAGCCGTATTGCGACGGTCAGTTTGCGAGATAGTCGGCAAGGTTGACGCTGTCCTCGCCCGGCGTGGTTGTGCGTTCGAAATCCCGCAAATGCCCGTAAGGCGCGGTAGCGTCGATGCCGATGCGTCCTCGATGGGTATTGTTCGAATCGTATTCGTAGCCACCGGGTATATCGTCGATGAGCATTGTACGTTTGTCGATACGTCCACGGGTGAGAAAGGCCCACCAGACTTCGTTTAGATCATGAATATCTATATCAGTATCGACAACCATGCAGGCAAAGTTGTAATACGGATTGGTCGCAAAGACTTTCAGTATTGCTTGCTGCGCATGACCTTCGAATTGTTTGTCAATTTTTACCACTGTGCAATGCAGCGTGGTATGGCAGGTAACGTCTATGATGCCGGGTAGCTCAGCACTCAGATTGCGGTAGGCCCGTGTCGCGTAGGTTGCGTGGACCGCGGTTAGGTCTTCACGCGATCCCGTCAGCAATCCATGAAAAGTTGAATCAGGTCGCCAGTTGACACCGAGAATGTCGACGACAAAACCTTGGTTTGGTTCGCAGTAATAGCCCATGAATTCGCCAAACGGGCCCTCCGAACGGCGTTCGTTAGGGCGTATGCGCGCTTCTATGACGATCTCGGTATCGGCGGGGACCTGAATGCTCAGATGCTCACTAGCGCGCATCTCGATCCGGCCACCGCCGAGTTGGGCGGCGATCTTGAGTTCGTCCTGGTTTATCGGCACCGAGGTGCAAGCTGCCAGGAACACCGCTGGCGAAGCGCCGATCAACCAGGCGACTTCCAATGGCTTATTTAGGGCCTCTGCTTTTGCCTGATATTTCCCAAGATCTTGAACGATATCGATGCAGCAACGCATTTCATGGGTGCCAACCAGCATTCCTCGACTGAAAGATAGGTTGGGGACGCCTGTGTCTGGATCTTTTGCGAGTACTACACCGGCGGTGATGTAAGGAGCGGCATCTTTTTCCCGCCAACTAATATGTGGAAGATCGGCCAACGTGCCAGAGGCCTGGTCGGTGGGTACGGAAACTTCGTGCGCATAATTGCCGTCGAGCTGCATCGCGGCGTCGATCGTTTTCCCCCAGTGCTGGGCAAAGCTTCCCGATCCGGCACCCACTATTTCCTTGAGCCGTTTATTGCTGCCGTAGAGATTGCTCAGAACGGGAAATTGGCTACCCTTTACGTCGCGGAACAAAAGCGGCAAGTCACTATCCTTTTGGGAACGGGCAACGACGGCGGCAAGCTCGAAACGCGGATCCACGGGTCTTTCGATGACTCGCATCTCATTTCTTGCTAGCAGTTTGGAAACATATTCTCGCATCCAGGTAGATTAACGCATACTGTGCAGGAACTGGGCGATTCGATTAAAAAAAACGTTCAGATAGCCAAATCTGGGTTAGGCCCTGTCCGATACTCCGTAAACGTTTGTGGCAACCGCCGGTGAGGTGATCCCCTCGCGCATGTCCAGGCGCGTTTCTTCCGCTGGCCGTTGGCGGGGATCTCCATAGCCTCCGCCACCGTTCCAACGCACGTACAGCGCATCAAGGCCGTTAAGTGGAAACACGCCCCAGGAAATGCTTTCCTTATTCCCGGGCATGTCTTTCAGTTGTAGCGCAAACCGAGCCTCAGCGTGCCGGGAGTGCTCGACTTCGTTGTTGTGGATCCATACGTAAGCATTGGGGGCGCCCGGATAGCCTCCGGCCAGGCCGTCGCTCATCGGAAACTCGGCGCCTTTACCCGACATCACATAACCTAATTTATCATCGGGCGAATCATGCGCGATTAGTGCGAACTCGAGACCGGTTCCGCCGCGATAGCGCCCCGGTCCACCTGAATCGATCATCCGTCGCCGGAAAAGATAGCGTATGGGAAAGCTGTTTTCAGTTTGCTCTACATTAGCGATACGCGAAATGGGATTGGGGATCTCGCCGCCAGCGTGCACGCCATCGGCGAAACTGCGTGCGCCCCCGGAGCCTGCAAAGTCTTCAGTGAGGATGCCAATGGCGTCATTACCGTGTTGGTTGCGTCCGAACAGGAAGATAGCACAGTGGTTGGCACTCCAAACCGCGGTTGCTTCGCGCGCGTATTTAGCGTTCGCATCCAGCATCTTGCCGATGGTTGCGCAGGCCGCATTATTAACGGACTGGATAGCGCCGACGGTTGCCACTGATACCGGTGCCGGGCGTGTGCAGTTTACGATTGCTCCCTCAGGTGCGACCATGGTGACGGCTCTGGTCACTCCTTCGTTCCAAGT
>CAZBOQ010000233.1:0-4081 GCA_964493555.1 uncultured Gammaproteobacteria bacterium | reverse complement strand
CAGTTTCTCAAGGGGAAAGGATTCAGCGGGTCAGCATGGAGGGATGTGTTTTGGAATAATCCCAAACCAATCATCGCGCAAATCCATGGTTACTGTATCGCCGGTGGCCTTGCCACGGCAACTTTTTGCGACCTCCGTATTTGTTCCGAGGATTCGAAATTTGGCGCTCCCGAGATACGAACAGGTGGCCCGTACCTACCTGCCGTGTGGCCATGGGTAATCGGTATGACAAAAGCGCGCGAGCTGCTCTATACCGGTAACCTGATCGACGCTGGCGAAGCTAAACGTATCGATCTGGTTAACGAGGTCGTACCGATCGAAAAACTGGATGAAGTCGTCTACAAACGCGCACAGACAATTGCGAACTTGCCGTCAGCAACGGTTGAATAAAATAAAAAGGTAGTGAATATGTCTTATGAATTAATGGGTATTAGACAGGTTGTCGAGCGTTCGATGGAGCTTGAAGCGTTGGCACTGGCGAGTGCCAGCGACTCGCCGGAGATTGAAAAATTTAATTCAATCCGTGATGAAAAAGGTCTGAAGGCAGCGCTAAACTGGAACGCCGCGCGTTTCACTGAAGAGGATGAATGGTTTCGTGGTGAGAAAAGCGACTAAGAGATCTGGTTATAGCCAGACGGCTTCAAATGGTAGCGCCCGTATAAAATGGGATACTGAATAATGGCTGAATTGCTTCCGCTTCCGAAGATCCTATTCGATTTCGGCGCGATCCAATCCCTTGGTGCAGAGCTTACGGCACTCAACATCAAGCGACCACTTGTGCTTACAGACAGGGGGTTAGTCGAACACGGCATATTTAAGAAAGTTACCGATGCCATTCCAAGTAAGGTGACTGAATTGCAAGTTGAACCGGATGACGCTCCTAAGTCCCGAGCGTGTTTGCAAAACGTATCAGCTATAAGGTTTAACCGATACGGCTAGCACACCGGCTTGGGTCAGCCTTGCCTACAGGATACTCTGCTTTTGCTCCGTTACATACCATGATGCCGTTTGATGTCTTCATCGCTTAGGCGGAGAAACCTTGCGGCATTGTGGTAAAGAATGTTGCGTTTCTGTCCGCCGTTCAGAAACGGCGCCTCGTTGATAATTGCGACAGAACGTTCGATGACGCCAGGCCAAATCATTTGATCGGAACCAAACATAACGCGATTGCCGTAGCCGGCGTTGACGATATTCTCAAGATAACGATAGAACTCAAGGCGCGGTAGTAACCAGACTATAACGCCCACCTCAACGTAAACCTGTGGATGGGCATAAAGCACCGCGAGTAAGTCATCAAGCATCGGGTATCCCGCGTGCATAATATAGACGCGCATCCGCGGGTGCCGAACCAGCACTTCCTCCAGCGTCAACGGACTGTGAAGTCGCGCACGGTATTCACCGGATCCAAGATAAATCGCCCCCGGTGGGCCAGTACCGATGTGAATGCCCGCGGGAAGATCGAGTTCTTCGAGCAACGTCCAGTAAGGCTCCATGCGTTCGTCATCCGGTGTTATGCCAGCGTATTGGTTTGTAATCTCAGCCAATACCGATAGCCGGCCCGCTTCGTGTAACTCCCGTAAGTCCCCGGGTGGCACATCGCTCTTGCCGATTTCAAACTCATAACCAGGGTAGAAGCGTCCAGGCGCCGCTTTCATCCATCGGGCGACGCGTTCAGGCTCCCCACTCAACACCCCGATTATGTTCAGTCGTTCCATTGCCGCGATGGATTGCGTCATTACCTCTTCATCAGTACTCGGTGCCCAAACAGGGTCATCGCACGCAGGGTTCGCAAGAATACGGCTCCATGTGGCACCGAACGGCGTTTGTTGGTCCCATACAGGAAGGGTTGGCCAGGAAACGCATTGAGAGGTAGGGGGAGGTCCACCGAAGGTCAGTGGGGAGGCGTGCATATGGACATCTAAAATCGGTAGGCGTTCTTGTGCCTGTAGCGAACAAGTGACTGACGCACAAATGAACATAAACATCAGGACCGGTCGCATTGTCGAACTCCTGATCGGTGAATCGGCAACGATCTGTGTTACACAATAAGAAGTCTCCACGTTCAGTAATCCTCCCGGGGGATAACAAATAGGGACAACGCCTGAGATGGTATTGTACGGTGGGGGGTATTCCCAGCACCGCCGTTGATGGGTGGTGCAACCACTACACAGCGCTGAGCTTCAAGTAACACAACCCACCTCGCGGGGGCGACGTTTTGAATTACATGCAAATTAGAAGTTTCAGGGATCACACGATGACCACCAATTATAATGCGCTCATCATCGGCGGGGTATGCGCCTGTTATAATGCCATTTCCAACAACACGGGACAGCATCTGCGGACCCGGCCATTGTGGCAGAGAGCATGACATGAACGACCAGGAACTCATAGACCGCATCAGTATCCTCGAACGCGAAGTAACGAGGCTAAAGGATCTCGAGGCCATCCGTCAGTTAAAGTGTGAGCACGGACTGGGCTCCGACGATCCGGAAAACATATCAGAACGTTTGCTGGCCCTAGTCACCGACGATGTCGAACTCGATTATGGCGAGGAGTTCGGCAGCTTCACCGGTAAGAGCACTTTGCGCGAGTTATTGAAAGACACACCATTCTCTTGGACTACTCACTACATGATCCCGATGCAGCTACAGCTCTCATCCGACGGTCTTAGCGCTTCCGGGATCTGGTATTTGTGGGAACCGACGACCGTGGCTAAAGCCGAGGGTAAAGAAGAGGCAATGTGGCTAGCGGCGGTCTACGAAGATGATTACCGGAAGCAAGACGACGGTAGTTGGAAAATCGCAAAGATGAAGCTGGCAACCAGGATGCTGTGTCCATATTCGCAAGGCTGGTCGCCGACCCGCATTACGCCCCTTGAACGCCAGTGGGCGGAAGACGCATAGCGGTCGCAACGACTTTCTCAAAGAAAGTTAGGCGAGTGAACAAAATGTTAGAGCCTAGGCGCTGGTCAAAACGCTATCCCGAACTCGGAACCGCCCCGCTACCGATAGAACCTTGCCTTTCGCAGGACTACTTCGAATTGGAACGGGACAAAGTATTCCGCAAATGTTGGCTACAGGTCTGCCGAGTTGAAGACGTTCCCAATGCGGGCGACTTCTTCAATCGACATATCGAAATCTGTAACAGCCATGTCTTGATCATGCGCGGAACTGACGGGGATCTGCGCGCCTTTCACAATATGTGCTCACACCGTGGCAATAAGCTCGTGTGGGATAACGAGGGATGCGAAAAATACCATGCCTGTAAGTTTCACGGCTGGGTCTACGACTGTAATGGCAAACTCGTCGACGTGCCGGATGAGGGCAATTTCTTTGATCTCGAAAAGGTGAAGCTAGGACTGACACCCATTGCCCTTGATGTCTGGCAAGGTTTCGTTTTCATTAACCTTGATCCCGAACCCGCCCAGTCACTAACTGAGTACCTGGGCGGTGTGGTCGGAGCCTTGGATGGATTCCCGTTTGCAGATCTGCACATGGGCTATGCATATAAAAGTACGCTTGCCTGCAATTGGAAGATCGCAGTCGACTCACAGCAGGAAGCCTACCACGCAGTGCATCTACATCGCCGTTCGGTTGGCGATATCTGTTCGAGTGCCGAAAATCCTTACATGCACGCCTGCGATGTCCAGTTCTTTGGACCACACCGTATGCTTTCCCTGCCAATGTCGAGCGACTACGCACCGACACCTGCAGCCGCGCTCAGCGGCAAGTATGCCTGGACGATCAAGAAGGAGGGCCAGGGGTTTCTCGACCGAGAGAATCTGCCGGTCGGCGTGAACCCCCAACGGGCCGACAATTGGCTATTCGATATTTACCTCATTTTTCCGAACTTCTGGATCGGCGCCTTTGACGGGGCGTTTCAGACCCATAATTTCTGGCCTACTAGCGTCGAGGGGATGTACCAGGAGATCAAAATGTTTGTGAATACGCCGAGAACCGCCGGCGAAAGGTTTGCGATGGAGCATTCAAAGTGCATGAATCGCGACACCTGGTTGGAGGATTTCAGCACCCTGGAGACAACGCAGACGGTGCTCGGTTCGGGCGCGAAAACACACTTTATG
>CAZBOQ010000232.1:0-2145 GCA_964493555.1 uncultured Gammaproteobacteria bacterium | reverse complement strand
CGCAATATATCCTTACCAACGATGTGAACCGTTGCTGGCCAGAATCGCTTAAAGGAATCGCTGTCCGTGTCTGGATAGCCCGCGGCAGTGATGTAGTTCGCCAAGGCATCGAACCACACATACATGATGTGCTTGTCGTCACTCGGAACGGGCACCCCCCACTTGAAGCTGGTGCGCGAAATCGAAAGGTCGCGCAGGCCGCCGTTGACGAAGCTGACCACCTCGTTACGCCGGCTCTTTGGCATGATGAAATCGGGATTGGCATCATAGAACTTGAGCAGCCGGTCCTGCCATTTGCTCAGGCGGAAGAAATAGCTGGGCTCCTCAACCCACTCCACGGGTGCGCCGGTTGGGCCGACCTTGCCGTCTGGTCCCTCGGCGATCTCCTCTTCCCCGTAGAACGCTTCGTCGCGAATTGAGTACCAGCCGGCATACTTGTCAAGATAGATGTCGTCATTGCCGGCGGCGACAACCGCCTGCCACAGTGCCTGTGATGCTCGCGGGTGGCGTTCCTCTGTGGTGCGGATGAACGCGTCCTCGGAGTAGTTGAGCAACGGGCTTAGGTCATGGAAGTTCTGGCTAACTTTGTCGCAGAATTTCTGTGGGTCTATCCCTTTAGCGTTCGCGGACGACTCGACCTTCTGGCCGTGCTCGTCGGTACCGGTGAGGAATTTGACGACTTTGCCGTCTAGCCGCTGATAGCGTGCGAGGACGTCGCAGGCGAGCGTCGTGTACGCATGCCCGATATGGGGTACGTCGTTGACGTAATATATTGGCGTCGTGATGTAGTAGCTTTCGGACGCGGCCATAGAACCAATACCGTTGAAACAAATTCCAGCTCCTACGATTGGCGAGCCGTCCCGTCCCTTACTCGGGAACCGTGGCCAATCGACCGCGCGCTGTATCGGACAATGCCTGAAAGATGATCAGGATCACCTGCTTCCTGTCCAGATTCATGGCTTCGGCGCGCGCTAAGAACCCCACTACCTTTTCCCACACGTCAGCCCATTGTTCAAGATTGCAACATGCCGCGAGGCGCCGAGCGAGTTCACCCTCACCGGCAACGAACGGGACCAACTCGGTTTCACTTGCAGTGTGGCGAACAAAACGAGCGATCCACCAGACGAGCAGTTCTGTAAACAGCCTAAACCCGGTTTCAGAACCGCGCCGTGCGAGACGGTCTCCGAGTTGATGCAGCAGGGCCACGTCGAGATCTGGCAACGGTTTAAGCGTTGCGACGAGGTCGCGAAATACATCGACTCCACCTTGGCCGGCCATTTCAAGCGCTCGGCCAAAACTGCCTCCGGCCAGCCCGGCAAGCACTGTTCGATCCTCATTACTTAGGTCCGGAACTCGATCCGCCAGTAGGCTGACAATGGTTTCACTCGAGAGGGGTTTGAGGGTCAGTTTGCGGCATCGTGAGCGTATGGTCGGCAACAGGCGCCCGGGTGCATGCGATACCAGCAAGAGAAGTCCGCGCTGAGGCGGTTCCTCGAGTATCTTGAGCACGGCGTTAGCGGCGCTTCGGTTCATCTCGTCGGCTGCATCGATGATGGCGATACGCCAGCCCCCCTCGGCTGGAGTCATTGCAAAGAACGTCGACAATGTCCGCACATCTGACACCACGATCTCGTCGCGGAGGCGCTTGCGCTTATCGTCCCAAGCGCACTCGACGGTTGTTAAATCCGCGTGACCGCGGGCAGCGATTCGGTGCGTTACGGGATGGTCGTCATGGATCGCTAGCGTTCCGGTCTCCCCCTCCGGCAGTGCGAGGTTTAAGCCGCCGTCGCCACCCGCCAGAATGAAACGGGAAAAGCGATAGGCCAGCGTCGCCTTGCCGATACCACGCGGGCCATGGAGTAGCCACCCGTGGGCGAGCCGCCCACTGGCATAAGCGCGCCGCAGGGTCTGCTCCGCAGGGTCCTGCCCGACGAGCGCGGTTGTAATACGCGGCTGTATGAGTGAGGAATCCCGCTCAGACTGGGTTCGTGACTTCGGTTTCTCTGCCATCCCCAATCTACGTGGGGGCCGAAGTAGCCAGCTGTTCATCGACGAGTCGCTCGCTTGCGAAGGCGAGATTGTCGATTTCCTGGCCGGCGTCCAATAGATGGCACCGTTCCGATTCCTTTGCAGCAATGCTCCGAA
>CAZBOQ010000231.1:0-7546 GCA_964493555.1 uncultured Gammaproteobacteria bacterium | reverse complement strand
GCTCGATCAACTGGCAACGCTGATCCGTCATTTCCGTCCCATCGCGGTGGACAAAACGGAAATCTCATTTTATTGCATGGCCCCCGTAGACGAATCCTCCGAAAACCGGCTACGTCGTCTACGCCAGTTTGAAGAATTTTTCATGGGTAGCGGCATGGGCACACCGGATGACAACGCCATCTTCGAGGAATGTCAGCGCGGTTTCCAGGGCAGAGAAACTGGAAGCAACTTTGTTAGCTTCGGTTTGCACCAACAACACGATGGAACTGACGAAATAGCTGCAAGCTTGGGTATCGAGCTGGAGAGCAGTGGGATTCTCGGTTCCGAAGAGTCGACGCTGACCGAGTATCAACAGTGGCTCTCACTGATGACGGCTAGTGAGTAAGAGCTTGAGTGCAATGCCGAGTAAGCTCGGGATCGACGAATACTTTGAAGTTTGTAATCTGCTGTATGAAGAAGCGGCCTCCATCGATGAACAACGCTGGGAAGACTGGTTAGCGCTGTACACCGACGATGCGGTCTTTTGGGTTCCTTCGTGGGACCAGGAACACCAACTCACCACCGATCCACTGAATGATGTCTCTCTTATTTACATCGAGGGCAAGGAGACGTTGAGTGACCGTATCTGGCGCTTCAGCAGCGGCGATTCGCCCGCTTCAACACCGCTCCCGCGCACCAGTCACATTGTCGGCAACATCACGGTAACGGAATTCACTGAGAACCAAACCATCGTGACTTCGAGGTGGCACTGCCAAGTGCACCGGTTCAAGGATACCTGGAGTTATGCGGGACGCTACGAACACAGCTTGCAGCGCAATTCTAAGGGCCTACAGATAACCCGAAAGTACGTAGTGTTGACTAACAGCGTTATTAATACCGCACTCGATATTTATCATGTGTAACTACTGATAGCTATATGAAATATGCGCCAATCATTATGCTAAATATCTAGTCGTGAACGCTTTAGGCAAATAAACAACGTTCTACTGGCGTAAAAGGACAATAGCGCGGAAAGTATCTACTTAATCACCAACACCAATCAACGTGAAGCCCTCGTAGTTCGCAGCCGCGACGTCAGCGCATTTCCGTGCATAGGGTGGGACGCCGATATAGGGCATGAACACTCGCGGCTTACCCGGTATGTTGGCGCCGAGGTACCATGAATTACAGGAATAAAATAGTGTTGCCTCAGCTACCTCATTGACGTGCTCGACCCAGTCGTTTTCAGCCTCGACGGTCGCTTCTATACACGCCATGTCGTGATCGCGCAGGTATTCGATAGTTTCAGAGATCCAGTTAACGTGCTGCTCGATAGCACTGAGATTGTTACCCAACACCGATGGGCTGCCGGGTCCATTGATGGCAAAGAGGTTGGGGAAGCCCGCGGTCGTGAGCCCCAGATAGGTGCGTGGGCCAGCTGCCCATTTCTGCCTGAGTGTCACACCGCCGCGACCGTTGATCTCGATCTTGAGTAATGCTCCAGTGATAGCGTCGAAGCCTGTGGCAAGTAACAGTGAGTCCAGCCTGTAGTGCTGCCCCTCAGCTACCAAGCCGTCAGGCGTAATCTCCTCGATCGGTGCCCCGCTCACGTCCACCAATGTCACATTCGGGCGATTGAATGTCTCGTAGTAATCGGTGTCGACCGCGAGGCGCTTGCAACCAACCACGCCCCGAGGTGAAAGTTTCGCTGCGACGGAGGGATCCGATACTCGTTCCCGGACCTTGCTGCGGATGAAATCTGCAGCGGTGTCGTTAGCCTTCTGGTCTAACAACAGATCGCGGTAGGCAGCAAGAAACGCTAGACCGCCTCGCTCCCAACGCGCCTCGTATTGGCGTAATCTCTCCTCCGAAGTCACCTCCAGCGCTGACGCTTCGTTGTAGTCCAGATCCATACCGAAGAATGTCTGCTTAACCCGCGTTCGAAAGCCCGGATAGTCCGCTTTTATCTGATCGTAAACTTCGGGCGCGATCGGGCCGTTGTGCGCCGGCACTGCATAGTTCGGAGTGCGCTGAATAACGTTAAGCTGTTCCGCTTCTTTAGCGATCATAGGGATCGCTTGTATCGCCGAAGATCCAGTGCCGATAATGCCCACGTGCAAACCGCTAAAGTCGACGTTCTGGTGCGGCCAATTACCTGTGTGGTGAACAGGGCCTGCGAAGGTTTCTAGCCCTTTTATGCGGGGAGTGTTCGCCGCAGAAAGATTGCCAGTTGCCATAATGCAATAGCGCGCCGACACTCGACCACCATCGCTGGTTTCGACCAACCAGCGCGCGCCATCTTCGTCAAACGAAGCACGGTCTACGCGGGTATTAAGCTGAATATCGGACCACAGATGAAAGCGATCAGCGACATGTTCTATATAGCGTAGGAGCTCGGGCTGCGTCGCGTATCGCTCGCTCCACTCCCATTCCTGCTGAAGTTCTTCAGAGAACTGATAAGAGTATTCCATGCTCGGTGCGTCGCAACGTGCACCGGGATATCGATTCCAAAACCAAGTGCCGCCGATGCCGCTGCCAGCTTCGAACACTCGTACCGAAAAACCCATGCTACGCAACCGGTGCAGCATGTAGACACCCGCCAGACCGGCACCGACGACCACGGCGTCGAAGACACCGTCATCGTTAACTAGCTCCTTTACTCGAGGCTGCTCCTGCGCCATCGCCAAATGTCCATTGTCCCGTTCGAGCCCATGGCGAGTCTACTCTAGCATTGGTGGGCGCTTGGGCAAACCTTGAATTTTCCAAAACCTCTTTCTTTGCCACCCTCAGCCACAGTTAGTCACCCCAATCATGTCAAAAACAATCCGCAGGAGTTTGCCTTCACTAACGATTGTTGGACTTACGATGAAACCGTTAATGCGAATACAGTTTCCCATGGAAGGATGGTAACTTTACGGTTTAAGCTATTCGAACTATCGAATCCGCCTGCCTAGGAGAACGATATGACAACCGAGCTGCCAGGAACGAGTTTGACCGGCCATCACCACATCACGATCGGCGTTGGTAATGTTCAGGAAGACTTTGATTTTCACACCAAGGTGCTTGGTCTGAAATGCGTAAAGCGCACGCTTTTTTACGATGGTGCGACACCTGTTTACCACATCTATTACGGTAACGACGCTGGCGAGGAAAGCACATTGTTAACAACGTTTCCTGTGTCACATATTGGTGTCAAGGGTACGGAAGGAAGCGGCCAAGTAAGCTATATCAGTCTCTCTGTTCCGAACGCTGCCATGGGCTACTGGAAAGAACGGCTGAATTCGCACGGCTTTGAGGTATCGGAGAACGAGAGATTCGGTGAACGCCATCTCGATTTTCGCTCGCCCCACAACATTCGCCTATCGATTGTTGGCGTCGACGAGGACGTAAGAATCCCCTACGCCGCTGGGCCGGTGCCGAGCGAAAATATGATTCGCGGCACCCATTCGATTGGCGTATCTACACGCGATATGGAATTCATGGAAGAGTTTCTTCAGGTCGCTTGGGGATCTCGCAAAGCCGCCGAAGATACCGGCCTGATTCGGTACACAATGGGTTTAGGGGGTACTGGCACCTATACCGATTATGAGATTGAACCAGATCGTAAGCCTGGCAGTTGGACCGTTGGTGAAGGAACCATACATCACATGGCTTATAACGTGCCTACACGTGAACAGCAAGATAAAATAAAGTTTTTTACTGAAGGACTGGGATATACGGATTTTTCAGACGTAAAAGACCGGGGCTATTTCGACTCCATATACATACGCACTCCTTCGGGTGCATTGTTTGAAGCGTGCTGTTCACACAAACCGTCTTTCTTGTCCGATGAACCCGTAGAGACCATGGGGACGAAACTTATGATGTCTCCCCAAATCGAGGCTAATAAAGAGGAAGTATTGAAGGTGATCGGCGAGATCCGCGACTAACTTCAATTTGGAACGTACGACTCAGATCCTTGTTTCTGAACCCTACGGCCTCAAGATCTGCTCTGCCACGTCGTCACACGGCGTTAGCAGGATACTCTCTAGTTTAGGGGCGAAACCGGTGTGCCATCGTACGTGCGATGACCGGCAAAACGCGCAAACGCAAGACGCTCTACTTTAGCCATGTAATTCCTACGTCCGTGCCCCTTAAACATACGCCGGTAACGCGACTTGCCTTTGCTACAGTCACCAGACTAGAAAGTGCCGGGGAAATAGATATTCTCGTCGTCTGGGCCACGCGCGCCCTCCGGCTCGTTTTCAAGCCGAAAATTCAATTCGATCAATATGCCGTTCGGATCATGGAAAAACAGTTGCCAAAGCCCCGCAGGACTAATGTCATTTTGGCGCCATTCGATGCCATTATCAATTACTGTTTTTTTCATACTGTCGAAATCCTCGGCAAGGATCCCCAAATGGTCAACGCTAGCACCACCGCGTGCGTAGTTACCGTTTTTATCTAACGCCATGTGTTCGGACATTATGTGAACTTGGGTGCCGTTGAAATCGAGCCATGCGCCAGGTCCGATGTCAGGACGATTGGACACTACAGTCATACCAAGCACCCCAGTGTAAAAATCAACGGTAGCGTCCAGATCTAGCGTCTTAATGTTCACATGATGAATATCAATCGCGGCCATCAGCGTTGCTCCTGCATAGTAACTGTCTTAGCGTAACGCACTCACAGCGACTTTTCTGCCGCTGCCTATTTTTAGTAGGTCGCCATGCATGTCAAGTTTGGCATAATTGCCCCAGTGACAACCGTCTTCAGTCATTTTGACGACAATCGCAATAACAGCATGCCCGATCGAAAAAATTACCGCCCTATTCGATCCTATCGATCTGCTATTGGTTCTGCCATGCCGCGATCTGCCGCATCGCAGACAACTTAGACCGGAACTCAAGGGAGTCGACCTGAGAAGCGTTAGATTGGCTGGAGAATTGGGCAATTACGGTTCCCGTTGTCCGATTTAAGTAAATAACTTGCCCATGTACACCAATGGCTGCATATTCCTCTGCGCCAGCGTCTAGAATCCACCACATGTTTTTATAGTAACGCCATGCCTCATTCGCATATAGATCGTTGTTCAGGTATCGCTGACGATCCTCATCAGTAACGTTGGTTGTTTCATTCACCCATGACGAGGGCAATATTTGTTCACCGCCTATCGATCCGCGGTTAAGAATCAATCGGCCAAACAAGGCCGCATCTCGGAGTGTGCTTTGCATACCACCTGTTGCCACTGGCATATACGCTCGATCAACGACAATCGCCGCATCATGATAGGTTCCTAGCCGAGACCAGATATGTTGGGCAATAAAATCCGCCAGCGGCATGCCAGAAACACGACAGATCATCCAACCGATCAAATCCCCATTAGTGGAGTTGTACTCGAAGGCTTCCCCCGGCTCGCTATCGGCCCCAGCTCTAACGAAATTCCCAACGAAGTCATACGCGCCATATATATCTGTCTCCAATGGCTGCGCATCTTGCGCACCGGGTAGATACTTCATACCTAAAGCCGGCGCATAGAAACGTTGAAACTCGGACTCCGGATCAACATAATTTTCCTTAAACGCAATGGCGCTGGCATGGTTTAACACATCAGCAATGGTGGTTCGCTCGAATCCGGTGCCTTTGAGTTCTTCGATATATGTCGCTGGAGAAGCGGTCAAATCAATATCATATGATTCAATCAACACACCAAATGCTGAACTAACTAACGACTTTGTCATCGAGAACCATATGTGCCTCTGATGTTCAGAGAATCCGTTCCAATACTCCTCATACAAAATAGTGTTTTCTTGAAGCACGAGAAAACCATCAGCATCATATTTGGTTAGCAATGTGCGAAGTGGTAATTCCTCGTTATTAGCATCCGTAACCGGCTTCTCGGCGTAACCTGTTTTATGATCCATTTTCAATACAGGGAGTGGGCCACCGCGGGGAATCATCATGCTACGGGTAACTGCATCCATATGGCGAAATCCCCAGGTGTTAAACGGCGGGCGCCTGTAGTTAGCAAAAGTTACCTGACTATCTCTGCTAGGTGGGAAACCCAGCATTACTTCAGCTGGGCGAATAAATTTATCATTTGACATGTTCTTTCCTAACAACCCTGAGTCTTCTGCGCTAGTCTTGGTCGCCGGCAGTTTCTCTCTCGCACCTAGGCTTTGGGCATCTCTCAAGCGAGCAGAGCAGTCGCGCTAAGTCGATCATCCGGCCCTCGGAAACCCAATCGCAAGGGTCTCACACGTAGCCACATAAGTCCGAACTCGTAAAGTTCCAGCAAATCTCGCGCGGCGATAATTGCGCTCGCAGTCCGCCTCCCTTACAACTTTCTTTCTTTGCGAATTGCCTTCAAGTACGGCTAGTTGAGTAAGCGGCTTGCTTTCCAGTCCACCCAATCGGCTAGGTGTTGTTTAGCATTGCGAGTGTGTTCCGCAAACTCTGCATGTTCCATCTCATTTTCAGCACAGAACTCCATCCGATAACCGTTAGGATCGTAGAAGTAAATGGAGGAACACATTCCGTGTTGAATTGGTCCATCAACTTTTATCCCATTTGCCTCCAGCTTTTCCAGGTATTGCTGCAATGCCTCGTGATCGGGCACACGGATAGCGAAATGCAAATCGGTTCCTTCACGTTCTTCAAACAATCCCTCGGGATCCTCGCTAGGATAATCTGCTAGATCGAAGAAGGCCAAGTAATTCGATTGTGTGTCATCCGTATTAAAGGTGCCGATGTCGAAAAAAATATGTAAGTACTTCAGCGGTACTCCAGTGGTTACGTGATTATCAATATTCAGTGCCAACACCATGCGAAAGCCAAGTATATCCTCGTAAAAGGCACGTGTTTCTTCTGCGTCTCTGCACCGGTGCGCTGCGTGATGTAAGCCCAGAGCATAGGGTTTTCGTAGTTCGTCTTTCGGCGACATTGTAATTCTCCGTACCAACCATACTGATGCGGATAGGATGAGCTGAACCTAAGACTACTGCAAGTGGAGATATAGATCGCTCACGTGCCTTGGGAGCGACGCCGTTCCCACACAAATCCAGCGGTTAGCACCTTCTCGGAAGCCACTTCTGGACCTGTTCGACTACATCCGTAACCCCGGACAAGCCCGAACGGCTGATACTCCAGGTAGATCCCAAAAAACTCTCCGCTCGTATGAACGATATCGCTAACCAAGGCTAAAGAGTTAAAAGTGGCACCCCCACCTAGGCACAGCAACCAGCCCGTTTATTTGGTTTATAGTCCTGTGTAAGCTCGGTTTTGAAAACGAATCTTTAGTTAGTGCACGGGATTCTAAGCGTCGGCACCACCACGCGCGACATTTTATTTGTGTGGCGGATCGGCGTTGAAGCCAATCCACTCATACGGGAGGTTTCTGATGGCGAAACGAGTAACAAGTGATTTCATGCTTGTGGGCAGCCTGCCCATGAATTCGACTGACGATGCTCTGCGAACCGCAAGTAGTGTGTTCGGCGACTGCTGCTTCGCCTTGCCGGATGGGGAGACCGGCGAACGATGGAGTTGGATCATATATGAAGCCAATCGGCTGTGGCGCCCACATCCCCAA
>CAZBOQ010000230.1:0-5717 GCA_964493555.1 uncultured Gammaproteobacteria bacterium | reverse complement strand
CGCTCGCTCGCTTTTGGCGCGAATGCGCATTCCTTCGGTTGGTTGCCTACAGCAAGACGCTGCAAGCGCGCGTTCACCTTCGATTTCTACAACACAGGCGCGGCAATTTCCATCCACGCGATACCCCTCTTTGTAGCAGAGGCTTGGGATCTCGACACCAGCCCGTTTTGCCGACTGTAGAATCGTTTCGCCGGCGTGTGCGGCCATCGCAAGGCCGTCGAGTGTATAACTAACGTGGCTCATCAAATTCTTCGGGGAAATATTTCAGCGCGCAACGCATGGCGTTGGGTGCTGCTTGGCCGAGACCGCAGATGGAGGCGTCTTCCATAACCCGCGCTAAATCTTCCAACAACGGTTGGTCCCATTTTTCGGTGGCCATCAGCGCGACGGCCTTTGTTGTGCCTACCCGACAGGGTGTGCATTGTCCGCAGGATTCGTCTTCGAAAAAGCGCATTGCGTTTTGTGCAGCCCTTCGCACCGAGTCGTGTTGGGAGAGTATTATCACGGCAGCCGATCCGATAAAGGTACCGGTGTCGTTCAAGGTGTCAAAGTCTAGTGGCAAATCCCCCATTGTAGCTGGCAGGATCCCACCGGAGGCGCCCCCCGGGAAGTAACCGTAGAATTCGTGCCCGTCCGACATGCCATCGCAGTACTCGTTGATCAACTCCAGTACGGTTATTCCTGCCGGCGCCAAATGCACCCCAGGCTTTTGAACCCGTCCGCTCACGGAAAACGACCGAAGCCCTTGCCGGCCGTGTCGTCCTTCGTCAGTGAACCAGTCCGTACCGAGTTCGATGAGATCGCGCACCCAATGTAGTGTTGCCATGTTGTGCTCTAGAGTGGGCCGTCCGAACAAACCTATCTCGGCGACGTAGGGGGGGCGAAGCCGCGGCATACCGCGTTTTCCTTCTATAGATTCGATCATTGCCGATTCTTCGCCGCAGACATAGGCGCCTGCTCCGCGACGTAGATGTATTTCTGGCAAATCGCATGGTGGCGAGGTCCGCAAGGCGATAAGTTCTCGTTCGAGGACTTCACGACAACCGGCGTACTCATCGCGCAGATACACATAGATCTGATCTGCGTCAATTGCCCAGGCCGCAATCAAGCTGCCTTCCAAAAATCGATGTGGATCGCGCTCCAGATAAACGCGATCTTTGAATGTGCCTGGCTCGCCTTCATCGATGTTTACCGCGACTATTTTTGGTGCGGGTTGCTTACGCAAAATTTCCCATTTGACACCGACAGGAAACCCCGCACCGCCGAGGCCCCGAAGTCCTGACGCCTTCAACATCTCAACAACTACCTTCGGACTTTTGTCACCGGCCATACAGCGCTGCAGCGTTTCATAACCACCGTCTTGCCGATAGTCGTCGTAGTCGACGTACGGACTATGGGGTTGAACCGTTTCATCTTTTTCCACCGCAGCCTGCACGAGTGCGAAATTGGCGTGCTCTATCGGGTTGGTTCCAACCACTACGACGGGGGCGCTGTGACAGCGTCCTACACACGGCACGAGGCGAACTCGGACGTCCTCGACCAGCCCGTTTTGGAGAGACTCATTCAACCCATGGGCGTCGAACATCTCGCAGGTCAGCGATTCGCAGACTCGCACGGTGAGAGGTGGCGGCGGAATCTCGCCTTCTTTCACGACATCGAAATGGTGATAGAAAGTCGCAACTTCGTAGACTTCAGTAGCTGCGAGCTTGAGTTCACTGGCGAGCGCAACGATATGAGCGGCCGAGATGTGGTGGTGGTGGTCTTGGATCCGATGCAGATATTCGATTAAAAGGTCCCGTCGCTTCGGCGAATCGCCCAGCAGGCTCCGGATTTCATCGAGCGCGCTCAAATCTACGCTGCGCCCACGGTGCTGACCGCGAATTTTCCCGCGTGATGTTCCCATTCTAGTGTGCGACGCCGAGCGTGGGCCTCAGAAGGCCTTCGATTGTTTTAACGGGGCTTGTTGTTCGAGCATCGCGGTCGATAAATCACCTTCCTTCTGGTGTTCTTTGGTAAGCCCGATATACTCCCCGGCCGTGATGTGGAACAGGCCGTAGCCGAAAAGTACAGCTAGCGTTATTGCTAATGCCGGACTTAGCCACGGTCCGGATGGAGTTTGCGGAGAGGCGTTGGGTTTTTTCATTGTGCCCTCGAGCCCTGATGGGTCACGATAAATATATGTATCGTAAGATAATTTTATGGAGTAAATGGGTCTAACGCAACCGCGTTCCTGCGCGAGTTTGGGTTTTCCGATGTTTATCGCACCATCGGCGGCGGCGGATTCAAAGACAAGGGGAGGCACTTGAGCCAGCACGAAGACTACTATCGATCAGCGGTTCCAGTCGCCGAGAGAAAATCCTTCACCGCCGTGTTGTTCCCGCTGGTTGGCTATGTCTTTATATTTGCGGTTGTGTTGGCTGGCGGACTGTTGGGTTCCGGATTGTATCTGGCTGATGCTTTGCTCGCGGCGTTTGTTGCATCACTCATACTGGGGTTACTTGCTGGCATAGACGGAGTCGTGGCCGCTGATACGGGGCTAACGTTCGGTTTATTGGTTCGTCATTCATTTGGCCGTGCGGGAGCGTGGCTGCCGAATATTGCCATTCCGGCTATTCACACGACTTGGTTCGGAATTTCGGTATCTTTCGTCGCCCAAGTTTTTGAACAGGTTTACGGTGGCAGTTTCACCGTGTACGTAGTGGTAATGGGCGTGGTGTTCATGGCATCCGCTTATCAAGGCATTAATATGCTGGTGTATCTGAGTTACCCCATCGTTTTATTTTGCATGGGAGTAGGAGCCTATCTCGTTATCGGTCCTATCGCACAGCAAGGGGGGGTGGCAAATTTGTCGTCGGTGCCACCCGTGCAGCCGATTAGCGTAAACGACGGAATCACTATTGCGATTGGCAGTTTTGTCACCGGTGCTACTACAGCATCACTCAATATCCTGCGCTATTGCCGCAGCGCCGCTCAGGGGGCCATCGCTGGTGTTTTGTCCATGGGTGTCGCCTTCTTCTTTGTTTTGCTGATAGGTATTGTCGGGCTGAAAGCCGCTGGTTCCGCCGACGTGGTAGAGATCGGTAAGGCGGTCGGTTGGTACCATCTCGGCGTTTGGATGTTGATTTTGCTCACCTGGACGACGTTGGATAAATCCCTCTATGCCTCTTCATTGACATTTTCCGCGTCCGCCGGTATCCCCCGTACTAAAGTCGTGCTAGTGCTGGGGCTTATCGGGATCGCGTTGGGGTTGTTACGCTCGATAGACTTCATCGTGCCTTGGCTGAAAGTGCTGGGGATCGCGGTTCCGCCGCTAATGGGCATTATCCAGGCGGATTATTGGTTGGCTCGGATAAAAGGTTGGCGATGGGGCACGCGGAAGGATCTAGGATTTCTGGATTACGGTGCGGTCGCTATCTGGATGCTTTCGATCGCGGTGGCTTGGTTCGGTGGGCACCAAGGCTGGACTGTATCGCCGATCGTGATAGCGATTGTATTAGCCATTGGATTGCGCTGCTTGTTTCCGGCAGCCAGCGCACGCCAACTCTCTGGCTAGTTTCTGTTACCCAGCTGTCCTAACCGCCGGTATACCATGCGCGCTTTTTCGGCCCGCCGCTTGAGCGCCACGCCCGAGTTGGTCATCATTATTGTTTCTAATGTTTCCAGATACTTTGCCGTCAGAGTAGACAGTTCACCCGGTTTGGCGAACTGTCCCGCCTCACCCCTTATGACGACATAGACCGGTGCGCTTAACGCTTCACTATTTTGTTTGCCCAACGCTCGTACTGCCAACCATAATCCGTAGTCGACAGTGAGGGGGTAGGTCAGTAGCAGTTCTGTACTGTTTTCGGACGCTGGCACGGATGTCACAACTGTACCGTGAACCACCAGTTGCAAAGCGCTCAGGGTATCGATATCGGGATTAACACGGGCAGTAGCTTTGACAGTAACGGTTTGACCCTTTTCCACGCCGAGTACTTCGCCCATGCGTTTACCGTCGACCATAAGCTGGAGCAGCGGGCCATTGGTTGCGAAGCTGCGTCCCGCACTCAGTCCGCGCAACCACGCGTCGCGGTTGAGTTGGCGATGTAACTCTACATAAACACGTTCGCGCCCAGCTGCATCAACGTAGGGGAACTCGGAGCCTGCGAATGGTATGAGTTTCACGCCCATATTGAGGAAATCGAAGTAGTGATCGCTGCCCGCGGCGCCCAGTGTTTCGACGTATCTGACATTGCCCAGAAATCCCTCTACTGCCATAGTTTGGTGAAGACTGAGCTCTGAGTTTTCGCGCAAGTGCAGGCTCCGCCTTTGCACTGCTTCTACCATTGGTAGCCATGGCTGATGAGCTGACTCCCACGAGTACTGTTCCGCGCCGTACCAACCCTTGGTTGCCGGGTCTGTCCATCGGCTGAGATGAATGTCTACGTCCGTGATCTCGCCAGGGGTAAGGGTAAGCGGCTGCAAGACTCGCCGGTATTCCAGGCCGCGACTTATACTTAGCTGATAGTTTCCGGCGTTTAACTTCGTTTGGAAAACGCCATCGATCACAAAGTCCTCGTTCATAGTGGTGTCGTCTGACAGATGTGCCTGCGCTCGAACAGGTAGCGTGTTTTCGTCGTATACCACAATCGTAACTGTGCCCGGCTGTTCGGCAATGCCTACTGCGGCCATCGACGAAAGTACGAGTAGTGTTATGTGCTTTCGAAAAAAAATGGATTTGTGGTTCATGGACAAAAACGACGGCGCAGCCCAAGCTACTCTCAACTGTTAATAGACGTAGGTCTGGCGAATTGCTGTGGAACGCTTTTTCGCCACCGTGCATTTGCCCTATCGCTAAGTATCACCTGCATAGTCGGCGCGATGATGGCGTATTTGTGGCACATGTCGCGGATCAAACGTTGGCGATGTCGGTTTCGATGCCGAGACGTACTTTTCCCGCTATTTCTGAAACAGCGTCATACACGTAGGCATGGTGGGTAGCGATGGTCAGCATATCTCGATGGGCCCGCTGTATAGGCGAGCTCTGCGCCATGGCACTGGCACCAGAGATGAGCATCAAATCCGACGTGATTTGGCGCAAGGTTTCGATGATATAGGCAGCGTCCATCCGGTAGCGTACGCGCCGCACTAGATTGGCGTGATCGTCACCCAAGGCATAGTCCCTGAAGTCTTCCATCGCATGTTGCATAAGTAGGGCGCAAGCGTCGTAACGGGTATGCGCTTGGGCTAGGCGGATCTGCGAGGAGCTGTCATCTTTGTGTAGATTGCCGCTATAGAGTAATACCCGCGTGCCGGCGCGCTCCACGAAAGCGTCGATCATGCCGCGACCGATTGAGAAAGCTGGGATGACGCCGACGATGGATAAAAACCCGCGCATGGGTGCGCGATAGATCCAACTTTCGTGTAAAACGGCACCTTCCGCATTGCCTGCCCACAGCGGCCCAAAGTCCATTACGCGGTGGCGAGGCACGAACACGTCTTCAGCCACGATGTCGGCACTCGCCGTACCGCGTAGACCGCTGGAAAACCACGTATCCAGAATCGTCACATCCTTGCGGGGCATAAATACCATTACGTGTTTCACACCACCTTGCGTTTCTTGTCTGGCGCCCATCCCAACCCAATTACAATGTGAGCTTCCGGTACAAAACGCCCATCGACCAGAAATGCTGTAGCCGCCCGCTGCCGGTGTGGCCGTCGCGTTGGGGGCGATCACG
>CAZBOQ010000229.1:0-7482 GCA_964493555.1 uncultured Gammaproteobacteria bacterium | reverse complement strand
CCATTCATTGCGCGAATGTTCACCTCCGATCCAGAAGTCGCTCGGGTGATTCGACTGTTTCTGTATATCCTGCCGCTCAGTTACGGGCTGCAGGGCGTCGCCATACTGAGCAACTCGTCGTTCAATGCCTTACACGAGCCGAAGTTTGCGGTGCTCCTTAGCGTCGTTCGCTCTTTTATCTGCTATGTGCCGCTTGCCTATATAGGCTCGGTACTGGCTGGTGTTGCAGGACTATTTGCCGGAGCGGCGTTCGGTAACGTCCTGAGCGGCACGCTCGGCGGTGTCTGGATCAGCCGCTACATTGCCAACCTGTTACGACCAAATCCTGTTTAATCCACTGCTGTGTTGGCGTTAGTAAAGGCCATAATTCGGGTGGTGATCGTCCAGACAACCAAGACAACGTTTAAAGCCGTGACCGATAGATTGTTTAACTATCTTGTCGAAGGCGCTGCCAATACCGCCCTTTGGAATGCTACGGCACGAAAATCAGTGACTGCTCCCAATTCCCTGTCGCATAAATTAAAAAAACCGGATCAGCGCTCGCGCCTTCAGTCAATCGCTCAATAAGTCTGCAACACTGATTTCAGTCGGTTCGTCCTGTAGCGGTGTATATGCACCGAGTCTTTGTCACGAATTGTTGAAGCTTCGAGCACTTTGTTGGGTTTGATTAGATCGCTAAGCACAGTGGCGGCTTCGTTGAGCACGATATCTAACGGTTCGGGCTCTTGTTCATCTTCATTCGCAGCCGTGGCCACGGTGGCCTCACGGTCACTGAGGTCGCGGACCGGCGTCGCCAGTGGTTTCAGACCGCGGACCACGCGCAGTCGGTTTTGCAGTTCGTGGTTAGCCGTTCTGGTGCGTTTCTGCTCGCTACGACGTTTCTCCTCGACGAGGCTTACCTCGGTTTTGTCCCGCGCTTCCTGGACCAGTCGTGTCTCTTCGAGCAATACTTGAAAGCCGTCGTTATTCTTGACCCGTGACTTATGTTGTGCGATTGCGTAGGGCAACTCAGCACGGAAGGTCGCGGCTACTGGCACGAAGTTTGCAGGCGCGATGTGGTCCCATGGCAGCGCGGTGTCCAAAGCGCGTTCGCCGTGGTCGTCGGAACGCAATGCGGTTGGAAACTTGACGTCGGGGATGATTCCGCGGTGCTGAGTGCTCGCGCCTGAGACCCGGAAGAATTGGGCTATGGTCGCCTTGAGTTGTCCTAAACGGCCTCTATTGATCCCCGCGTTGCGGTTTAAATCGATTAGATTCTGGACTGTGCCCTTACCAAAAGTGGGTTCACCGACAATAACGCCACGCCCGTAGTCCTGGATTGCGCCTGCGAAGATCTCTGATGCTGAGGCGCTGGCGCGATCCACCAGTACCGCGAGTGGCCCGGCATATTCGATGGCCGGATCACGGTCTCGCTCGAACTGAATCTCTCCCTTTGAGTTGCGCACCTGAACGATTGGCCCTTTTTCAATAAAAAGGCCTGTCAATTCCGTTGCTTCCGACAGCGACCCGCCGCCATTGCTGCGCAAGTCCACGATCAGCCCGTCTATATGCTCGTTCTTGAGTTCGGCCAACATTTTCCGCGCATCACGTGTGGTGCTGCGATAGTTCTTATCTCCTCGCGAGCGTCCCTCGAAGGCGAGGTAAAAGGCCGGAATAGTAATTACGCCGATACGGATTATGCCCAGCTCCCGCGGCACCTCTATGACGGAACTCTGCGCGGCTTGTTCCTCCAGTTCAATTTTGTTGCGGGTGATGTTGATAATTTCGCTAGGGCCTTCAGGTCCAACGCCTTTCGGTAGGATCTCGAGGCGAACTACCGAATCTTTCGGGCCGCGAATTAGGTCCACGACATCGTCCAGTCGCCAGCCGATGACATCCAACACTTCGCCATGTTCGTCTTGGCCGACTCCGATGATGCGATCATCGGCTTTCAATTTATCGCTTTTGTCCGCCGGCCCCCCCGCCACGATTTCACGTACCAGGGTGAATTGATCGTCGCTTTGTAGTACCGCACCTATACCCTCCAGGGAGAGGCTCATCCGGATCTTGAAATTCTCAGAGGTGCGTGGCGAAAAATAAGTGGTGTGAGGTTCGATAGAAGTGGTGTAGGCGTTAATGAATAGCTGAAACACGTCATCACCGTCTAATTGTTTGGTGCGCCGTTCCAAGCCTTGGTAACGTTTGAGGAGCGTCTCGTTGGTTGCGTCGACGTCTTTGTCTGAAAGGCGGAGTGAGAGGATGTCGTTCTTAACGCGTTTGCGCCAAAGTTCGTCCAAGACCGCTCGCGAACTTGCCCAAGCTGCCTCACCGCGATCAAACTCAAACGTTTCATCGATCGAGAAATCTTGAGGTTCATCGAGTAGCTTGATCGCGTGTACGATGCGTTCGCTGAGCCGTTTTCGGTACCGGATGAAAACCTCGTAGACCGGCGTGAGCCTTTTGTTATTGAGGTAATCGTCTATTTGGTGTTGGTGTGCAGCGTGGAACTGCTCTACATCGGTGGCAAGAAAATAGTAACGGCTGGGGTCCAGGCTTTCCAGGTAACGATCCAGGATCTGCGCCGACAACTCATCGTCCAGTCTGGTCTTTTTGTAATGGAAGGTGCCGAGGATGTAGGTGATAAGCTCGGTGGCACGGGCATGGGCCGCGGAGGGCAGTAGCTCATCCTCTTCAACCAGTTTGACCAGCGAGGGCGCTGCCGCCGTCTGTGCGAACAGCAGGAACCCCGCGAGTATTTTGATTAATGTTCTGTTAGTCATTGAAAATCAGACTATTTTATACAGTCGGACTCCTTGTTTGCTTCGAAAGCATAAAGCGTTTCCCATCGAGATCAAAGGGCTATGTGGCTACAGATCGGTTGAACTGAGAACAGTCTCTCAGTACCGTGGCCTGTCGGCAGCTGACCATCAAGGCCCTATGCGTGCGCACTAACGAGGAGTGTTTTCGTGGGTAGAACCGGAGCCATCAACATCCACGAAAAAAATTTCTTTATGGGATATGCATGTCCTTGATTTTGCTAAGCCTGGTTGGTCTGTTGTGGTTGCTACCGGTGCCGGACGCCTTTCTGGCGCTGCGTTTCGTAGCAAACTGGACCGTACCGGTGGTATTAGTGTCATTACCGTACTACGTCTGGCTGTCGTGGCCGTTGGCACTAGGTATGCTGTTCGGTGTCGTTACGATACTGGCTGTGAATACATGGCTCGAGTCGTTGGCAGCGCCCCTGTGGCTGCTGGCCCAACCTACTGGCGACTAGGGTTTCACTACTAAGTGTTTTCGATTGTTGATACGCCCGAAGCGTTGAATTCGGCTTGTAACGCACTTAGCGGAACGCCATGGTTAGCGCTGGACACTGAATTCGTTCGCGAACGTACCTACTACCCAATGCTCTGTCTCGTCCAGGTCGCGAGCCCTGAGCACATTTTCTGTGTTGACGCGCTCAAACTGCCGGATCTTAACCAGCTGTCGGAGCTTGTCTACGACACCAGCATCCTTAAAGTTTTACACGCGGCGCGCCAGGATCTTGAAATTTTCTATCTGCTACGTGGAGAAGTTCCTGCGCCGCTGTTTGACACTCAAATTGCTGCGTCGCTGGTAGGGCTTGCTGAACAACTTGGTTACGCACAACTTGTGCAAACCATCCTCGATGTATCGATTGACAAGACACATACCCGTGCCGATTGGTCCCGACGCCCCCTAGATGATGCAGAATTGCGTTATGCCGCTAATGACGTTCGCTATCTTGGCGAGATGTACCAGTGGTTGTGGCAGGAGCTTTCGACGAGCGGTCGGCTCCAGTGGTTGCATGAGGAGATGCTCGGATTGCAGGAACCAGCTCTTTATAGCGTGGAGCCGGATAACGCCTGGCGACGCGTGAAAGGGGCCGAGCGACTGGCGGCAGACGAAAAACTGCGAGCCAAGGCGCTGGCGGCGTGGCGGGAGAGCGAAGCACAGCAACGCGACCTGCCACGATTTTGGGTGCTGCGTGACAACGTGCTGCTTGAGATTGCGCGACGATGTCCGCTTGATGCCGATGCGCTGGCAGCGGTGCCAGGGATACCCAGGGGCTTGGTCAAGAAACATGCTAACCGTCTCTTGACCTTGTTGGACCAGAAACTACTCACGCCGGCGTTAGATGGAAGCGCTCGTGATCATCGCTCAGGCCGCCACCAGGCGTCACTGGTCGACGCTGCGCTCGTGGTGGTGCGGCGGATTGCCAAGGAACAACAAATTAGCCCCTCGGTGCTGGCTAGCCGCAAGCAGGTGAAGGAGTTGTTCCGCGACCCGCAATCTTCGCCGCTATCGCGTGGCTGGCGCAAGGCGCTCATGGGTGATGAGTTGAGCCAAATGGTGAGCGAAATGCCGGAAAATGATGACTAAGCACTGGTAGTTTAGTGACTGCCAGGAGGCTTCCTAAGGGTTAAAAAGAGAATGATTTGGGTGCTCTGGTGTAGCCCACTGGATCACGTCAGCAGCATAGTTCTGCGTTGTATTTATTCGATCATATAAACTGAGTGTACCTCTAACTCAATTTTATTAGGATCTGGAACCAGGATGAAAGCATTGCTGTACACAATGTTTATGGTGTGCGTCATCATACCGAGCATCTCGTTCGTTTTTGCGAATGAGGGGGACGCGTCTTGGCTCCTCCCTCTGATACTTTCTGATTCTAAACCACAGATAATCGGTCTGGGGCCATCTGTTTCAGTTGTTGAGAACGAAACACTGGTAGTACAAGTGAATGCCTTCGACGACGACAACGATGATTTGACGTACCGTTTAACGGGCACAGATGCTGGTTCGTTTGTGATCAGCGCATTGGGAGTAATCCAGTTTAAATCAGCTCCGGATTTTGAAAGTAAGACCTCCTACGTTGTCAGGGTAATTGTCAGTGATGGGTCTTTTACAACGAGGCAAGCGCTGACTATCGATATTACCGATGTCAATGAGGTTCCGGTTATTACATCCTCGTCGAGCTTTAGTGTGAATGATGGAGAGACTTCAGTTGGAACAGTTACAACTACTGATCCAGAGGATAACTCTGTCTCTTACTCACTAGGCGGAACTGATTCTGATTTGGTTGCTATTAATTCCGTTACTGGAGTGTTGATTTTAAACGTAGCCGCAGACCTTGAGACTAAGAGCTCCTATTCAGTGACAGTAACGGCAACGGATGGAACAAATTCAATAACTCAAAGTATTACGATAACCATAACTGAACCTCCAACTGCAATATCAGCGAGCTATTCCATAGATTTAAAACCGCAAGTAACGAATAGCTATACTATTCAGCTGACTGGAACTGTTTTTTCTGGAAGAACCGCGTCTTACCTCATTGTTACTAACGGAACGTTTGGAACAGCTAGCGTTGATAGTTCTACCGGAGTTTTAAGCTATTCAACAACCTCAACAGACATTGTGACTGAGCAAATTGTTTTTAAAGTTAATGACGGTTTTGTGGATTCCGAACATGCAACTATTTCGATAGAACATAAATCTGATCCGTTGTACCAACATCAATGGCATCTGGACAATAGTGGCCAAACTAATTTTGCGTCTAATGCCGGCACAGCTGGGCAAGACCTCAATGTTGATACGGTGATTGCGGGCGCCGCATCCCAAACTTTGGGTTATACAGGTTCCGGCATTGTAGTCGCTGTCGTAGATGAAGGATTAGAACTAGCCCATGAGGACCTAAGCGAAAACATAGTTCCTGGCTCGTATGATTTTCTGAACTCGGATACAGATCCGACTAACGCAGCGAATGATGGAGATCATGGTACAAGTGTTGCGGGAATTATCGCATCCAGAGGCTGGAATAACATTGGCGGAAGGGGGGTGGCTCCACATGCCTCATTGCTTGGGTACAATTATTTAAAAAACCAAACGATATCTAACCAGGTTAAATCTTGGGGTATCGACCCTCCTGTTACGGGTTCAGCTGATCTCTATAACCTTAGTTATGGTCGTGGATATGGGAGCAATACCACGTACGTTTTACCGACCCTCATTAGTTCAGCATTTGAAGATGCTTTAATTTCCGGAGTAGAAACCTTAAGGGATAATAAAGGTGCTATTTATATAAAATCAGCAGGTAATGCTTATGATGACCATCCAACAAGTGAATGCGGCACGGACCTGAGTTGTACGGATACAGTTATAGACAGTCGCTCTACCGTTCCATACATCATGCTGGTAGGAGCCTTAAATGCCGACGGAGTAAAAGCATCCTATTCGCCCCCAGGTGCTTCAATATGGGTGTCCGGTTTTGGTGGCCAAACTGGTTTTGACAGTACCTACGTGACGTCTTCAGGAGGTTATGATCCTGCGATCATGACAACTGATCAGTCTGGATGCATCAACGGGTATGTTGGAATTAATAATTCAATTGGTTTTCAAGTGAATGAGTTCAATAATCATGATGGAGATTTTTCAGAGAACGCTAGTTGTAACTACGTAAGTACTTTTAATGGTACTTCGTCAGCTGCTCCTTCTGTTGCAGGGGTGGTGGCATTAATGCTGGAAGCGAATGGAGATTTAACATGGCGAGACGTAAAACATATTCTGGCCACCACTTCCATTCAAGTCGATGCGTCAAATACCTATACTCTATCAGGTATCGTTCAATACGAATGGGAGACAAATGCCGCTGGTTTCACATTCCATAATTGGTATGGTTTTGGAAAAATAAATGCGGCAGAGGCAGTGAACACTGCTGTTGCATATACTGCTGATAGTAGGGGAGTGTTTAACGACACAGGCTATGTTTCTGCGGGTGTAATTGACGCGGAATTTACTGAAGGAACTACTGTACGGTCTTTAAACGTTACTAAACCAGTCGATTCAAATAACTTTACAGAGTTTGTGCGTGTCTCAGTTCAATTTGACCATGCTGTACCAAAAACTGTAGGGATAAGATTGCAGTCTCCACAGGGCACTGTAGTTAATATTCTTCAACCATTCACCAATATTGAAACCAATCCATCTGGCGTGTTATTTGATATAGGGGTTAGTGCATTTTACGGTGAGGAAGTTGAGGGTGATTGGATTATTGGCATAGACGACTACGATGATGATGCTATCGACGGCACGTTAATTCAGTGGGGAATACAAGTCTATGGAAATTAAAATTCACTTAGTGGAATTGTCAGATGTTTTTAAAGTATTTGTGGTGTTAATGTTCACTGGCGTCAGTTTCAATTCCTTTTCTGGCCAAGATATTAGCGCGCATTTGCCGGTTGAGAAGGATCCGGTTGTGAATAAATTAAAACCAAAAAATAAGGACCCTATTATTCTTCTCGATTCAACTGTGGTAAAGGATAGCGATTTCTCTGAGAACCTCTCGGATGTTAAAAAACTAGGGATTTATAGGTATGAATTCGTTCCTGGAAAGTTAAAAATTATACGTGATAATGAGTCTTTCGAAAGTAAAAATGAGCTTAAGCTAGCTAGAAGTGCGGATGGAAGTTTTAAAATCACAGACGG
>CAZBOQ010000228.1:0-3086 GCA_964493555.1 uncultured Gammaproteobacteria bacterium | reverse complement strand
ACGGTCGTATAGGCACGTGAGAGGGCGCCGTTGCTGTTGTCCCATTCAGCCAAGCCTGAGTTATGTTGTAATGCGTTTACCGGTGTCGCAGCGTTCGTTACCCTGAAGATGTCGGCTGAGCCGCAATCGGCGATACCGGCAAGATCACCAGGCTGCAGCCCAATGACATTTGCGGCCACTGGAATATCGGCTGCGCCGCTGTTCATCGCGATCCCATCAACCGGCATCTGCGTACCGCTCAAGAACCGAAGCGTCAGGGCATCGGGTCGGCCATTTACCGCATCCAACCACATGTCACCTACAGTGGGGCCGCCCAGTGTCGCGAGCAATGGATCGACGATGTTCTGCGATGGCCGCCAGATAAGCGCCAGTTCCGTGCCTTCCATTCCCTCGATACCGAAGGTCGCATCGAACAGATGGCCGGCCACCGCTCCGCCGTTCAAATTATTGCTGATGTTGGTGAGGTTGTCGTGGCAGCCGAAATAGCCGGCCATGCGTAGATCGCGCACGATTATTCCCATCGCGAAGCGAGCGTTCTCTTGAATTCTTGCAAGATCGTCTTGCACGTTATAGGTCTGTTTACTGGTAACCAGAATGCCGATGGCGCCGGTTGTCAGGAACAGGCCGATCACGGCGCCGACCATCAGCTCGACAAGGCTGAAACCGTTTTGATTGCGCAATTTGATGTGGTTGTTCATTTTTAAGTCTCTAGTCTGGTGTAATCATGGCCGACCACTGCTGTGGGATTACCGCGCCGGTATTGCGGTCGATCCAATTGATTGTGATCAAATATTGATTCACTTGCGGCTCATTAATTGTTGCGAAACCGCCGGGTAAGCTTTGTGCGACCAGATCCCGCCAGCAACGAAGATCCGCTTGGGCGAGGGTGAGGCCGCCTGCGTTGCACGCGCCGGCAGGCATATTGTTCACGGGGTAGGCAGCTATGTTCGCGCCGTTTATGCGCATCCGTTCGAACATGTCGTAGGCCAGTATCGTTGCTTGCGTGCGAACGTAGGCGTCCTGGTTGTAACGCATGCCCTGAACCAGCAGTCCGGCGATACCAAGCATGCCGACCGATAGAACAAGTAAGGCAACGAGTGACTCGAGTAGTGTGAAACCACTTTGGGCGCGCACGGGTTGCAGCATGTGCTTATGTTTCATTCTGGATCTCTCTCAAAAGCTGTTTCGTCATTTAAGGACATGGGAACTCTCTGTTGATCCGGACCCTGCCAACCGCTGAAATTGAAACCTGCCGGCCCGTTTCAGCGGTGCGGTCATCGCATAGATCAAACGATCGTAGGCCCGCGGCGGCGGGCTGCAGTCCAGTGGATAAATATTGGATCTGGTCGACGTCTTGAACGTTATCGAGGGTCAGAGTCGCATCCATTGGGTTGGCAATGCGGATCTGCTCACCAGCGTCCATCGCGAAATCCGCGTTCCGGTCGATCCATATCGTCCAACCGGGTCCGAATTCATTATTTATGTTGCCGGCGTTAGTGGCTGTAATGACAGTGTTGAAACCTTCTTTGCTCGCCTGCCTACGCGCTAAATTGAGATCGCCGATGAACATGTTTGCCTGGGTGGTCATGCGGTTGTTTTTGATCAGGGCCCGAAAATTTGGCACCGCCAGGCCTAGTAGGATCGCGCCGACCGTAATCGTGATCATCAATTCGATCAGGGTGAAGCCGGATGTAAGTTTCGCGTTCATGCATGGGTTTCTAGCAGCAGCTCGGTGAAAAAAAAGGGCGGATGCGACGAATGGTCTCTTGGAAGGGACGAACGGTGCAGCCGAAATTCAATCTGTGACGTCCGTCACACTTTTTATCAAGAGATGCGAAAATGAAAATTGCGCAGGATTGGGATAGACTGCTATGAGCATTGTGCGATGGCTAGGCACCTGAATCCCATGCGAAAAAACGAAATCCCGGCGTTATTAGAAAAGAACGGCATCCATCCAACGCCTCAGCGCGTGGAAATCGCTGCCACGATGTTGGCTCACAAGCAGCATCTGTCCGCCGATCAGGTTCTGGCCGATGTACGTGCTAAAGGCGCCCAGGTCTCCAAAGCAACCGTTTACAACACCTTGGGGTTACTGGCCGAAACGGGCTTGGTGCGTGAGGTCATCGTTGATCCGGCCAAGGTCTTCTACGACTCGAACACCGAGCGCCACTACCACTTCTTTAACGTTGACACTGGCCGCCTGATTGACTTCGACGCCGATCTGTTGGCAATGACCAAACTGCCGCCGCTGCCAGACGGCACAATTACCGATGGCATCGATGTGATCGTTAGGGTTCGCCGTCCGGAAAACGTGAAGTAACGGCCCTGAGGGCCGTTGTTTTGTCATAGAGTCAACTATAATCCTCACCTGCGCCGGGGTAGCTCAGTTGGTAGAGCAACTGATTCGTAATCAGTAGGTCGGAGGTTCGACTCCTCTCTCCGGCATCAATTTAATAAATAAAATCAGTATCTTGTGAATTATAATTATTTGAACAGCCGTTCAAAAACTATCAGGTACACACAAGGTGAACAAAAAATGATAGCACTGAGTAGGGTGTTTCGGGGCTGATCCAACATCAACTGTCGAACGCAGTACGAGATCCTAACGGCCGTTTTCGTAACCGAACCACTTTTCTGGAGGAACGCTAACAGATGATGCAGCGTTGGGCTGATTATCTGGATACCTTCGGGGAAGGCGTGAGTGTTGCACCTTTGCGAGTAGGGAGGGACTGGGATGAGGTTAATTCTGCGGATTTTGAGGGTGATTTTTCGGCTTTATAAAAGAAATAAAGAAAAGCGCGATCGGTAGTTAGGTTTGGAAAAGTTTTGAAGCCAGAGGAGAAGAACGGCAAGGGTGGGGCAGGAGGCCATACCGGGTGTCCCATATAGATAGATCGTGAGAGATATTTTGAGGCTTGGAAGTTTGTAAAGTGGCTCAGCAGTTTTTGTAATCCTTTTTCAAAGGTCGGTCAGTTTGAGAGCTTTATTCTGCCTTAAAGATTATGTTGTAAATGATTTGGATTATTAGTGGTACTGACCAAAAAAACCAGATTTTTATCAAGTCAGCAGTGTCCAACCACCAACGC
>CAZBOQ010000227.1:0-4946 GCA_964493555.1 uncultured Gammaproteobacteria bacterium | reverse complement strand
CTTCCTGCACTGGAAGTGGCACAACAGAAAACAGGGTTGCCGGTGGTGTCGACAGCCGCATGTACGACCTATCAGATGTTGAAAGCGCTGGAATTGGAACCGGTGGTGCCAGAAGCGGGCGCCATTCTGTCTGAAGCCCGCGGCGCCGACGCAGCCTGAACCATATAGGTTAGGGAGCCCTGAGCTCCTGCTAAACGCGTAGGGTGAAAATCCTGGGGCGGAGTACCGACCAATCCGACGAACGGTAAGTTGTGCATAGTTCCATCTGAGCTTGGCTGTGGTACTCCTGTAGCAGCCGGTCTCACCAGTTCAATTGCACTAAAGGTGAAGGCATTAGTCTCAGCTATCCCATTTCCCCTGCACAAACTCCCCAATCTGCGAAATTGCAGTGCGCCCCTCTGTTAGCATCGGATAGAACCCGTGCCAGACATGGATCATTCCTGCCCATTCCTCAAACGTCGAATCGACACCCGCGTCCAAGGCTTTGTTATGCAGGTTCTCGGCATCACTGAACAAAATTTCGCGCTCGCCGACGTGGATCAGTAACGGTGGTAAACCACTCAAATCGGCGTGAATCGGAGAAGCGGTGGGTGCTCGGAGGTCGCTGGCTGCATAAAGGTTCCCTAGTTGTGCCAACATCTCGCCGGACAGTAACGGATCGATGTCAGCACGAGCCCTGATGCTTTCTCCGGCACACTCCATGTCTGTCCAGGGCGAAAGACACACGCCGGCCGCAGGTAAAGCGGTACCGTTGTCACGTAACTGCACTAGTGTTGCCGCGGTTAGGCCGCCCCCGGCCGAATCGCCTGCGATGACGATTTTGTTCGGCGCATAACCGTTATCCAGTAACCATCCGTAGACTTTCACCGAGTCCTCGACAGCGGCTGGGTGGCCGTGAGCTGGGGCTAGGCGGTAATCCACTGTGACCGCCTGACAATGCCCGGCGCGTGCGAGTTCCGACGCCAGGCCTTCGTGGCTGCGTAGCGAGCCAAATACGTAACCACCACCGTGCAAAAACATGATGACCCGAGAGGTATCGACGTCGGGAGGAATAAAGCGCTGACACGGAATACCGTCGACACTAATATCCTCTATCTCAATATCGTCTGCGGCGCGCGGGCTCATCTCGTCGAATTGCTTGGCTGTGGCTTGTAGGTCATCCTCGGGCAAGGGGTTATCCGCTAAGAGTTGTATAACAGCTTCGATTTCGGACATGTCATTCTTCTCTTCAGTTGAAGTAGATGGGGATCCTTATCCTACCGTGCCGTTTCAGCGCATAACAGTGCTAGCATTCGGTGCGGAGAACAGGAGAACCTATGACGATCTTGATATTTGGTGCCAGCGGTCAGGTCGGTGATGCGGCGGCGGCTTCGGTAGTCATGGCGGGGCAGGCAGGATCGCTACGGCTGATCACCCATCGTGCGGAAGGAGTGGATGATTTACGGACACTCTATCCTGGAGCGGAGGTCGTCGTTGCAGACTATCTCGACCCGGAAACTCTGAGAACGGCTTTCGCTGTCATCGATCGCATCATGATGAATGTTCCCGACTTTATGCCTGAGCCCGACGCCACTCGCAATGTTGTGACAGCCGCGCTGGCCTGCGACCCTGTGCCGTTTGTACTGCGTTTTGGCGCATATCCTCCAGGAAAAGTTCTCGATGATTTGACGCCAGCCACCCGAGAGTTGGGTGTTGGTGCCGGTAAGCACCTGAAGTCCATACCTGTCTTGAAAGCGAGCGGCGTGCCGCACGCCGTGCTTAATGCACCCGCTTGGTTCATGTCTAACCTCACCTGGATGGCGGCGCAAGGCATCAGGGAACGTGGCGAAATGGTCATTCCAGTACCGCGCGAGACGCCGTTTATCGCACCGGAGGACTGCGGCGCGGCGGCGGCGGCCATTCTGCTCGATGATTCACGGTGTCTGAACGGCGCGGAGTACACTATCCAGGGCCCTGAATGGCTCACGTTTGACGATGTCGCGGCGAAGCTCACTGAGATTTTAGGAAAGCCGGTAAGCTATAACGATGATACGGATATATTCCGAAGCTATTTTGGCGACATGAGCGATACTTTGATTGAGTTTTTCACCGAAAGCCTCGTCGATTATGAGGGATGTACATTCAAGAATGATCTGCCGGCGCTACTGAAACGCGAGCCGACGACGCTGGCGACGTGGTTAGAAGACAATCAAGGCGCGTTTAAAACTTAACGAGGTCGTCCCTGTGAGGACCGAAGACTTGAGCTCACAAATGGCGTTACTCGAGGCAACCCAAACAAATGATGTTGGGCCGGTGAGGCGGTAGTTTAGTAGGTGGACCCTATCTTCGGGGGATGAAAGTGGGGAGAGAAAACTAATGGCAAAAGGCGATCCACATGTCGCGCTCGTTACAGGCGCCGCTGTCGGTATTGGGCGCTCGTTTGCAGTCGCGTTGGCAGGCGAAGGTATCTCAATCATAGCAGTTGATATCAACGATCTTAGTGAGACCGGTGAATTAGTTAAAGCTGCGGGCGGCAGTTTCGCACCGGTTACAGCCGATGTTGCAGATCTGGATACGATGCGGCGTGGGATCGATGAGGCTGCACTGTCTTTGGGTGGGCTCGACATTGCGGTTGCTAACGCCGGTATCTATCCATCTGGCCGTTTCGAAGAGATGGGCTTGGAAGAGTGGCAGAACCTTATGCGGATTAATCTCGATGGAGTCTATTGCACGACCCAGGCGGCCCTACCGCACTTGCGCAAAGCCGGATGGGGGAGGATTGTCGTCGTATCTTCGGCAACCGTTTGGTTCGGCATGCCAAATCAAACCGCGTATGTGACCTCCAAGGCAGGTATCCTCGGTTTTGTTCGCTCGCTTGCGGGCGAGGTCGGAGAGGCCAGGATCACAGTCAATGCCATCACTCCCGGACTGATTTCGACGGCACACGCAATGAATGACTTGCCGGCTGAGCTATTCGAAATGGTTGCCGATACACAATGTGTAAAACGCCGAATGGAACCCGAGGATCTCAATAGCACGTTGCTATATTTGGTCGATGAAGGTAGCGATTTGGTCACAGGGCAGACTATCAATTGCGATGGTGGTATGGCTAAGCACTAGTCAGTTGTTTAGGAGCAATGACTGGGTCGTTGCACGGTCGATTGAACAGCGTACATGCTTATATCGTTGAGGCCATTCCCACCACGCCTATTCGAGTTGAGTTTTATCAACTCGTTGTTCAAGAAGGATGATGAAGGAATGGACGGTCGCGCTCTAACGATTGAATTATGACGGGGCCTGACTAAGCTAGGCTAATGTCGTTAAAATACAACAAAATGGCTTTGCCTAAGCGTTTCGATATGGTGTAATGCACCGTGTCTTCGGGTTATAGTGTAAACATTGGGCCAGGTCCGCTCTTCGTGGTGCCGGCGTGAATCTACGTTTTTCGTGGGGGTGTTGAATGATAGGTAAACGGATTGGTTTATTCGGGTTAGGTCTTCTCAGTGTTACCTTAACCACACTGGTGTTTGCGCAGATCGAGGAAGTGATTGTAACGGCGCAGAAGCGTGCCGAGTCGATTCAGGATGTGCCTATTTCGATGGCGGCGCTGACTGGTGCTCAGATGGATACACTGGAGATAAAACGTGCCCAAGACATTGTAAGGTTCATGCCTAACGTCGCAATGAACGAGGTGCTTGGTGATACGCAGGTAAACTATTACATCCGCGGCGTAGGGGAAGGTAACTTTCATTCAAACTCGGTCGGCGCCGTGGGTCTCTACTTGGACGGAGTAGCCCTGAATTCCCCCGTGTCTTCGGCGTTTGCGATGTTTGACATGGAGCGGGTTGAGGTACTACGCGGTCCGCAGAATGCTCTTTTCGGGAAAAATACGACCGGCGGTGCGATCAACTACATCAGCCGCAAACCCGAGGCTGGTGATGAGATGAATGGCTTCATCGACTTTACTTACGGTCGTTGGGATCAGATGGATATCGAAGCTGCTTGGGGAGGAAGCGTTAGCGAGACGGTAGCGTTTCGTATTTCAGGTGTGACGCAGAATCGCGATGAGAACATCCACAATCGCATTTTGAACAAGAAGGAATATGACATAGAGCGCCATGCCGCGCGGGCCCAAATCGCATGGGAGCCGAATGACAGCTTCGACCTTCTCGTCAATATCCATGGTGGTGTCAATCGCGGCGAGAATCGCCGTTATGTACAGATTGGTACTAAAGACCCGACCGATTGGACTCAGCCTTGCCAATTTACTGGTGCAGAGCTTCAGCCGGGTGTTAATTGCGCCGATGGCGACGGCTTTGTGCACGGTGGTAATTGGAATGAAAGTTTTTCCTCTATTCCGAATCCGCGAAACGATATCGACGTTTGGGGTGCTAACCTAACGGCGAACTGGGATATGAGTTGGGCCACGCTCACTTCGATCTCGGCATATGAATCGAACGAGATGCGCCGCAGCGAAGATAGCGCCGACTCGCCAGGTAGAATGTTTCAGTTTAGCCAAGAAACTGAACTCGATCAGTGGTCCCAAGAGCTACGGCTAACCTCGTCTGGGGAAAACAATCTGCGCTGGATAGCTGGGTGGTATTACTTTTACGAGGAAAATCATCTCGCCACTATCGTGCGACGCACGCCGCCTGGAGTAACGCCTACGGACCCTGCACTGGGGCGGAACCAGACGAACAGCGAGGCTCAATTCACCGTTTTGCCGAGTACGGTGCTTGATCAGGAGAACACCGAGTGGGCTTTGTATGGTCAAGCGGAATTCGACGCTACCGAGCAACTGACTGTGACTATTGGTGGACGTTTTAGCTCTGAAGAAAAGGAAGGCTTCAACCATGCCCGCGTCGGTAATGGCGGTGGGGTCCCATTTGGTGATTTCATTGGTGAGAGTAACCTCGCTAATCCGTTGTTCACCGCCGCTAAGACCTTTCTGGATTATGACGTAGATG
>CAZBOQ010000226.1:0-3391 GCA_964493555.1 uncultured Gammaproteobacteria bacterium | reverse complement strand
GCTAAGGGTGGTCTGGAGATGATCCTGTTACGTATGCTGGCATTTCGCCCTCTGCGGCCAACGGCGAGCGACGTAGGTAGTATCGTTTCCAACGCGGATGCCGGATCGGCATCGCTAGGTCCCTCGGCGAAGGCGGCCAATAGCAATGTTTCGAGTGGCGATCCGCGGACAGTGAAATCCCAGGTCGACGGTGCGCCGACCTTGAGCGTCGAACAGTGGCCAGCGGTTGTCGAGTCTCTGGGCTTGACCGGTTTGGTGCATCAGCTGGCCAGTAACTGCGCCTTTCAATTAAAGGATGGAGCGAGACTGGAACTGGTGTTGTCGTCCAGAAATGAACAACTCTACAACAGCAAGGCAAAAGCAAAGATGCAGGATGCATTGCGCGAACGTTATAGCAATGCTTTGACGCTGGACATAATGATCGCGCAGGAGCGCGAGGTCGCGTCGCCGGTTCAGCAACAGAGAGCCACGGATCGTGAACGGCGTGCGGCTGCACAGGAAGCGATGAAAGCTGATCCGAATGTCCAGGCGCTTTGTTCGACGTTCGATGCTGAGATTGAACAAACCGACGTGCGGGATCTATCGTGAAAGGTGCACTCGGCGATCTGATGAGACAGGCGCAGAAGATGCAGACAGATCTTCAGGATGCGCAGGACGAGATTGCTAAACTGGAAGTTGTGGGCGAGGCGGGAGCTGGCATGGTGCGGGTTACCATGACCGGGCGCCACGACGTGAAAAACCTCGAAATCGATACTGCTTTAATGGAAGATGAAAAAGAGATGTTGCAGGATCTGATCGCTGCGGCGATAAACGATGCAAACCGGCGTCTTGAAGCAGTCAGTAAAGACCGGCTGTCGGGCCTCGCCACCGGCTTGAATCTGCCCTCCGGGTTCAAGTTACCATTTTAGCTGGACAATGATGTCACAGACCCCATTAATCGATCGTCTCATTGATACGCTCAAATACCTCCCGGGTATAGGACCAAAATCGGCACAGCGCATCGCTTTTCATTTGCTGTCACGCGATCGGGAAGCCGCTCATCGGCTCGCCGATGCGTTGCATTCTGCTGCCGCCGATGTGCGCCACTGTGAAACCTGTCGTAACTTCAGTGATACGCCTTGCTGCCCGCTGTGTGCGAGCGGCAAGCGAGATACATCGTTGTTGTGCGTTGTGGAGAGTCCAGCAGATGTCATCTCAATTCAGCGAGGCGGTAGTTACAATGGTCAATACTTCGTCTTGCACGGGCACCTATCACCGTTGGACGGTATCACACCGGCGAATTTGGGCATGGATGCCCTCAAAGTCAGACTGAATCGCGGAGACTTGAAAGAGATCGTGGTGGCCACCAGTACCACCCCAGAAGGTGAGGCGACAGCGCATTACATCGGTGAAATGGCCCACGAGTTCGACGTGAAAGCTAGCCGTATTGCTTACGGCGTGCCGCTTGGTGGTGAACTAGAATATGTCGATGGCAACACGTTGTCGTTGGCGATTAGTACCCGCCGCGACATGTAGGCAGCAGAGGTAGAACGAATGACACAAGCGGTCGGAAACTTGATATGGATCGATTTGGAAATGACCGGCCTAGAACTAGAGCGAGATCTCATTATTGAAATCGCGACCGTTATTACCGATAGCGGCTTGAATATCGTCGCTGAAGGTCCGGTGCGCGCTGTTCATCAGACCGACGACGCATTGGCGGCGATGGACGAGTGGAATACGCGCCAACACCATAAGTCTGGATTGGTGGAGCGTGTGCGGGCGAGCGAGGTATCAGCACGAGAGGCGGAACGGAAGACGCTTGCGTTTCTGCGTGAATATGTGCCCGAGAAGGTGTCGCCGATGTGTGGCAACAGTATCTGTCAGGACCGCCGTTTCCTGTATCGTTATATGCCGGAGCTAGTCGCTTACTTTCACTATCGCAATCTGGATGTGAGCACCATAAAGGAATTGGGGAAACGCTGGGCCCCGGAGGTACGTGCGCCGCAAAAGGAGGCCGCGCATTTAGCACTCGAAGACATAAGAGAGTCTATCGACGAGTTACGATACTACCGCAGACACATATTTCGTATTTGACTCTCCCACCGTGCGCGAAGGGCGCCGAGGCGCCACAACTTACCCGATGAATGCCCCCCTTTATTCCTCACAACAAGTCCGCGAACTTGACCATCGTGCAATACAAGATCACGGTATTGCCGGTGCCGATCTGATGGAACGTGCTGGTTGTGAAGTTTGGTGGGCGCTGCGGGCGCGTTGGCCTAGGGCACGCCGCATCGCGGTGTTATGTGGTGTGGGTAACAACGGTGGTGACGGTTATGTAGCCGCCGAGCAAGCGAGAAAATCGGGTCTTGAGGTCGTTGTTGTTACCATGGGTGCGCCTACAGTGAGCGATAGTGACGCCGCGCGTTTCGCGGCTGTTTGGGGCGGCCCTGTGGTTGATTTTTCGGCAACGGATCTTTCGGTGTTTGACGTGCTAGTGGATGCGCTGTTTGGGATCGGCCTGGCCCGCGAACTGACTGGTAATTGGCGTGCCGCCGTTGCTGCGATTAACGACAGCGGCGTACCGGTTTTGGCAGTGGATGTGCCCTCTGGGCTAAACGCCGACACTGGTGCAGTGTTGGGAGTTGCCGTCGAGGCCGCTGCTACTGTCACGTTTATCGGTAGAAAATTCGGGCTTTTTACCGGCCAAGGTCCCGCCTGCTGTGGTGAGGTCATTTTCGCTGATTTGGGTGTTCCCGCCGACGTCTATCAGAACTTGCCTTTTCATGGGGAACTGCTGCACGGAGACAGTTTCGTTGAACTATGCAGGCCGCGCGCGCGCACGGCCCATAAAGGTAACTTCGGGCGCGTGCTGATAGTCGGTGGTGAGCTCGGCTATGCGGGCGCGGCGCGGATGGCGTCGGAAGCTGCGATGCGCGCGGGTGCCGGTTTGGTGAGCCTTGCGACCCGGCCCGAGCACGCGGCGCAGTTGGTGGCTGGGCGCCCAGAGATCATGGTTCACGCGGTTCAAAAATCCAGTGAACTCAAACCGCTGCTTGCCGCGGCCGACATCATCGGGATTGGTCCGGGCCTAGGACGTTACGCGTGGGGCAGGAGTATGTTGAGCCGGGTTCTGGAGTCCGCATTACCAAAAGTCATTGATGCCGATGGGCGTAACCTGCTGGCTGAAGAACCATCGTCAAATGGGCACTGTGTATTGACACCGCACCCTGGTGAAGCGGCGCGGCTGTTGGGACTCTCGATAGAAAGAGTAAGCAATGACCGGTACGCTGCGGCGCGCGCGATCCAATCACGATACGGTGGCGTTTGCGGGCTGAAGGGTGCAGGCACAATTGTCGCCGGACCGAGTTCCTTAGTGGCTGTGTCGGTGACAGGGAATCCAGGGATGGCA
>CAZBOQ010000225.1:0-29434 GCA_964493555.1 uncultured Gammaproteobacteria bacterium | reverse complement strand
ACCCTGTACCAATATCGGTAACTTTTTCTTCGGTGCGATATTCATCTCCGCGCGGATCCGTCGTACCCCCAGTACGAAATTCCGAAGCCAATCGAATTCCGCTAGGGCAGCATCATCGGCGGCAGCCGGTTTTGGCGGAGGAAACGCTTTATGCGCAATACTCTCGCCGGTTTCACCTGCCACGGGTGCGACGCGTTGCCAGATCTCTTCGGTGATGAAGGGCATAAGTGGGTGGGCGATCCGCAACAGCGCTTCAAGGACCTCGGCTAGTACAAAACATGTGCCCCGCTTCAGCGCGTTGCCGCACTGTTCGTCCGCCAAGGTTATTTTCGATGTCTCTAAATACCAGTCGCAGTACTCATCCCAACAGAATTCGTGGATTGCCTGTTGGGCGAGATCGAACCGGTAGGTCTCGAACCCATGTGCAACGGCGTTCCGGGTGACTTCTAAGCGCGCCCGTATCCAACGCTCAGCGAGCCCAAATTCGAGCGGTTCAGCGCTCGGTGAGTAGGATTGCGCTTCCAGGGTCAACAGGACATAGCGTGCGGCATTCCAAAGTTTGTTGCAAAAATTACGATGGCCTTCGATGCGCCCGACATCGAAGCGAATGTCGCGTCCCTGGGTCGCCAGCGAAGCGAACGTGAAACGCAAGGCGTCGGTTCCGTAGCTGCTGATCCCATTGGGATATTGCTTGCGGGTGGACTTTTCTATCTTCGGCGCATCCTGTGGTTGCATAAGCCCCGTGATGCGTTTATGGACAAGTGTTTCGAGATCGATACCATCGATGAGATCGATCGGATCGAGGATATTGCCCTTAGACTTGGACATCTTCTGCCCGTCGGCATCCCGCACGAGTCCGGTGATATACACCTCGCGAAAAGGCACATCGCCCATGAATTTGATGCCGAGCATGATCATGCGCGCTACCCAGAAGAAAATGATGTCGAAACCTGTAACCAGCACATTGCTGGGATAAAAAGTTTTGAGATCCGGGCTCTCCTTCGGCCACCCCAAGGTTGAGAAAGGCCAGAGACCCGAAGAGAACCAAGTATCTAGCACATCTTCATCCTGCCTAAGTGCTATGTTGGCGGGGAGTGAATGTTTTTGGCGCACATCCGCTTCAGAACGACCTACGTAGACTCGGCCGCTTTCGTCATACCAAGCTGGTATACGATGGCCCCACCAAAGTTGTCGCGAGATGCACCAGTCTTGGATATTGTGCATCCACTCGAAGTAGGTTTTCTCCCAATTTGATGGGACGAAACGGATCTGCCCGGATTCCACCGCTTTTATCGCGGGCTCGGCCAGCGGAGTCGCTCGCACAAACCACTGATCCGTGAAATACGGTTCTATAACGGCCTGCGACCGATCGCCGCGTGGCACCATGAGCTTGTGATTTTCAATGCGCTCCATCAAGTTCTGCGAATCAAGGTCCGCGATAATTGTTCTGCGCGCGGTATAGCGATCCATGCCACGATATTTGGCCGGGCCGTTTTCATTTATAGCAGCACTGTCAGTAAAAATATTGATCGGTTCCAGTTTGTGGCGCAAACTCAGGTTGTAATCATTGAAATCGTGAGCTGGGGTGATCTTCACGCAGCCTGAACCGAAATCCATGTCGACGTGTTCGTCAGCGATGATTGGTATCTGCCGGTCAGTAAGCGGCAAATTAACGGTCGTGCCGAGCAACCCGTGGTAACGCTCATCATTTGGATTAACTGCGACTGCGACGTCCCCTAGCATCGTTTCGGGTCGCGTGGTCGCGACCGTCACATGGCCGCTGCCGTCCGATTTTGGGTAGCGTATATGCCAGAGATGTCCGTTTTCTTCCTCAGCCACGACTTCGAGATCGGAGATGGCAGTGTGCAATACCGGATCCCAATTCACCAGACGTTTGCCGCGATAGATTAGGTCCTCTTCATAAAGTTGCACGAATACTTCTATTACCGCCTCGGTCAAGCCTTCGTCCAGTGTGAAACGCTCGCGCGTCCAGTCCATCGACGATCCCAGGCGGCGAAGTTGTTTGGTAATCGTGTCACCGGATAGTGCCTTCCATTTCCAGACTTCTTCGAGGAAACGCTCGCGACCCAATTCTGTGCGTTTTTGATCACGCTCTGCCAGTTGTCGTTCCACCACCATCTGTGTCGCGATGCCCGCGTGATCGGTCCCACATTGCCACAAGGTGTTGTTGCCCAGCATGCGGTGATACCGGATCAGCGCATCCATCAATGTGTCCTGAAATCCGTGACCCATATGCAAATTGCCCGTCACGTTGGGCGGCGGCAGCATAATGCAATAGGGCTCACCGGTACCACTGGGCCGGAAATTACCTCCCTTCTCCCAGCGGTCGTACCAAATTTGTTCGATCGCCCTAGGGTTGTAAACCTTCTCCATTGGCACCGGTTCGAATACGGGTGGATTCAAAGCATCGCCGTTTGGCAGGTTACGCTCGGCAGCGATTTCTTGTGCCTTAGAAACTGCCTCGTCGGTAAGACGCGCGGTTTCGTCGTCAAAAATTCCACGGAGTTCTTGAATGAGTTCATCAGCTGTCTCTTCGCCAAGTGTGGGATCGTCTGCTGCGGGAGGTGACAGATCCAGCGAGAAATTCTCGCCGGGTAGCACGGCGTCGCCCAGTGCCGAGAGCTCATTGTCGGACTTCTCGCGGTCGATAGACGATTCGTCTACGCTTTGGTCAACTATTTTGTTTGTGTGCTGCGTCGATTTACTGACGCCTTTTTTCAGCAATGATTGGTCATTGGGTTTCGAGCCTTTGCTTGGCGCGTCGTGCTTACTCATACCCTAGAGTTCGTGGGTAGTCGGTGTGATGCCTTGGACCTGATAGAATCTGTAGCGCTCGCGGGCCTTCGCACGCTCGCTAGGTTCTGTACGCACGATCTCGACGACTCGCTCGAAATCACTGAAACGCTGCGGTGCGGGGTGGGCAAGATTCAAAAGCACGTTGCTGGCGGCCTTTGTCAATTGAGTGCCTATCAACACCGGCGCGTCCGTTGCCTCTGAAGTTTCGCTTCTGGCGTGTGGCACGAAACTGCTATCGCGAAAGGTCCACAGCATGTCGTCCAGCCTTGCGGCGTGCTCCGGTGAATCTACATGAATGAAGACGGATTGGCCTCTCTCAAACGCTTTGCCGGTAAGGCGACAACTCAGTTGGTCAGCATCCGAACCGGTTTGCTTCGATATCACATAAAAATCGACGCGGGTCATTTCCGAGAAGTCAGGATTCGCAATTGTCGAGCAAATATTGCGTTAGGAGCGCCACTGGCCGGCCCGTGGCGCCTTTGTTTTTGCCGCCACGCCAAGCGGTGCCGGCAATGTCGAGATGTGCCCAATGAAATTTCTCTGTAAAGCGTGATAGAAAACATGCGGCTGTGATCGATCCTGCTTCGCGACCACCAACGTTGGCGATATCCGCGAAGGGGCTCTTGATCTGTTGCTGGTAGTCGTCCCAAAGCGGCATCGGCCAGCCACGATCTCCGCTCGATTGACCGGCGGCCAGCAGTGCCTCGCCCAGCGGTTCGTGATTGCTGTAAACGGCACTGGCATGGCTGCCGAGTGCAATAACACAGGCACCGGTAAGCGTTGCGATATCAACAACCGCCTTGGGCTTGAACCGTTCGGTGTAGGTCAAAGCGTCGCACAAGATCAACCGACCTTCAGCGTCGGTGTTAAGAACTTCCACTGTCTGCCCAGACATCGTTGTGATGACGTCACCAGGTTTAGTAGCTTCGCCATCAGGTAGATTTTCGGTTGCGGGGATAATACCTAACACGTTCAGCGGCAGTTTTAATTTGGTCACGGCGGTTAAGGTTCCCACTACGCTGGCCGCACCTGACATATCGTATTTCATTTCGTCCATAGCCGCGGAGGGTTTGATGGAAATGCCGCCTGAATCGAAAGTTACTCCTTTGCCTACCAGCGCGATGGGGGCATCGTCCTTGAGGCCACCTTTGTAATCCATGATAATGAGCTTTGCCGGTTGACGAGAACCTGCGCTTACTGAAAGCAGTGCCCCCATGCCGAGCATTTTCATTGCTGCCTCTTCCAGCACCTTGACACTTAACGTGTCATTGCCATTTCCCAAAGCATGCGCTGCATTTGCCAGATCAGTGGGTGTGCAATAGTTGCCGGGCAGGTTAGCGAGATCCTTCGCTGCCACCGAGCCCTCGGCTATTGCCTTGCCGTGGCGCAAGCCGCGTCTCGCGTCCGCGCCTCCGGAGTCGTCAGCGAAACCTAAAGAAATGCGTCTGAGAGCCGGGCGTTTAGGCTTTTTACTTTTTAACTTATCGAAGCGGTACAGTACATCATCTGCCAATGCCGCTGTGTGTCTTGCTTTCCAGTAACTATCGCAACCCTTAACGTCCAACTCATTAATGTAAAGTATCGCGTCTTTGGCTGGCGTTTCGGCAAGTTTGCGCATCACTGCAGCTAGAATGGTGCGCAGATCTCGCGTATCCAGCGTCCGTCCCGTGCCTGTACCAACGACCAAGATGCGATCAGCGCTCACCCCTGGCGCATTCTGGATCAAGTGAGCTTGCCCCAGCTTGCCGCTTAAATCTCCACGCTTGACAAGCGTCTTGATGAGTCCACGGCTTGCTTTATTGATGTTTTCCGCGGCGGCACTCAAGTGCTGCCTTTCCGAAACACAGACCACCACACAGGCTGAACGTTGTTTACTTGGGTTGCCCTTTTTTACACTCAATTCCATGGTTCAAATCCATTGTTAAATTAGATTGTAACTTTGTTCATCAAGTGTATTCTTTTGGGTCATATCTGGCAAAGCAACGCAGCGGGAAAGCGCCCGGCGAGGCAACGCTAAATGAGCACTGAGACATGAGAACCCTTGATCGCTATATTGGTAAAACTATCATCGGTGCGATACTTACCGTGTTGTTGGTATTAGTTGCTATATTTTCATTTTTTTCGTTTATCGATCAGCTTGATGATCTGGGCCGAGGTCGTTATGGCTTGGCTGCTGTCATCCAGTACATCCTGTTGAGCATGCCTCGACTGACCTATGAGCTTTTTCCCGTCAGTGCTTTGATCGGCACGTTGATCGGACTGGGAACCTTGATCGGCAACAGTGAAGTTGCGGTGATGCGTAGCGCCGGTATTTCGATATGGCGGATGGTCGTTGCCATCATGAAAGCGGGGGCACTGATGATGGTACTGGCCGTTGTTTTCGGTGAATTCCTTTCGCCACCGTCCGAGCAATGGGCACGGCACGCTCGGTCCGTTGCCATAGCCGATCAAATCGCATTAAAAACGCGGAACGGCTTTTGGGCGCGTGATGGGCAAAGTTATATCAATATCCGTACCGTTCGCCCTGGGGATCGCGTCGAGGATATCTTTATTTACGAATTCGACGAAAACAATCGGCTCAAAGTGAGCACTCACGCACAGCGTGCGGCTTATATCGACGGACAATGGATGCTGGAGGAAATCGCACAAACTGTGATAAAAGACGGCGCGGTAATAAACCGCACTATCAGCAGAGCAGGTTGGGAATCGTTATTGCGTCCGGACTTGATCAATATTGTCGTTATAAAGCCAAATAACTTAGCTAGTTACGATCTAGTGAAATATATCCGTTACCTGAAAACCAATGGCCAGCAGACGAAACGTTACGAACAAGCATTATGGACGAAAATGATCTATCCGTTGGCAACCGGTGTTATGGTCTTGCTCGCTATTCCTATCGTGCTGGGTGGTAGCCGTGCCGTGCCGATAGGACAGCGGGTGGTTTTGGGTTCTCTGCTCGGGCTTGGTTTTCGTCTCTTGAATCAGGCAACCGCCAATGCCGGTATCGCATACAATCTGAACGCACCGCTGAGCGCGCTTTTTCCCACACTGATTACCCTAGTTGTGGCGATACATATGATGTACCGCATGACACGGCTGAAACAAGGGTATTCGTAATAGTGCCTTGCGTTTAAAACGAAGCACGTAGAAGCATGCTGTAGCCAGTGAACGAACAAGGCTGAGATTTTTACTGGCTAAACGTGCTCCTACAGGAGACTAGGTTTAGAACCGATTGAATTCAAACCTTCGGTACCATGACTGATATTGTTCCTGACCACCGAGCGTGTAAAGTCCGTTTGTGGGTGTCGAGTAGCGCGGCCAGAAATCCCAACCCCAACACGACCCATGACGGTAGCGCGAGCAGCCAGCCGACAAGCTCGTCACCAATGCAAAGCATTTCGCCGTCAGGTTTGCAGACCGTGATTCGGCAGACAAGCATTCCCAGCGTTTGTCCACTCCGCATCTAGGGGGCAATAAAGCAGGCGGCGCCGACCAACGACAAATAGCCGCGAAACACGTGGTGCGATGCTGGGACGGCTTCGCCGTCGGGCATTGATAACACCGGCAAGGTGGTGACGAATAAAACGGAAGTGAGTAGCAGGGTGTCGCATATGATCGTGCCGAAACGTCGGATCAATGATGTTGGTGTCGTGCTACGTGGCGCTCCCTAGGGGAGTCGAACCCCTGTTTTCGGCGTGAGAGGCCGACGTCCTGGGCCACTAGACGAAGGGAGCTCTTTAAAGACGGCATTTGCAGAAGCTGGTATTATACGAATCCATTGTTTCGGCACCAACAGGCCTGGTACGCAACAGCAAACGTCATTCAAGCCATTCTCTCCAAACTCTACTATATACGCCGTGTGACTGGCTGCACGCAGCCCGTCCCCGTGTGGTCGGCCCCCAAAGTGTGTTCATGAGTATGACTTCAACCGCCCGTAAAGCCGAGGTAACCAAACTTCCCGTTAAACCGATAATCGTCAGCCGCGATCAACATAATGTATCACGTCGGGATATTTCCGAAGGTGCGCTGAAAGTCCTCTATCGCCTTAAGAACGCAGGTTACCAGTCCTATCTGGTTGGTGGAGGGCTGCGGGACCTGTTGCTAGGGTTGTCGCCCAAGGATTTCGACATCGCTACCGATGCGCTACCTGAACAGGTGCGGGAGCTGTTTCGCAGCTGCCGCCTTATCGGTCGGCGTTTCCGCCTTGCCCATGTGCGCGTTGGTCGGGAAATTATAGAGGTTGCGACCTTTCGAGCTGGGGAACATCTGCAAGGAGATCGCGTCACGGATGCGGGTCGCATAGTCCGTGACAACGTCTATGGTGACATAGGTGACGACGTATGGCGGCGCGATTTTACCGTCAACTCGCTTTACTACAACATTCGTGATTTCAGTATCGTCGATTACACGGGCGGGATGAAGGATATTAGCGAAAGACGCCTGCGGTTCATCGGTGATCCAGTACGACGCTACAAAGAAGATCCCGTGCGTCTGCTTCGGGCGGTGCGGTTCGCCGTGAAGCTTGGTTTTAGAATGGACGAATCGATCGCCGGTCCGATCCCGCAAATGGCGTCGCTGCTGCAGGAAATTCCGCCGGCACGACTATTCGAAGAAGTGTTGAAGCTGTTTCTGGGCGGCTCGGCGGCGCAGAGCTTTCAAAAGCTCAGATCATGTGGGTTGTTGGATTGGTTGTTGCCCGAGCTTGAACGCTCGCTCCAAGGCGAGCGTGGCGAGCAGACAGGTCACTTGGTGCAGCGGGTGCTCGAGAACACTGATCAGCGACTACGCGACAGGAAGCCAGTCACGCCAGCGTTTCTGTTTGCGGCGTTTCTTTGGGAACCGATGCGTGTAGCGAGTGAGCGGTTTTTGGGTGACGGCGTGCCGCAACTCGAGGCCTTGAATCTGGCAGCCGATGCCGTGCTTTCGAAGCAAGTTGCCGCCGTTGCCGTGCCTAGACGCCTGACGAAGATAACCCGTGAGATTTGGACACTGCAACCGAGGTTCGCACGCAATACCGAAAAACGTGCGGCACGTTTGTTTTCCCATCCGCGGTTTCGTGCAGGTTACGACTTTTTGTTGTTGCGTCGTGAATCCGGTGAAGATCTCGGTGAGTTGTGCGATTGGTGGGCGCAATACCAGGAAGGGAGACCCAAGGCGGAGCCGCCGCCTAAATCGCACCGCTCACGCCGCCGTCCGCGGTCATGATGGCGCTGGACGACGATGAGCTTGGTTCGAGCTTTCATCGGGATCGGCGCTAACCTCGCCGATCCCGAAAGACAAGTTCGTTTAGCATTTTCCGCACTAGAGAAGATCGAGCAAACTTCCCTGATAGCTAAGTCATCCGCGTACCGAACGCGCCCTGTAGGGCCAGCGCAACCGGATTATGTCAATGCTGTTGCTGAGCTAAGCACCGCACTTGAGCCCCACGCGCTGCTCAACGTACTGTTAGCAATCGAACGTCAGGGCGGACGGGTCCGTACCGGCGAGCGTTGGGGTCCACGCACAATCGATTTAGACTTACTGCTATATGGGGATATGGAAATTAACGAGCAGGGACTTACTATCCCGCACGCCGGGATCTCGCAGCGCCGGTTTGTACTTGTTCCGCTCGTTGAAATCGCGCCTGATATCAGCATCCCTGGGATGGGCGAGGGTGCAGCGCTGCTAGCATCGTGCCCTCCCGGAGAGGTCGAATTACTACATTATGAATGACCAGTATCCGGATTACATCGTTGTCGAGGGACCCATCGGGGTGGGCAAGACCACCCTGGCTGAACGTTTAGCTGAGCATTTCGGTGTCGAACTGATTCTCGAAGGAGCCGTCAGCAACCCGTTTCTCGCGCGCTTTTACGAAGAACCAAAGAAGACGGCGTTGCCCACCCAGCTTTTCTTTCTTTTTCAACGTGCGCAGCAAGTGCAGAAAATGCGCCAATCCGATCTGTTCAAACCGGTGCAAGTGGCCGATTTTTTGATGGAAAAAGATCGTTTATTTGCGGAACTAACTTTAAGTGCTGATGAGCTCGGTCTATACGACCAAGTGTACTCGCAGTTGACGATAGATGCGCCGACGCCCGATTTGGTGATCTATCTACAGGCGCCGGCAGAGGTATTGCGAAAAAGGATAATCGGGCGCGGTATTGTGCATGAGCAGGGCATTGGGGATAAATATCTGCAGGATCTGGTGGATGCCTATGTGCAGTTTTTCTACCATTACGATGACGCACCGTTATTAATAGTAAACGCAGCTGAAATCGACTTGGTTAGCAACAAAGATGACTTCTATCTTCTCCTCGAACATGTGCGCGAACGGCCGCGGGGTAAACACTACCTTAATCCGCTCGAGCTGGGCTGACCGATCATCGTGGAAACGATAAACGGAGTAGACGAACTGAAAGCATTACGCTCGCTCTGGCGGGAGCAGTCCTTGGATGTAGCGCTAGTGCCTACCATGGGTAATCTGCATGCCGGTCATTTGCGTTTGGTCGAGCAGGCGGTCCAAAATGCCGAGCGTATCGTCGTATCGGTATTCGTCAATCCGACGCAGTTTCTTCCCGGCGAGGATTACCAAGCTTACCCACGGACATTAGACGCCGATGCAGCGCTATTGCGCGAAACTGGCGCTCATGTGCTATTCACACCTAACGTGGCAACCATGTATCCGGGCACGGTTTCGACCGGGACACGTGTCTCGATACCAGTACTCGATGGCATTCTTTGCGGGGCGTCACGGCCAGGTCATTTCACCGGTGTCGCGACGGTGGTGAGCAAACTATTTAACTTGGTCGAACCGGACCTCGCGGTGTTTGGCGAGAAGGACTATCAGCAATTGTTGTTGATCCACGCTATGGTCCGAGATTTGTGTTTTCCGATTCGCATCCTCGCTGTGGAAACAGTGCGTGAGGACGATGGTCTCGCCGTGAGTTCGCGCAATGCCTATTTGAGCGCGGAACAACGGGTTACTGCGACTAGCCTTTATCGCGGACTTAAGACGCTCGCAAAGGAAGTGAAAACCGGGGACCACCCATTAGCCGTATGCGAGCAGCGCGCAACCCAGGTGCTCGAAGCTGCCGGATTTGAACCTGACTATGTTAGCATCCGCCGCGCCGTTGATCTGGGTGTGCCGCGTGAAGAGGATCGGCAGCTGGTAGTGATTGCAGCTGCTTCGCTGGGCGATACGCGGCTTATCGACCACCTAGATATTGAGCGATGAAGGTGTGTGCGGATATCACGGCCTGCGTGATCCTGATCGGGAATGAACTCTTGTCCGGGCGCACGCAGGATACCAACCTTGCCCATCTCGGTAAGGAACTGGATGGCTTGGGTGTACGGCTGCGTGAAGCGCGAGTGGTGCGTGATGACATCGATGAGATTGTGGAAACAGTCAACGAGTGCCGCGCCAAGTTCAATTACGTGTTTACGACCGGCGGCATAGGACCAACGCACGACGATATTACCACTGAATGCATCGCCAGGGCGTTCGGCGTTACGGTTGTACAAAGTGATGATGCAGTGCAACTAATGAGTGTTCACTACAAGAACACGGAACTGACCGAGGCGCGCCTGAAGATGGCGCGAGTGCCGGAAGGTGCGACGCTGATCGAGAATCCAGTGAGCGGTGCGCCTGGCTACTGCATGGACAATGTTTATGTATTCGCGGGGATTCCACGAATCATGACGGCAATGTTCGAGAGTAGTCGCCACCGACTGAGAGGCGGTCCACCGATGCGCTCGCGTTCGGTGGCGGCATACCTTGGTGAAGGCGTGGTCGCGCTGGGGTTGAGCGAGATCCAGTACCGCTATCAGGATGTCGCGATTGGCAGCTATCCGTTCGTTCGGGATGGCAGATTCGGTACCTCGCTGGTGCTGCGCAGCGTGGACGCGGCAAGACTGGACGCGGCCTATAACGAAGTGCGCGACATGATCGAGGGGTGCAACGGTGAGCCCATCGACGGCGCGTGAACGGCTCGCTGCTTGTGTTCGTTGCAGCCATTACCCGAGATGGTCTTTACTTGCACGGAAAAGAGATCGCCGTTAAATCCAGGGCACCAGCGTATAAGTTATAGTAATAACAATATTTTATACAGTGGAAAACAGTATGCAATGGTGGATTTAATCGTAGTAAGGGTGTAGCGTTACCGGCCCTTTCCCGGCGCACGGGTGCCTCAAGACAACGAATGAGCCGTAAGCTGTATATCAAGACGTTCGGCTGTCAAATGAACGAGTATGACTCCTCGAAAATGTCCGAGGTGCTCGAGGACTCCCTCAAGCTGGAACCTACCGATGACGCAGAGCGAGCCCAGGTGCTTTTGCTTAATACCTGCTCGATCCGTGAAAAGGCCGAGGAGAAACTCTTTTCCGAACTCGGTAGATGGCGGCGCCTAAAGGAGCAAAACCCGGAAATTATCATCGGCGTCGGTGGTTGCGTCGCGAGTCAAGAGGGCCAAGCGATCTGGGATCGCGCACCCTACGTCGATATGATCTTCGGGCCACAAACCCTACACAGGCTTCCTGCGCTGGTCGACCATGTTGACCGTGGTGACGGCCGGGTGATCGATATCAGTTTTCCTGAGATCGAGAAATTCGATTCGTTGCCGGAGCCGAAGGCGGCCGGCGTTTGCGCCTCTGTTTCGATTATGGAAGGTTGCAGTAAGTACTGCAGTTTTTGCGTTGTACCGTATACGCGTGGTGAAGAATTCAGTCGGCTTTTTGACGATGTATTGACTGAGATTGTCGATCTGGCCGCGCAGGGCGTTCGCGAGATCACACTGCTGGGCCAGAACGTCAATGCCTATCGTGCGCCTATGCACGATGGCGAAAAAGCGGACTTAGCAACCTTGATTCGGTTTATTGCCCTAATCGACGGCATCGATCGCATACGCTTTACGACGTCGCACCCGATGGAATTCAACGATGCACTGATCGATGCCTACGCGGAGATTCCCGAACTGGTGGCACACCTGCATCTCCCCGTGCAAAGCGGATCGGATCGGATCCTGAGCCTGATGAAACGCAATCACACGGTGCTCGAGTACAAATCTAAGCTTCGGAAATTGAGGGCTGTGCGTCCCGGGATCAGTATTTCCTCGGACTTTATTGTTGGTTTCCCTGGAGAAACTGACGCCGACTTCGCAGCCACTATGAAGCTGGTCGAAGAAGTGGGTTTCGATCAATCATTCAGCTTCATCTATAGCGCTCGTCCCGGAACACCCGCTGCGACGTTGCGCGACGATACACCGGAGGAAATCAAAAAACATCGCCTGGCTAGTCTACAGGAGTGTTTGAGCGCTTCGGCGCGCGTTATCAGCGAGTCCATGGTCGGGACGCACCAATCGGTGCTGGTGGTCGGACCGTCGCGCAAAGATCCGAATGCAATGAGCGGGCGCACTGAAAACAACCGCGTTGTAAATTTTGAGTCCCCTACTCAGTTGATTGGTGAGTTCGTCGAAGTACGTATTACGGAGGCACTACCCAATTCCCTACGCGGTGAAGCCTTAAGCCCCGTTGAACAAGCCTGTTAATCCCGTCTCTGCGACAACGCAGACCAAAGAGGTCGTGCTCGATCCGTTGGACAATGAACGGCTGGCAAACCTTTGTGGTCCGTTCGATGAACACTTGCGCCATCTGGAACGACGCTTGGGCGTGGAGATTAACAATCGCGGCAACACCTTCCAATTGAGGGGGTCCGCTGAGATCGTACAAGCGACCGAACAGATTATCGAGGACCTTTACGAGTCCACTCGCGATGTGAGCTTGTCTGCCGCTGATGTGCATCTGCAACTGCAGGAAACTGGGGTCGCGGAATTGTCGCAGGCCCCGTGCGCGGATATCACCGTGCGCACCCGCCGCTCGCTTGTCAAGGCGCGAGGTGCAAGCCAGCGCCGCTACCTCGAGCGTATCCGGAAGCACGATATTAATTTTGGTATCGGGCCTGCCGGCACGGGCAAGACTTACTTGGCGGTTGCTTCGGCGCTCGAAGCTCTGGAACGCGATCGCGTTCGGCGTCTGTGTCTTGTCAGGCCTGCTGTCGAAGCCGGTGAGCGGCTTGGGTTTCTTCCCGGTGATATGGCGCAGAAAGTGGATCCCTATCTGCGCCCACTATACGACGCTTTATATGAGATGCTGGGTTTCGAACGGGTTGCGAAATACATCGATCGCAATGTCATCGAAGTGGCGCCGCTGGCATTTATGCGCGGACGCACCCTGAATGAATCGTTCATTATTTTGGATGAGGCGCAGAACACAACCGTAGAACAGATGAAGATGTTTCTGACGCGCGTTGGATTTGGTTCAACGACAGTGGTCACTGGAGATATAACTCAGATCGATCTGCCAAAAGGGCGTGTTTCAGGTCTGCGCCATGTGATGGATGTACTTGGCGATGTCGATGAAATTAGCTTCACCCATTTCAACTCCAAAGATGTCGTGCGCCATCCACTGGTTGGCAGGATCCTCGATGCCTATGAGTCGCATGAGCAAACTAGGGATAGACAATGACGCACAGCGTTGACGTCGAGTATGCCTGCAAGCTTTCCGATCTTCCGACGCAGGACGAGTTCGCTTACTGGGTTGCGACTGCCGTTGGTGAACGGCGTGATACCAGTAACGTAACTTTGCGACTGGTCGATGAAGTAGAAGCAGAAGCACTGAACAGCCGCTGGCTTGGAAAAGCGTACCCGACTAACGTACTCGCGTTTCCCTGCGAGAGGCTGGAAGCGATCCCTGAGTTTTTAGGTGACATTGTCATTTGCGCGCCATTGGTTCTGCGCGAGGCAGAAACACAATCAAAAACCGCTACCGCTCACTGGGCGCATTTGGTGATTCATGGAACCTTGCATTTGCTCGGTTTCGATCATGACTTGGATGAAGACGCTGAGCAGATGGAAGGAATTGAAATCGACGCGCTTGCCCGTATCGGTTTCAGCGATCCTTACGTGGCCAGGACATAATGAAAGACGATCCCCCCGAACCTAGTGACGGCCAGACGCGTTGGCCGAAATTCCTAAAAAATTTTATTAGCAGCGAGCCTCGCAATCGCGCGGAGTTAGTGGCTGTTCTGCGCGGAGCGGAGCGCAGCGGTCTTATGGCCCCAGGAACGTTGGCGATGCTAGAAGGCGCGCTGCTGGTTTCTGAAATGCAAGTGCGAGATATCATGGTGCCTAAACCGGACATGGTTGTCGTCGTTGAAGGCATGGAACCCGAAGCTTTTCTGCCCATGATCATAGAATCTGGACATTCCCGGTTTCCACTGTTCGACGATAAACGAGAACAGGTAATCGGGATCCTTCTGGCCAAGGACGTATTAGCATTCTTTGCGCAGGAACAGGTAAAGTTTGATTTTAAGGACATGAGCCGACCAGTCTCGTTTATCCCGGAGAGCAAACGCTTGAATATCCTGCTGCGTGAGTTTCGCGCCAGCCGCAACCATATGGCGATAGTCGTTGATGAGTACGGTGAGGTCGCAGGTCTGGTTACCATCGAAGATGTATTGGAGCAGATCGTTGGTGATATAGACGACGAACACGATGTCTCGGAGGAGGACTTCATCCGGCGCCACGCACGGCAACGTTTCACAGTAAGGGCGCGAGTCCCGATCGAGGAGTTCAATGAGTATTTCGGCACCACATTTGCAGACGATGAATTCGAAACTTTGGGTGGAATCATCATGAAGGCTTTCGGGCGGGTTCCCGAGCGTGGTGATGAGTTGGATTACGAAGGTTTTAACTTCAAAGTGTTGCGCGCCGATCAACGGCGCGTTCAGATTCTGCGCGTGATTGCGAGGCCTGAAGCAAGTTTAGAAGATTAACGCGTTCCAATGACAGCGCTACACAATCCTCGCTTGGTCGATTTCGGATGTTTAGTAGCTGGTGCTAGCGTCCCGTTTGCATTTGCGCCGTTTGGATGGTGGTGGCTGGCAATCTTTGCGCCCGCGGTGTTGATCGTGAGTTGGCTCAATGTTCGACCCAAGCGCGCTTTCCGGCGCGGTTGGTTATTTGGTTGCGGCATGTTCGGCGTCGGGGTCTCTTGGGTGCAAGTGAGCATCCACCAGTTCGGTTTGCCGGTGTTGGCGTTCTCGTTGCTCATCACCATAGCTTTCGTCGCGTTTGTCGCGTTATATCCTGCGGTGCTCGGTGCGCTTTGGTGCCGTTTTCTGCGTGGTTCTATCACTGAGAAAGTGCATATCTCAGCACTTCTTGCCGTGGCGCCGGGTTGGGTATTAACGGAATGGTTGCGTGGCTGGCTAGTACTGGGGTTCCCGTGGCTGGCGCTCGGTTACAGCCAGCTTGCGACGCCGGCGGCTGGATTGGCACCGGTTTTCGGCGTATTCGGTGTGAGTGCAGTGGTAATGTTGAGCTCAGCATTGATCGTGGGTCTCTACGTGCTGCGAGGCAAAGCGCGGATCAGGATCGTGGTGAGTTTGCTCGTGATCTGGGGAGGCGCAGCGCTAGTCGCCGAGCATGAATGGGGTCGTCCGACAGGAGCGACTGTTTCTGTTGCAATGGTCCAGGGCAATATTCCACAGGCGGTCAAATGGCTGCCGGAACAACGTCAGCCGACGTTAGATCTTTACCGTGATTTGAGCGAGGTGCACTGGGGCAAGGCGCTCATCGTTTGGCCCGAAACTGCGATCCCAGCATTACCAGACCAGATTTCGCCGTTTATAGCTGCATTGGCCGAGCGTGCCAGAGGCAGCGGTACAACGCTTTTATCCGGGATTCTTACCAACGACGGACAGCAACACTACAACAGTTTGCTCGCCATCGGCGCGATCCAACGGCACTACCGTAAACATCATCTGGTGCCTTTCGGCGAATACCTCCCCGCCGCGGCAGCGCTCCGCCCGATACTGGAAGCACTCGGTGTCACCGTTTCCGAATTCAGTCGAGGTCCGAAAATGCAAATGCTCCTGGAGGTGGCTGGGTATTCGATCGGAACATCGATCTGCTATGAAGCGGTATTCAGCGAGGAGATCATTCGCCCACTTCCGGACGCAGCCTGGCTGGTAAATGTTAGTAACGATGCCTGGTTTGGTGACTCACTGGCACCCCACCAACATCTGGAAATCGCACAAATGCGTTCTCTGGAAACCGCCCGTTACATGGTACGCTCGACCAACACCGGGATCTCCGCAGTCATCGATGCACGCGGTGAGATCGTCGCGAAATCACCGCAATTCCAAACCGACGTTTTGGTCGCCGATGTGCAACCGATGGTGGGGGCGACACTTTTTGTGATCGTTGGGAACTGGTTAATTGTGAGTTTGTGCGCTGTTGCCGTGCTGCTAGTGGGAGTTCGATCTCGTGTCCCTCGCAAAGGCGGGGATTCAGTCGAACTGTGGCCGCGTTAACGGCCCTTCGTAGTATGACCGAGGTCTTTCCTAGATACCTACTGAACCGTAGCGTCTTTCCGTGCTTCGTTTGAAAGTGGCATCACACTCCCTGCTGGCTTAAGCCAGCCTGGCTAGTGCCGTTCGGCGATGAAATGAATGGCCAGTACTGTAGCGAATCCACATAATGCCAGTGCGCCTGAGGATAGCACGGTAATGCCGATTTCAGAGGGAAGGAACGGGGTGGAACGCAATAGCTTCGAGCCGCTATCGGCATACTCGCGTAGTTGAAAGGGCCAGATGATCCATAATGAAGCTACGAGGATTCCGTTGATGACGAGCATGCTGGCGTTTCGCCATTTTGCCAACAGATAGGATAACAAGCGGCTGAAGCTGGCCAGTCCCACTATGGCGCCGATACCGAATGGGATGATGACGGTTAAGTCGAATCTTCCTAAGGACTCGAATATGTAAACGTATTTGCCCAACACCAGCAGTGTGAATGAGCCTGAAATACCGGGCAGTATCATGGCGCATATTGCTAGTGCGCCCGCGAGGAAGGCGAAGAGCGGCGTGTCGGGGGTCGCACTTGGCGCAGCGGTCATTGCTATCCAGCCAAGTAGTGCACCGAGCACCATAAGACTGAATTGCCGGATACTGGCCAGCATAATTCGCCGCTGCAACACGATGATCGAACCCGACACTAGGCCAAAAAACAACCCGTAGACGGCTTCCGGTTGGGTATACAGTAAACGCGGGATCGGGATAATTCGGGTGAAGGTAAACAATGCCAACGCGATTCCGGCGGCGAGCGGCAGTACGAAACGGAAGTGCGGACGCGCCGCAGCTGCGCGAAATTGGAAGCGCAATAACTGGCCGAGCCACATGCCGTCGAACGAATTTATCGCGGTCAGCAGCTGCGGGTAAATGCCGAGAATATAAGCGATGGTGCCACCACTGACGCCGGGAACGACGTCGGCCGCGCCCATGCAAAAGCCCTTCAGGGCGGTTCCGGCCGCGTTGCCCGGCCGCGCATTCATCGGGTCGGAACGTCGGGACGTAGGTGCGTAGCGGGAGCTTTTCCAGATTCCGGCTGGTGAAACGGTTGGCTCAAGTCGTGGACCAGATCGACTAACAGTGCAACCTTGTCTGGATCAACATCAGGGGTAATGCCGTGGCCGAGGTTGAATACGTGTCCCGGCCCCTGTCCGAAGTCCTCGAGCACCGCACGCACTTCACGCTCCAGCTGGGACGCGTCAGAATGCAACACGAACGGGTCCATGTTTCCCTGCAAAGCTACGCGGTCGCCCACCCTGCGCCGCGCTTCGCCTAAGCTTTGCGTCCAGTCGATACCTAGAGCACTGGCACCGGCTTCGGCGATGCGCTCAAGCGACGGGCCACCGCCTTTGGTAAAGATGATCGTCGGCACCGGCTTACCATCGGGCGCAGCAGTCAAGCCTTCAATGATCCGCTGCATGTACTGAAGGGAGAACTGCTGGTAAGCGCGAGCCTCAAGGATGCCGCCCCAGGTATCGAATAACATTACGGCATTAACGCCAGCTTGGATCTGTGCGTTTAAATACATGGTCACCGAATCGGACAGCACAGATAGTAATTTTTCTGCTAAGGCTGGGTCTTCATAAATCAAAGCTTTTATTTTCTTGAACTCGCGCGTCGAGCCACCTTCCACCATATAGCTCGCAATTGTCCATGGACTGCCCGCGAAGCCGATCAGCGGCGTTCGGTCTGCGAGTTCATGGGTAACGAGTCGTACTGCGTCGATGACGTAGCGAAGCTCAATCTCTGGATCCGGTACGCCAAGGGCGTTGACATCGCTCTGTGTAGTAACGGTTCTAGAAAACCTCGGACCAACGCCCTCCTCTACTGATAACCCCAGACCCATCGCGTCTGGTATCGTCAGGATGTCGGAAAAAAGGATCGCGGCATCCAAAGCAAAGCGCTGTAAGGGTTGCAAGGTAACTTCGCACGCCAACTCCGGCGTTTTACAGAGTGTCATAAAGTTACCAGCCCGTTTGCGGGTTGCGCGATACTCCGGAAGATAGCGACCAGCTTGACGCATAATCCACACGGGGGTTACGTCGACAGGTTCGCGTCGCAAAGCGCGTATCAGACGATGCTTTTTGGATATCATACGAGGGGCGGGGTTAGGGTATGAGCCGAATTTCGTGCTGCTTCCTGACGCTAGATCAGTGAGTTCGGGAGATCTGTTTCACCCATTAAATAGACGTCGATCGCCCTAGCAGCCGAGCGGCCTTCCGCGATTGCCCAAACGATTAAAGACTGCCCGCGTTGCATGTCACCAGCGGTGAACACACCAGTGCGGTTGGTCATCCAGTTCGAATCGCGTGCGACGTTGCCGCGTTCATCTAGTTCGATATCCAGTTCGGTCAGTATCCCGTCTTGTTCCGGTCCAATAAAACCCATAGCTAGCAATACAATATCGCAGGGCAATTCGTATAGCGTTTCGGGTAACTCGACGAAGCTCGGCTGATTATCGTCCATTTTCATCTCGACTTCGGCCAGTTCGAGTGCGCACAGCCGGCCCGTATCGTTGCCGATAAATTGTTTAGTGGATACTGCATACACGCGCTCGCCGCCTTCCTCGTGGGCGGAGGAGGTCCGATAGATACGAGGCCACTCGGGCCATGGGTTATCATCTTCACGGTTTTTCGGTGGCATCGGCATGATTTCCAACTGGTGCACGGATTTACACTGCTGGCGGTGGGCGGTGCCTAGGCAATCGGCGCCAGTATCGCCGCCGCCAATGATCACAACGCGTTTGTCGGTGCAGTCGACAAATCTTTCATCCGGTATGTGATCGCCTTCACAGCGGCGGTTTTGCAATGACAGGAAGTCCATAGCGAAATGGACGCCTTCGAGTTCACGCCCTGGTATGGGTAGATCGCGCGGCGCGCAAGCGCCACCTGCCAGCAAAACGGCATCGTAGTCCTTGTCGATTTCCGTAGCGGAGACGTTAACACCGATATTGGTGTTGCACTGGAACTCGACGCCCTCAGCTCGCATCTGTTCGAGACGCCGGTCAAGCTTCGATTTCTCCATCTTGAACTCTGGGATTCCATAGCGCAGCAAACCACCGATTCGATCGTCGCGTTCAAACACGGTTGTCGAGTGGCCAGCGCGGCGTAGTTGTTGTGCGCCGGCGAGTCCCGCTGGGCCCGAGCCCACTACCGCGACACGTTTACCGGTTTCTTTCTCCGGTGGTTGCGGCGAGACCCAACCTTGCAACCATGCTTCATCAATAATGGCGTTCTCGACCCCTTTGATTGAAACTGGCTTGTCATTAATTCCCAATACGCACGAACCCTCACAAGGTGCGGGACACAATGTGCCGGTGAACTCAGGGAAGTTGTTGGTAGCGTGCAGGCGCTGTATTGCTTCCTCCCAGCGATCTCGATAAACGAGATCGTTCCAGTCAGGGATTAGATTTCCCAGCGGGCAACCTTGATGACAAAACGGTATGCCGCAGTCCATACACCGCGCGGCTTGGATTTTTAATTCGTCCTCTTGCCACTGCGCCATTACTTGACGCCAATCCAGCAGCCGCTCATCGACAGGGCGGTAAGGCTGTTTTTGACGTTTGTACTCTAGGAAACCGGTAACCTTAGCCATGGGCGGCCTCCATTACGGCCTCTTCTTCAGGTACACCGGTTTCCCGAGCTTTTTCAATTGCCGCTAGCACGCGCCTGTAATCCTGGGGCATCACTTTAATAAACCGACCCTGTATTTTTTCCCAGTCTTCGAGCAAGCGTTTGGCAACGGCGCTCTGTGTATAGTGGTGGTGCCGGGTGAGGAGATCATGTACTTCCTTTGCATCCGTGGCGTCCAAGTTTTCAAGGTCTACCATTTCCCGGTTGCAACGCTGTTCGAAGGTCACGTCTTCATCCAGCACGTAGGCAATACCACCGGACATGCCGGCAGCGAAGTTTCTCCCGGCGTGGCCGATTACAAGGACTCTGCCGCCGGTCATGTATTCGCAGCCATGGTCACCGACCCCTTCGACGACCGCTGTGGCCCCGCTATTGCGCACAGCAAAGCGTTCGCCGCCAATTCCCCGGAAGTAAGCTTCGCCGCCTGTCGCTCCATATAACGCAACGTTACCGATCAGGATATTTTGCTCCGCGATAAAGCTCGAATGGCGAGGGGGATAAACTACGATTTTTGCTCCTGATAAACCCTTACCGATGTAATCGTTGGAGTCGCCCTCGAGCGTCATAGTGACGCCGTTAGGCACGAAGGCGCCAAAGCTTTGGCCAGCGGATCCGGTAAAGTGGATACGCACGGTGTCGTCCGGAAGCCCGTCGGCGCCGTAACGTTTAGTTATTTCGTGCCCAAGTATGGTGCCCACCGTTCGGTTGACGTTGCGGATTGGTACGATGATGTCGACCGGCTTTGCTGCTTCTAAGCTCTCCCGGCACAGTGGCACGAGCGTTGTAACGTCCAGCGATTTGTCTAGGCCGTGGTCCTGCAGCTGGACCTGATAGACCACCTCTCCCGGGTCGGTCGGTGGCTGATGTAGGATGCCCGAGAAATCGAGACCTCGTGCCTTCCAATGATCCAGCGCTGGTTCTACGTCCAGTGCGTTGATCTGACCGATCATTTCGTTCATCGAGCGAAAGCCCAACTCTGCCATATACTCGCGAACTTCTGCAGCGATGAATTTAAAAAAGTTTTCGACAAACTCGGGGTTACCTGTGAACTTTTGGCGCAGGTCCGGCCTTTGTGTCGCTATGCCTACCGGGCAGGTGTTGAGATGGCATACCCGCATCATGATGCAGCCCATGACTACCAGCGGCGCAGTCGAGAAACCAAACTCCTCGGCGCCAAGCAGTGCAGCGATGACAACGTCGCGCCCCGTTTTCAATTGCCCATCGGTTTGCACGATGATACGGTCGCGCAACCGGTTTGCCACCAGAATTTGCTGCGTTTCGGCAACGCCCAACTCCCAGGGTAGGCCAGCGTGTTTAAGCGATGTCACCGGTGAGGCGCCAGTGCCGCCGTCATAACCTGAGATAAGTACGACATCGGCATGTGCTTTGGATACGCCTGCCGCAACCGTGCCGACGCCGACCTCGGCGACCAGTTTGACGTGGATGCGTGCGCTGGGGTTGGCGTTTTTGAGATCATGGATGAGCTGCGCTAGATCTTCGATCGAATAGATGTCGTGATGGGGGGGCGGTGAGATGAGGCCCACGGCTGGAGTCGAATGCCTGACTTTGGCGATCCAGGGAAACACTTTTGGCCCCGGCAGTTGTCCACCTTCACCGGGTTTCGCGCCCTGCGCCATCTTGATCTGCAGGTCATCGGCATTGGTGAGATATACGCTGGTGACGCCGAAACGACCTGAGGCAACCTGCTTAATAGCGCTCCTGCGGGAATCACCGTTGGCATCCGGAATATAGCGTGCTGGATCTTCACCTCCCTCGCCGGTGTTCGATTTTCCACCTAGGCGATTCATGGCAATTGCTAACGTTTCGTGTGCTTCCTGCGAGATTGAACCGAACGACATTGCTCCAGTGGAGAAGCGTTTGAAAATATTCTCCACGGGTTCCACCTCTTCAAGTGGTACCGGATCACGCCCGCTGTTGAACTTGAACAGGCCCCGCAGCGTTGCCCGATCGGTGTTCTGATTATCGACCATGTGAGTGTATTCGCGAAAAATATCGAACTGTCCTGAACGTGTCGCGTGTTGCAGTTTGAATACAGTTTCCGGATTGAACAAATGGTACTCACCGTCACGGCGCCACTGATATTCGCCACCTGCTTCAAGGTCGGGAGGCCCGACGGGACGCTGAGGAAACCCGTGGTGATGGCGCCGCCGTACCTCCTCGGCGACCACATCGATACCGATGCCGCCTACCCGCGAGGCCGTCCATGTGAAGTAGCGATCGACGAAGTTTTTGTCCAAACCTAGGGCCTCAAAGATCTGGGCGCCACGGTATGACTGGACAGTGGAGATCCCCATTTTGGACATGACCTTGATAAGGCCTTTGTTCACTGCTTTGATAAAATGACGGATGGCGGTTTCGTGATCGCTCTCGTTCTCCTGTTTGAGCGAATCGTTGATCGGCAGTGCTTCATTTTGGATCAGCGAATCCAGGCTTTCGATGGCTAGATAGGGATTAATCGCGCCGGCGCCGTAGCCGATTAACATGGCAAAATGATGCACTTCCCGGGGTTCACCACTTTCGATGATCAGACCGACTTTCACCCGGGAACCATTGCGGACCAAGTGATGATGGACCCCGGCGGTGGCGAGCAGCGCGGGAATAGGTGCTAGGTTGGGGCCGATCCCGCGGTCAGACAAAATGATAAATGTATACCCTTCAGCGATCGCCTCATCAGCGCGGACACAAACCTCAGCCAACGCCTTGTCCAGCCCCGTGCTGCCCGTGGCAACTGGATAGACAATGGGGATGGTCTGCGACCGAAACCCCGGCTGATTCATGTGTCGAATTCGAGCAAGCCCTTCATTGTCCAATACCGGAGAGGGCAGCCACAACTGACGGGCACTTTGCGCATCCGGTTGCAAAAGGTTGCCTTCAGGACCGAGCGGTGTCGTGATCTGGGTCACCAACTCTTCGCGTATTCCATCCAATGGTGGATTGGTGACTTGTGCGAATAATTGTTTGAAGTAGTCGTACAACAAGCGCGGTCGATCCGATAGCACCGCCAAAGCAGCATCGGCCCCCATGGAGCCGATCGGTTCCGCGCCGGTGCTTGCCATCGGTGTCATCAACAGCCGCAGATCTTCGTGTGTGTATCCGAAGGTCTGTTGGCGAGTAAGCAAGGTAGCGTGATCTGGGCCGGGTATTTCCGGCGGCGCCGGTAGCTTTTGCAATGGCATGAGGTTTTGGCGCAGCCACCGTGCGTAAGGTAGCGCTTTCTCGAATTGTGCCTTCAACTCGGTGTCGTCAATGATGCGTCCTTCAACGGTGTCGACCAAAAAGATCCGACCTGGATGCAACCGCTCCTTAATGAGGACGTTCTCCGGAGGAATATCGAGTACCCCAACCTCCGACGCCATTACCACCATATCGTCCTTGGTGACGTAGTACCGTGAGGGCCTTAAGCCATTGCGATCGAGTACTGCGCCGACGACCTTCCCGTCAGTGAACGCCATCGAGGCTGGTCCGTCCCAAGGTTCCATCAAGGTGCTGTGATACTGATAGAATGCTTTGCGCCCCTCACTCATCGCGTCGTGACCGCTCCACGCTTCGGGGATCATCATCAGCATTGCTAACGGCAACGGTCGGCCAGCCATATGCAGAAACTCGAGGACGTTGTCGAATACCGCGGAGTCGCTGTTACCCTCGATGATAATAGGAAAGATTTTGTTCAGATCATCGTCCAGCAAATCCGATTCGCAGAGTGCCTCTCGCGCGCGCATCCAATTAATGTTCCCGCGCAACGTGTTGATTTCGCCGTTATGTGAGAGATAACGAAACGGTTGCGCCAGCGGCCACGATGGGAAAGTGTTGGTCGAGAAGCGTTGATGAACCATGGCGATCGCAGATTCGACCTGTGGGTCGACTATGTCTGGAAACATAGACTCAAGCTGAGCCGCGATCAGCATTCCCTTATAAATCAGGGTTCGGCAGGACAAGCTTGGCATGTAAAAAAGCTCGCGTTGTTTAAGCGAGGAATTCCACACTGCATGCTCAATTCTTTTCCGAATAACGTAGAGTTTGCGTTCAAATGCGTCGGCATCGGCAAGCGCGTGACTGCGTTCGATGAACATCTGATGGAACGCTGGAGCACAGCTCCGTGCGGTGGACCCTAACGATGAATCATCGGTTGGTACATCGCGCCAGCCGAGTAGTGTCTGACCCTCTTCAGCCACGATTTCCGCAAACATGCTCTGGGCGAGGTGCCGTTCAGCTTCGTCGCGCGGTAAGAAAACGATTGCAGTACCGTAGTGACCAGGCTCGGGGAGCCTAAAACCCAGCTTCGCGGCTTCGGCGAGGAGAAAGCGGTGTGGGATCTGGATAGCGATACCAGCGCCGTCACCGGTATTTTCCTCGCACCCACAGGCACCACGGTGGGTAAGATTCTTCAGTACCGTCAGTGCTTGGAGAACGATATTGTGTGACTTGGTGCCTTTGATATTGACTACGAAACCAACACCGCATGCATCGTGCTCATAGCCTGCGTCGTACAGGCCCTCAAGTGGTGGGGCTGGTACTCGAGTCGTATTATTTCCGGCGAGCGTCGTCATCGAAGTCTGTTCTCGGTTAATCCCATGGAGTGCAAAAAAAAGGGGGCGGTGAGTATACCGTCCGCCGCGCGCAGCTGTCACGGTTGGAAGTGCCTTCAGACCTTTCCAGTGGTCGCGGTGGTTAATTTAAGTAGCTGAAAAATATAATTTAATTTGTCAAAATCGCTCATGGAACCCGATCCTAGCCCTCTCCGGGTTAGGCAGAGGAGGGGTGTGGCTGATGCCTCATCCGTATCGCTTAGCGATGCCGGTATATCGAGGACATCGTCTTCCTGACCCACTGAGGTACGTATCCCGGTTTGTTCATGGTCCCCATTATGGTGCGCTTGGCTTTGCCTGAAGGTTTTCCCGTCTGCTAGCCAGCGCAAGCCTCGCGGACCACGACCTCGAGTTCGTCCGCTGGGTAATCCGCGCTCACCGTTGCCTCACCGAGCGACTTCAACAATACCAATGGCAATTGTCGAGCACGCATCTTTTTGTCCAACGTCATGGCGTCCAGTACTGACTGAGGATCGGTTCCCGGTGGTGGTCTAGTTGGCAGTCCGTGTGCACGTAGGAGGGTCGTAATACGATCGCAGTCCGCTGGTTCTAGCCATCCCAAGCGTTTTGATAGCTCGCCGGCCATGACCATGCCGGCCGCGATCGCCTCGCCATGGAGCCAGGTGCCGTAGCCCAATACCAGTTCCAAGGCATGGCCGAAACTGTGACCCAGATTCAATGTCGCGCGGATGCCACTTTCGCGTTCATCGGCCGCCACAACTGCTGCTTTGTTCTCGCAAGAACGGGTGATCAAATCAACCATCACATCGGGGTCCCTTGCCGCTACTGCGCTGGAACGCTCTTCCAACCAGGCAAAAAATTTCCGATCCCTGATAAGGCCATATTTGATCACCTCCGCGATGCCGGCGCGATATTCGCGATCTGGCAGTGTTTGTAGTGTCGAGGTGTCGGCCAACACACAGGCGGGTTGGTAAAAAGCGCCGATCATATTTTTTCCCAACGAGTGGTTGACTGCGGTTTTACCGCCGACCGATGAGTCTACTTGGGCAAGCAGGGTTGTCGGTATCTGTATGTAGCCGATACCCCGTAAATAACATGCTGCTACGAAGCCGGCGATGTCCCCGATCACACCGCCGCCTAGAGCCAGCAGTATTCCAGTACGGTCGAATCGCTGCTCCAGCAGTTCCGTAACAACTGACTCGAAGGTAGCGAGCGTTTTCTGATCTTCGCCATCAGCAAGGGAAATCATCAAGACATCGCTTCTCCCTAGAGCTGTCAGCAATGACCTAGCATAGAGTTTCTTTACGACCTCGTTGGTAATCACCGCCAGCGGCTTGTTCTCAACAACCGGGGCTAGCAGTTCGGGACGGTTGATAAGGCCTGGGCCAATATAGATCGGGTACCTGCGCTCGCCGAGGTCAACGTTTAAAGTGTTCATTTTTTGTCTATTTCGCGAAGAATTAAGTTGACTATGCTACGTGTGCCCCGTTTATCGGTATCAACCACGAGATCAGCAATTTGCTCGTACAACGGCGTTCGCTTGGCCATGATCTCAGTAAGCACTCCACGCGGATTATCCTTTTGTAGGAGCGGGCGACCTTTGTCTAGTTTTGTGCGTATTAACAACTTATCTATTGTGGCATGCAGGTATATCACGTAGCCATTGGCGCTCAAACGCCGACGGTTTTCCGCCTGCAATATAGCGCCACCTCCGGTCGATAGTACGATGTCCGAGCCCGTTGCGAGTTCGGCAATTAGTTTCGTCTCTCGCTCTCTAAAACCGGCTTCGCCTTCGATGTCGAAAATAAGCGATACGGTAGCGCCGGTGCGTTCCTCTATTTCACGATCTATGTCGATAAATTCTTTACCCAAAGTCCGTGCGAGACGCTGTCCGACAGTGGTCTTGCCCACTCCCGGGGGGCCGATCAGGTAGATGTTATTGGCCGACATCGGGACATTCTACTTTTTTCGAGCGCATCCCCTAGTTAAGAAAACGTGCACCGAGGCGCACACCCTTTCTTTATGGAAGGATTGGCCCTATTTGAGCACGAGACTATCTTTGAGGATTTTCGGTGTCACGAAAATCAACAATTCGTCTTTGTCGTTCTGAATCTGTGTGGATTTGAATAACCATCCGAGATAGGGAAGTTCTCCAAAGAATGGTACGCGCCGCGCGTCACTTCGATTGGTGGTCTCATACACACCGCCAAGCACCACTGTCTCGCCATTTTCTACTAGTACCTGGGTGGTAATGCTACGGGTGTCGATACTTGGGACGCCCGCGAACACTTCACCTACTGCATCCTTGTTTACCGCTAGGTCCATGATGATGCGGTCATCGGGCGTGATTTGCGGTGTAACACGCAAGCTAAGTGTTGCCTTCTTGAAAGAAATCGCAGTGGCGCCGCTGGAACTTGCCTCTTGGTAAGGGATCTCGGTGCCGGTTTCGATTACCGCCTCCTTTTGGTTCGCGGTGATAACACGCGGACTGGAGACGACTTCGCCACGGTTTTCGGCGTGCAGCGCGGTCAGCTCCTACTGCAGTAGGTAGCTACCGACTTTGCCCACGGCGATGCCTAATGCGCCAGCCGGCCCAGCGATCGGTAGATCGACGATATAGTTTTCTAGATCATCGGTGTGGAATGAAGTAGTTGCGGGATAAAGAATGTCACCGGGTACGCGACCGCCGACCGTGCCGAACGTTGTTTGTGGTGAGTTGGAAAAGTTACTCGGTCCGACCCCGCTCAATCCGAATCGCACACCGAGGTCCCGGCTAAAGTCTTCGTTGGCTACAACTATGCGCGATTCGATCAAAACTTGGCGAACTGGTACATCTAGGGTGGAAACAAGCTTACGTATCTCACTGATTTTATCGGAGGTCTCCTGGATGAGCAGCGTATTGGTACGGGCGTCGACTGAGACATTGCCGCGTTCGGACAGGAGATTGTTCGTATCGGCCTTTACCAGCGCTGCGATGTCGGCGGCTTTGGCGTAGTTCACTTGCACGAACTCGGTGCGCAGCGGAGCGAGTTCGGCGATTTGCTGCTGCCCTTCGAGCTCGAGCTTCTCGCGCAAGGCGATCTCTTCTTGCGGGGCCACCATGATGACGTTACCGGTCTGACGCATGCCGAGACCCTTGGCCTTCAAGATGATGTCCAAGGCCTGATCCCAAGGTACGTTCTTCAACCGAAGGGTAACGTTACCGCCGACAGAATCACTGGCGATCATGTTCAGGTTTGTAAAGTCGGCGATCAGTTGTAATACTGCCCGTACTTCAATATTTTGAAAATTCAGTGACAATCGTTCGCCGGTATAACCGAATTTGTCGCGTTGCCGCTCCTCTTCCTCTTTCTTAGAGAGAGGCTTTAGTTCAACTGTGAAAAGCGTATCGGATTGGTAAGCGAGGTGCTCATAAAGCTCGGTAGTCGGTGTGATGACCATCCGTGCGCCACTTCCGCGGCCGGTCGTATCGATTTCCCGAACTGGTGTCGCAAAGTCAACCACGTCCAGTCGCCGATCAAGTTTCCCAGGAAGCTGTGTATTAATGAAATCGACCACGATTTGATTGCCGTGTTGCTGTATGTTTATCGGGACATTCGGATCACTTAAGGTCACCACGATCTGGCCTTCACCTAAGTTGCCGCGATGGAAGTCAATGTCGGTGATAGCGGCGTCGAAGTTCGGTGACTCAATGGCCACTGCCATCGTGCTAGAACTTGCCGGACTCCCTTCAATGGTAACAACGACATCACTGCCACTTAGGGATATCTCGTAGGGCACCATCCGTATTAGGTTTAAGACCACCCGGGTGCGCCCGTCCGCTTCCGCGGCATTCAAGCTGTGCGCCGAGCCTATGCCGATGGTTTTGCTTCTCTCCGCCAGATTAAGCGCGACGCCCGGGAAGTCAAAAGCAATCCGTGCCGGGTCATCAATTGTGAAGCTGTGCGGCTCATCGATCAGTGAGTCCGAGAATGACAACCTCACTTCGACTTGATTTCCCGGTAATGAGGTGTAAGTGACATCGTCCAGTGTGGTTCTAATTTGTGCGAACGTTGTCGATGCCGCGAGAGCGAATGCAAGCATCACCGTCAGGGTAATAAAAAGTTGGACCGATCGACGATTAGATTCCGTAGCGATCGAACTTTTCTTAAGATTGGTTAAGAAGCTTGTAATCATTGTCGGTTACCCCTTTGGGTAAATTATTCCTCTGCCAACGCGAGAGTCGCGGCCCGCTCTGTATATTTATTCCCGTCTTGAATTATTTCTCGCAGTTGTATTTCGGCTTCTGAAATGGCCAGAATTTTTCCGAAATTTCTTCCCATGTACTGACCAACGGCCACTCGGTGAATCATGCCGCTTGGTTCACGAATGATGGCCCATAAAAACTCTGTATTCTCCAACGTCCCTACCATCCGTAGGCTGTCGAGCTCAAAGTTTTCGAGCTCTTCGTGATTGTGACCCTGGATCTCCAACTTAAGCGCGAGCGATTCCGGATCCACCGTATCCGCATTATGGTCGCGGTTAGGTAGTGCGGAAAAAAACGATCGGAATGGATCGCGGCCATCGGCATCGCCCGATTGATAAAGGTAGCGTTCGTAGGGCTCGAGCTCGGGTATCGGGTCGATGCGCCCGCCTTTGCGTGCCATTATTTCGGCCACTGTTGCCTCTAGGTCGCTTTTATCGTTGGATACGCAACCAGCAAGCGCAAACGCGACTATCGTTGCGATATATGTACCTTTTATCGTGAGGTTAGTTCGGTGCATCGTTATTGCTCAGACTCGTTTTCATCCAAATAACGATAAGTCTTGGCCGTAGTGTCCATGACTAGCTCAGTCCCTTTGGCGATAATTTTGATGTTGTGATTGGTTACGATGCGCGGTAGGCCCGAAACACCACTAATGAACTGTCCGAACTCATGGTAGTTGCCAACCACCCGTATTTGGATCGGTAATTCAGCGTAAAACTCCGCTGGCTCCTCGGAAACGGGACGAAACAACTCGAACTCGAGCCCGGCACCCACACCCTGCTGGGAAATG
>CAZBOQ010000224.1:0-14120 GCA_964493555.1 uncultured Gammaproteobacteria bacterium | reverse complement strand
GCGTTCTCCGCACCCGCCGAAAACGGCGAGGAGCAAGCGGTAATCGTTATTCAGTGCCGTGAATCCGATGGCGACAAACGCCGTGCCCTGACAGACAGACTGGATCAAGCCTTCCGTACTGAACTCGGCATAGACTGCATTATAGATCTGGTGCCGCGTCATACGTTGGTACGCACATCGTCAGGGAAGTTATCGCGTTCCAGAACCCGGCAGGATTTTCTTGATCGCACGCATTGGGGACAGCCGACGCCGTTGCGCGCCGCCGGTTAACACCCTGCTGTAACCAGATCCGCGCGCCGCATCTCGAAAACCGGTATTCCAACCCCACATTGGCCACCTCCGGTACCGTCGCACTCACCGGTGCTACGGGATTTATCGGCCGCACGTTAGTTTCCACGCTGACCCTCAGCGGATGGCGGGTTCGGGCGCTCGTACGCGCTGATTCTGCGGATACGGACTTTCCGACTGAGGTTGTAACGATCACCGGAAATCTCGAAGACGCCGCGAGTATGCACGAGCTCATCACCGAAGTAGATGCGGTGGTGCACTGCGCTGGTGTAGTGCGCGGCGCATCGACACGCTATTTCGAAAAAACCAATGTCGACGGCGTGAAACGGTTGGTGGATATCGCCGCTAACACAATACCGTCGCCGCGTCTTCTACTAATGTCTTCACTGGCAGCCAGCCATCCGCATCTTTCGGCTTATGCCACGAGCAAATACAAAGGTGAAAGGGTACTTTCGGACGGAGCGGGAAGCGGGTTGCAATGGTCGGTGTTCCGACCGCCGGCGGTCTATGGCCCAGGCGACCGGGAAATGACGCCGCTATTTCGCGCCATGGCACACGGCGTCGCACCTGTCTGGGGCAAATCAGACGCACGGTTCTCTTTACTTTATGTACAAGATCTGGCCGATGCAGTACTGAGTTGGTTAGCCTGCGAAACAACAAACGAGGAGACCTTTGAGCTGCACGATGGTCACGGTGACGGTTATTCTTTCAATGAGGTTATCGATACGGCGGAGCGCGTGTTTGGACGTCGAATCACGCGGGTCCGAGTCCCTGCGATTGCTCTTAAGGCTGTATCTAATATCAATCTCGCTATGGCGCAAGCTTTCGGATACGCGCCTATGCTAACCCCCGGGAAACTTCGCGAACTAAGCCATTCGCGCTGGGTATGTGATAATGCAGCCCTCAGCGCGGCTACTGGATGGCAACCCAAAGTATTACTGGAGACGGGATTGCTGGCGACATCGCGCGCGGGAATGTGATTGGACAACTAGTGACGGTGCAATGCAATCTTACGAACAGATACTTGCAAGACTCTGCGTACTATTAGCGACTTATACTGGACGCGATTTGCAAATTGAGGAGAAAACCCTACTCACAAGCGATCTTGGCCTCGACTCCGCGCAATTGATGGAGCTTCTACTCGAGATAGAAGATGAATTCGACGTATCCATCCCTTTGAACAATCTACCCAATATCTACGATGTAAAAGACATGGCGAAAATGATCGACAAACTATTAAATCCACTTTTATGACTCTCTTCCGCAAATTCGAGGAAATAGCGGCACGTCGCGATGCAATTGCCGAATCGGGCGTACAACCATTCAACGTCGTCGTCGAGCGTGTGATCTCCGCGACCGAAGCGATCGTAAACGGCCGACCGACTATCCTGGCCGGCACCAACAACTATCTCGGTCTCACCTTCGATCCTGAGTGTATGGCCGCAGCGCACAAAGCCATCAGCGAGGAAGGAACGGGAACCACCGGATCGCGAATGGCCAACGGTACCTTCGCAAGCCATATTGCCCTTGAGGAAGATCTGGCCCGGTTCTTTGGGCGCCGCGCCGCTATTGCATTTTCTACCGGTTATCTCGCCAATCTCGGCATCTTATCGACGCTTACTGGACGCGACGATGTGATTCTCCTCGACGCTGACTCACACGCAAGTATCTACGATGGCTGCCAGTTGGGCGGAGCCGAAGTTATACACTTCCGCCACAATGATGCCGTTGACTTGGGCAAGCGCTTACGCCGCCTGGGAGCGCGGGCAAAAGATGCCCTAATTGTCGTCGAAGGCATCTACAGCATGCTGGGAGATCGGGCACCATTATCCGACATCGTTGGCGTAAAAGAGGAATATGGCGCGTGTTTACTGGTCGATGAAGCCCATTCTGTGGGTGTAATCGGCGAACGTGGCCTAGTGGCGGAACAGGGCGTTCACGATCAAGTGGAATTCATAACCGGAACATTCAGCAAAGCACTTGGCGCGACTGGTGGATTTTGCGTCAGTGATCTACCCGAGCTCGATTTGATCCGGCTGATGAGCCGCCCTTATGTTTTTACCGCTTCGCTTTGCCCTTCGGTGATAGCGTCAACACGTAAAGCGCTTGAGTGCCTGCATACCCGGCCGCAACTGCGCGAGCAACTATGGAAAAACGCCAGACACATGTATGAACGTCTGAAGAAGATCGGCTATACCGTTGGACCCGAGCCAAGCCCGGTGATCGCGTCAATGATTGCCAATGGCGACGAAGCGCTTGCGCTATGGAGCGGACTATTGGAGCGCGGTGTTTATGTGAACCTTGTCCTCCCTCCCGCGACACCTAACGCCAGCCATTTATTACGCGCCAGCGTCAGCGCCGCACACTCTTCTGCACAGATCGACCAAGTCTGCGATGCCTTCGCGGAAGTCAAAGATGCAATTGCCACGTCTTCCGCTGCCTGAACGTCTCAGCCAACATTCCAATCAACGATCGTCATATCCGAGGTTCGCGCCTCGGTTCGCAGACGTCCGCTGGGATTAACCGCAACACCACTGTCAGCCCACAGTAGTAAGGGCAGATCGATGTGGTGATCGCTATAGGCGACTATCCGGTATTCGTGTTTCAAGTCGGGATAGCTGGCTTGGATTGCTTTTAATTTTGCGAGGCCCCGGCAGTTTGCACCATCGATCTTGCAGATCAGCTCATCATCATGCCAACGGACTTCAGTTGCAACGACACCGTCGAAGCCCAGACGCTTGGCAAGTTCCTCGGCATAGAAAGCGAAACTCGCTGTCGCCATGATCAAACGATCGCCAGCGGAGCGATGTTTTTCAATTGCGCGTATAGCACCAGGACGGACGCCGTCATTAAGACATCGCCTGGCGAACGCCTCCACATAGCGCCTCAGTGTCTCGCGGGAGACACTGCCCAGTAGGGCTTTCAGCATGACCTCCTTCAATGTAGCCCGAGATAAAAGACGTATTTTATAAAGTCCGGCTACGAGCAATATCGGTATGGCTTAAATGAAGCGCCTAGGTTGCCGGCGCGCGACGAACAGAAGAAACGGTGTGTAGGTACCCTTGTTCGTAATGGTGCCGTCCAAATCGAAAATTGCAACTCTAGGCTTAGCGTCTGACAAGACTTTTTCCTTCATTGTGCAAAGCATGAAATGACGTTTGATGACATACTGTCAAACAGTTACTGGAATATTGTGGACTGTTTGCCGTGCTCATAGATCGTTACATCGCCAGAGAGGTGGTTAGGCCACTGGTCGCTATTTCCGGAATACTGCTTTTTATTTTCATCGGATATAGCTCAGGGCGTTACCTCGGGTATGCCGTCAACGGTTTACTTCAAGTGGATACACTTGCCTCGTTTATCTGTATGAAAGCCGCAATTGCGCTGGAGGTGCTGTTACCTGTTGCATTATACCTCTCTATAGTCGTGGGCCTCGGTCGTATGGACACCGATCATGAGTTGATGGCTTTGCACGCGTGTGGAATTGGCCTCGGCCGTATACTTCGTGTTGTTATGCAGATAACGCTGGTACTGGCACTACTGGTTGCTGTTCTTTCGCTTTATGGCCGACCACTAGCCTACAAAAACAGCTATTGGATCGCAGCGCAGGCGGAAGCTGAGATCGATCTGGATAAGCTCGAAGCGGGTAATTTCTATGATAGCCAGCAGCGCGAGCGAACGATCTTCGTCGAGGAGATCGAGAAAAAAACTAAACGCTTAGAGCGCATTTTCATTCGTAGTGAAAGCGAAGGTATCGTGCGAATTATTTACGCGCATACCGGTCAGCAGCACGTTGATCACACCAGCGGCAAACGTGAACTGGTTCTACGTGATGTTCGTATCTACGAGCTTGCGCGTGACAAACCGAAAAGCAAGGCTGTCGGAAAATTCGGTCAACTCACTGTCCAGCTTGAAGATCCAAGGCCAATCTCAGTGGGTTACAAACGCAAAGCTGCGCCGACAGCACAACTCGCACGATCGGGAACCCCTGAAGACATTGCCGAATATCAGTGGCGGCTGTCGACACCCATTTCGACCGTGCTGTTAGGGTTACTTGCTGTTTTGATAAGCCGCACCGGGAGGGTACTTAGCCGTTACGCCAGAGCGTTAGTCGCCGCACTAGTCTATGCCGTGTACTACAATACAACCGCGATGGCCAAGACTTGGGTACACACCGGGCTGGTCGGCGCAATACCCGGTATTTTCTGGGTCCAAGCCCTGACTGGGTGCCTAGTGATCGCTATGCTCCTACAACCGCGCTGGAAGCTGCAGCAACGTACCGGTGTAACGGCCGCTAACCGAACGTCCACGTGAAAACCCTGGACCGCTACATAACGGTGAACCTCCTCAAGGGGTTTGTCGTGGTGATGCTGCTGTTATTGGCGATTTTCACATTTCTCGACTTCGTCGAAGAACTGGACGATATATCGCAAGGTAAATACGAAATCGCTGACGCTTTTGTCTATGTCATGCTCACCGCACCTGAGCGCGCCCTAACCCTGGTACCCGTCGCAGCATTGCTGGGCTGTCTACTCGGATTTGGTTCGCTCGATCATCATCATGAGTTGGTTGCAATGCGCACGATTGGCGTCTCGGCGCAGCGGATAGGATGGTCGGCGCTAAAATTCAGCATCATGCTGATCGTAGTGTTGGTGGTTGCGGCGGAATTCGTCGTGCCGGTGCTTTCCCAGCGTGCCTGGAATGAACGCACTCTAGCCATTTCTGGTGATGTCCTATTGCGGACCGAAAACGGCAACAGTTTCTGGTTCCGCGACGGTCACCGCTTCATCAGCATCGGCGACATGCTTTATGGGCGCATTCCAACCAACATCGATATATATGAATTCAGCGACGACGGAGAGCTAACCAAATTTACCCATGCAGCTGAAGCAGAGATCGCCGGAAATAACGCTTGGTTACTGAAAGATGTTTCTGAAAAACAGTTGCAGGGCTGGAAGGTAACCACGCGGCGACACCCCACGCTATATTGGACATCTTTTCTCAGCCCACAACAGGGCGCTGTCATGGAACTGAAAGCCGAAAGTCTTGCGCCGACCGATTTGTACGTTTACGCGCGGGATCTGCGAGCCCGCGGTCAAAGCGCAGACCGTTATGAGTTAGCAATGTGGCGCAAAGCGAACATCCCGTTAACGACCGCGGCGATGGTCATGATCGCAATCCCGTTCGTATTCGGCGCCTTCGAGATGGCTACTACCGGCCAACGAGTTTTGGCAGGATCAGGCGTGGGCATTGCTTTTTACCTGATTGATCAGATCCTTGCCCAAGCAGGATTACTGGTGGGCGTCAACCCGGCCATCACCGGCACACTCCCTACCGCGTTGTTGTTCGGGATCGCCCTCATGATGGCCCGGCGGATCCGGTGAACAGCAGATTCACAGCTGTCATTATGGCAGCCGGCCGCGGCGATACCGATCCAGTCGCGCGCCACCTTGGTACCACCCACAAATGCCTAGCTGAGGTGTCAGGCACAGCAATCCTCGATCGAGTAATCAAAAGCCTGGACGAAAGTACCATGATAGCCGGCACGGTACTTTGCATTGAAGACGACGCACCCATCGACCAACTGCCGTATACCAAAACCGCTATTTCGAGAGGGAGCTGCAGACGGATGACCTCTGAGCGCTCCACCGCCACCAGCGCAAACGCGGCGCTGCAAGCATGCGCAAGCGATCTGCCGCTACTGATTGTGACCGGCGATCACCCTTTACTAAGCACCGAAATGATTAATTATTTCTGTCGCGCAGCGACTGACCTTGGGGACGTCGTCGTTGGCCTTACGCGTGCTGACACGGTGCTCAGCGCATACCCCGAGAGTATCCGCACCTTACTCCGGTTCTCGGATGGGCCCTTTTGCGGCTGCAATCTCTACGCATTCAACACCACCGATGCAAGCGCGGCGGCGCGCTTTTGGGAACGTGCGGAACGTTCGCGCAAACGTCCCTGGCGTCTAATCGCGATGTTCGGGCTGCGGGCTTTGTTGCGTTATGTATTGGGGCACCTTGAACTTGAGCACGCAATTGATCGCGTCTCCAAACAACTCGGTATCCGAGTTAATACGGTACTATTACCTTGGCCGGAGGCGGCTATAGACGTCGACAAACCAGCTGATTTGACGCTGGCCGAGGCCATATTAGAAAGAACAAACAGCTAGCCATGTTGCCCCTCAGCAAGCTTACTGCCTCTCAACCCCGTGTGTGCCAACGTTGAGGATCGCTCTCGTCAGCAATCCGTTAAGCCGACGCAACAGCCGCGGGATATCCGCGATTTCCGCAGCGGCAGCAGCGCATTCTGGGCTCCGTCATCATGTGCTCGTAAGATTCGAGGAGCTCCCATCGGTTATTGAATCGTTGGTCGACGAGGGCGTTGACCTACTAGTGATCAACGGCGGCGATGGCACCGTACGGGCGGTGCTGACAGAACTACTAACCAAGCGTCGTTTCGAACCGACCCCCTTGCTCGCTATATTGCCGGGCGGAACAACCAACAGTATCGCTGCAGATGTCGGTCCAAGTGGTAACAGTTGCAAGTCGCTGCACCGCCTCGTCGAAGCAACCGGCCAGAACGATATTGGTAAATACATCGTTACAAGAAATATCATCCGAGTGGAAACCGGGTCCGATCACAACATTCAGTACGGGATGTTGTTTGCATCCGCAGGTCTCTGTCCAGGAATCCGCCTGCGTCGGCGCCTTTTTCCGCAAACCTGGATCCCCGAGGTGGTGGCTGGGGCACTTACTGTAATGGGTTTACTTTGCTCCAGTGTCATTGGTGGACAAATGGCAAAACCACTACGGGATGGTGAGACCGTAACCATGGCACTCGACAATGAGGCTGGTATACAAAACACCTACAGCCTGTTGATGATCTCGACGTTAGCGAGCAGCTATTTCAACAGTCGCCCGTTCTGGGGAAACGAACCTGGGAGCTTGAAGTATTCGCGTATAGTCGCCCCGGCTGACGGGCTGTTACGCAATATTCTGCCGTACCTTTTCGGCGGCGACGAACGTCGGCTGCCGGCGACCTATCAAAGCGGCGGCGCAGACAATATTAGCCTGCAGATGTCATGCGAGTTTCTACTTGATGGTGAATTCTTTAAAATCGATCCCGAACAAACATTGAAATTGAGTGCAACCGAACCGCTCCGGTTCTTACGTTGCTAGTTAAATGACGAACAGATCCTAGCGTAGTCATCAAGATGCGCCAGGGCCTCATCGGTGTTACTTGGTGGCATCCAGAAGACCACACCGTCGGCGCCCGCCTCTATGTACGCCGCAACCACTGCCTCATCCGCACCGCAACCGAATATCGTCGCAGGGATCCGTCCCCGTCCCGCATCTACGGCAAGACCCTGAAGTTCGGCGAAACGCATGCGAAAACGGGATGGGTCACAATTAAATGGTGGCAACCAGGCATCGCCGTAACGCACAACACGCCGTAGTGTGCCGGCACCGTCACCGGCAACCAGGATCGGCGGATGAGGCTGCTGCATCGGTTTCGGCCATTGTTGAGCTCTTTTGAAGCGAACGAAACGTCCATGGTAACTTGCTTCCTCCTCACTCCATAACGCTTTCATCGCCTCAATGCGTTCCCGCAACAATCGCCAGCGTGTTTCATAGAGCGTGCCGTGATCTCCCATTTCCTCGCGATTCCACCCGCCGCCGACACCGAACAGAAATCTACCGTTCGATACGAGATCGAGCGTCGCCACCTCCTTAGCGAGTACGATGGGATCGCGTTGGATGACCAAACAGATCCCGGTGCCAAGCAAGATCCTTTCGGTAACGGCGGCGGCTGCCGCCAAAGCCACGAAGGGATCCAAAACGTGGCTATATTCCTTTGGCAGCGGCCCATCATTATCCGGGTATTGAGTTTCGCGACTGACCGGCGTGTGACTGTGTTCGGGAAACATCAATATATCGAAAGCTCGCTCCTCAGCTGCGCAGGCTAACTCACCCGGACCGATGGTATAGTCGGTAGGAAACATGGCGACACCAAATTGCATCCCCTGAGAATAGCTGGTTACCAGCGAGGTGGAAAGACAACTCCGAACTCCGTTACGGCTGCCGTCTCATGAGACCTGATTGGGTCGAGGCGATACCATCCGTCTGTCCCTTTGTATTTTTTACTTGCCTTATGCATGCATGTTTCATGCTTGGGTTGTCCCGCGAGAGCAGATCATCGCATCACCTGCGCACAAGATATTGACTGGCGAATTACGGAACAGACCGATCTAGGCCCTTGGAGAAAATTAGCGGACAAATCGAGTTTAGGCGTGGCATCCCATCGTAGCTATACCCTCTATAGGGATCCGCTGTTATCAATTGTCTCAACGCAGTAACGCCTCGAGCTCGAACACCTCCTTGTCTTCACCATTGTTCGCGCGTATCCATTCAGCGAGGCGTAGCACATATTCAAGATTTTCGCCGCTGGGTCCGGAACTCCGCCGAACCTGTGCGGCGATCTCCGTCAGTGTGGCCGACCCTAGATAGTTCTTATTTTCGGTAGTAGCGATATAAGTTACGGCTCTCAGCATTCGCCCCCACTCTACTCGGACCTGAACGATATGGCGTTCGTAACCACCTTTTTCACGATGATCGAGGCTTGCGTAAACCTCCTCTTTTACTCGCGCCCTAATACGGTAAACCATGCCCAGACACGTGCCATCTTCCTCCGGTGATAGGGTGGCCACTCGTCCTGGCGCGCCAGGCACACCTCGGTGGTCAGTCGAACCCTGCCAGAAACGGCGTCGCCAGCCGCCAATCTGTCCTACGATAGCTTCCTCAAAGTCAAACGCGGGGCGCCAAACTAGCGAACCGTATCCAAAGATCCAGTCCGGCGTGCCGCTCATGAGTTAACGGACATCAGCAGTATCGTGTGGTAGGTGAAGAAGCCTTGCACAGAATTTTTATTTCAATCCAAATAAATTCGACACAAAGCGTGCGCTTAACATTGTCACCCCTTCTTTTGCCGACGGGAGGCAGGAGGGTACGACATGCCACGCAACCAGACGGATTGAAAAGACTCCTTGCGACTTACGCCGACTTCAACACCTCACCCAGTCATTTTGATTTGTCCATCGGGCCGACCGAGTTCGCCAGGCAAAGCTAGAACATCCGCTGTAATCCTATGGTCACCGTGTGACCTAGGCCTAAACCAGGACCCGTCGTCGACTGCCAGAGCGGCAGTCCCACTTCGATAGCAAATCGCTGCCCAGCCAGCCAGCCCTTTTGGGCCATAAGTTGAATACCGATAAGTCCACTGAATCGCTTCCAGCCAAGGTTGCTGGGATCCGCTAGTGGGGTCATTTGAGGCGCCATGGGGGGCAGTCGGCTATCTTGTCCGTCGATCGCTAACTGCTGCTTCCAGCTCAAGCGAAGCGATGGAGCCAGCCAGCGCGCCCAGGCCCATTCCCCCCACGCCGTAAACTCGTAGGAGTGACCTAGCCGGTAGCCGTTGTCGTTAGTATCCATTCGAATGACACCATCGCCCTTGAGTCCCCAGACAAAACGATCGCGAGTACCGCCGATCATTACTGTGGGCAGCAGATCCCAGGTACCAGACCCAAGTTGCAAGCGATAGGGAAGCTGGACCTCCTGACCTCCCGACATCGGATTGTCGTCGGTCTGATTGATGGATCCCGTGGGAAAGGACAGCCCAAGGTTAGTTTGAAGGTATCCGTTCTCCCGCTCCACAGGCCGGGTAAGGGCGACGAATTTGATATCGCCCAACCCTTCCGAACTCGTGTTGAAGTTGGCGCCCATACGTGTCGTCATGCTCATTTCTTTGAACATATACGGTGCCATGATGGAAATAGTCAGAAAATCAGAAGGTGCGTACATACCCGAAGCCACCACTGCCTGGGTTGTCATGGAAGTGGGCGCGATCATGTAACCGTAGGGGCCACTAGCATCGAGCAGTTCCCTCTGAGTAATCTCGTCGCTGCCGTCGTACAAGTCTTCCATCTCCATGTTCTTATATCGGAGGGTCCACATGACTTCCCCGTCAGCGTGAACATGGTCGCCCATCACGCCAATGGGCCCGTGCTCGATCACCTCATATCTATCAACTCCAAACCCGTGCTGATGTGCATTGGTGCTCCTATTTGCACCTGCATGCTGGACGTAGGCTAAGAGCATTACCAGTATCAAAATTCGCACTCTTTTCATCGCCGCGTACTCTAAATATTCCGGTTAAATTTTTCAATACCAAAATAGCGAGCAACTAAAAAGTGTCATAGAACAACAGATGATGTCTCTAGATGCAGACGAACCAGTATGTTTTTCAAAGAGCAGCGTGACTACCGTTTACCGAAGGCAAAATCGAAAACCTCTCGTTTCTCCTTAACCGCTCGCTGCTCGTAACGAGTTTGGGTCCGCCAGCGCGGCCGTGGCGAGCGTCTGTTCGATCCTGCAAGATTAAAAAACCCTGCCTTTGTATTCACTACAGAACTAATGTGATCCGCGTAATCCTGCCAGTCAGTAGCAATAAACAAACGGCCATGCGATTTCAACACTCGTTGGAGATCGGCAACAAAGGCTGGCTGGATCAAACGACGTTTATGGTGGCGTTTTTTCGGCCATGGGTCTGGGAAAAAGATACACACTGCCGCGAAACTTCCATCGGGGACGTGTGCCAGCGCTTCAACAGCATCCGCATGAAGCATTCGCACATTATGCAAAGCACCACGCTCAAGGCCGTTAAGCACCTGACCGAGTCCGGGTTGGTAAACCTCAATGCCGAGATAGTCGCTAGCAGGATTAGCCGTGGCAAGGCTTAAGATTACTTCCCCGCTGCCACAACCAATTTCGAGCGTCCGGGGCGCGTATCGCTGATAACAACGATCCAAATCGCGTAACGCCGAAATTGACGATAAACAATACTGTGTCGAGAGCCGGGCGATAGCGCTCCGTTGCGCAGGTGTAATACGTCCTTCCCGACGAACAAAACTGCGGATAGTGCGAAGCGAGGATGCCAAAAGCTATAGAAACGTGCCGTCGATAGGCGAGGACGCACTCGCGTACGCACGGCGTGGCATACGACCCGCAAGAAAGGCCTCCCGACCAGCTTCAATGCCTTTACGCATCGCCGACGCCATGAGCGTCGGATTACGCGCCTCGGCGATGGCGGTATTCATCAACACACCGTCACTACCGAGTTCCATCGCGATGGCGGCATCAGATGCTGTGCCAACGCCCGCGTCGACGATAATGGGAACGCTCGCATTCTCAATGATTGTCAGAATATTGTATGGATTACGGATACCTAGCCCCGAACCAATCGGCGCAGCTAGTGGCATCACCGCAACACAACCCATATCCTCGAAACGGCGAGCCATCACTGGATCGTCAGTAGTGTAGACCATCACCTTAAAACCATCCGCTATCAGCTCTTCAGCTGCCTGGAGCGTCTCAGGAATGTGTGGAAACAAAGTCTTCTGATCGCCAAGCACCTCGAGCTTGACGAGATCATGACCATCCAGTAACTCACGGGCAAGACGACAAGTCCGCACGGCAGATTGCGCGTCGTAGCAACCCGCGGTGTTGGGCAAAAATGTGTATTGATCAGACGCCAAGTAATCAAGCAGATTCGCTTTATCCCCATCTTGTCCGATATTCGTCCGCCGGACGGCAACAGTGACAATTTCCGCGCCGCTCGCTTCGACCGCTCGACGCGTTTCATCCAAATCCTTGTACTTACCTGTCCCAACCAGCAACCGCGACTGGTATTCGGTGCCGGCGATTACAATAGGATCGTTTGCGCTCAACGCTTGGTCCAACATGGGCTTATCTCTTGGTTTTTCTTTAGTGTAATACCGAGCGGTATTCGGGAACAGACCTGAGCCGGATCTCCGCGCACTCAGGCCAACTGTGCGTTTTTCCGCCTAACCGCCGCCGATTGCCTTAACGATTTCGACGATGTCGTCGGCAGCCAGAAAACGCTTGCCGAAGCTGCTTCGCGCAACGATCTCCGCGTTCAACTCTACGGCGAACCGGCCAGTCACACCGAGCTCTCCGAGCAGCTCGGCAACTGTACAACCATCGACGACTTCACGTCGCTCGCCGTTTACCGTGAGCTGCATGACAAAACGCTCAACCGCCTAGAGATCGACGACCAGGCCTTCACTTGCGATCTCACATTGAAGATCCGAGCCGTGCTCACGAATGATGTTTTTAGAGTGCTCGAAAATAGTCTGTATTTTTTCATCTGTGGAGCTCGGGTCGTGATGGTAGAGATATAGTTTTTTCACGTTCGCATCTATCGCCGCGTTGACCGTGTCTACGTAACAAGAATGGCCCCAACCCCGTTTCTTTTCATAATCCTCAGGGGTGTATTGTGCATCGTGGACGAGGATATCCACATCCTTGATGTGCCGCAGTTCGGTTGCGCGCTCTTCTACTTTCATCTGCTCGATGACCTCATGCTCGTCGGCATTGAATTCGTGGTAACGGCGCTCAATCGAACCTTCCAAATAACCAAACTCATTATCCGACACATAGACAATGCTTTTCCCGTTTACCTGCATTTTGTAACCATAGGTCACACCGGGATGGTGGACGTTATAATAATTAATTTGTATAGGCCCATGTTCGAAACCAGCGGGCTGAGGAGCAAGATATTCGATGTTCGCCATCCATGTTTCCGTCTCGACCGGGAAATACGGTGCTTTCATCTGGTCAGCTAGGCGCTTACCGATATCTTCCTTGCTCTCTCCAGGACCGAAGAATTTGATGTTCCAGTCGGGCAGAAACGCGGGCGCAAAAAAAGGCATCCCGCAGATGTGATCCCAGTGGTAATGGGTAAAGATGATCATCATGTCCTGTTTGGTTTTGGCCTCAACCAACTGCTCCCCGAAGGGAATTATTCCGGTGCCGCCGTCACAAACCAGCAGATGATTGTCAACCCAAAGCTCTACGCAAGACGTCTTACCGCCTACTTTGAGATGTGACTTGAAAGGGGCAGCGTAGGAACCGCGTACCCCCCAAAAACGAAGGTAAGCGTTACTCATCCGATGGTGGACCAGCATACTGACGGATGAGATTCTCAATCGTCTGGGTAGTGATTGGTTTGGGAAGGAACTCGACCACCCCTAGTTCCTTGGCTGTCATCCGATCTTGGGCGTAGTCTTTGGAGCTGATCATTACTACGGGGGTATCCCGATATTTGGCGTCTTTGCGCAACTCCTGCAAAAACGTCAGACCATCCTTGTCGGGCATAATGATATCAAGAAACATCAGTCCCGGTGCACCGCTGGCCAGATGCTCCTCAGAAGCAGCCGCCGACTCAAATGTCACCAAATCCACGTCGACTGAGGTCCCGATCCGCTCGAAAAACCTTCTAACAGTCGCGCTGTCATCAATAACGAAGACTTTCGGTTTCACGCTGGATATTTGTGGCAGCACCGGGACTATTCAGGGCAACTCGACAACATTCTCAGTTTGAACATCTTTTGGACCGACCCGGAAAGTTTCATCTTGCCACTACCTGAATACCAGTTTGACAACATCGTTGTATCCATTGTACCGGTGCCTGCAGCCGTCTGGCTATTCGGTTCAGCCCTGGCAGGCTTGGGCTGGGCTCGACGCCAGAAGGTGTCGCTATAGATCACAAGGCGGTATGCCCGGCAGCGTAATTTTGACTTCCAGTCCGCTGCCTGTTGTACGGTTTCGCGCAGCGATTGTGCCGCCGTGCGGGCTGACAGCGCGATGGCCAGCTGCTGAGTTGGACGGTGCAGCGGTGAAGAATGCATCGAACAGTTGATAGAATAGGAACGCTACACCACGATCTAGCCGACCTTGCGGGTGTCGTATAAT
>CAZBOQ010000223.1:0-2672 GCA_964493555.1 uncultured Gammaproteobacteria bacterium | reverse complement strand
CCAAGACTATTCGTCGAGATACTGCACGAATGCGGCGCCTTAGCTCGACTCGCGCCGGAGCTGGTTAAACTATTCGGCGTCCCACAGCCAGAAAAATACCACCCTGAAATTGATACCGGCTTGCACATTCTGCTGGTGCTAGATCGCGTGGCCGAGTTGAGCAAGGAAGGGGCGGTAAGGTTTGCCGCTCTGTTTCATGATCTTGGTAAAGGAGAAACACCTGAAGATCAGTGGCCACACCATCGCGGCCACGAGGAGCGGAGCGTACAGTTGATTGAACGATATTGTAAACGCTACAAGGTACCCAATTACTATCGCAGTTTGGCGGTGCTCGTTGCGCGTTACCACAGTCACTGCCATCGCGCAGCGGAACTACGGCCTACAACATTACTGAAGGTGCTCGAAGAGACCGACGCGTTCCGACGCCCTCCCCGCTTCGAACAGTTTTTGCTGGCCTGCGAAGCAGACGCAAGAGGCCGCAAAGGTTTAGAAGGGCGACCCTATCCTCAAGCCGATATCCTGCGCACCGCGCGTCAGGTCGCAAACGCAGTTAGTGTAAAAGATCTGGTGGGACTTACGGGCGAGAAAATCCGTGAACACCTACGTGAACGTCGCGTGCAAGCGCTCACCGCATTCTCACTAAACGCTGCCGGGAATTCACAACGCCCAGATCGCCACTAACAGCGCGGCCAGTATCAGGCGGTAAATCGCAAAGGGCGCCATACCGATCTTGTCGACAAGCTTAAGGAAGACGTGGATGCAAAGGTAAGCACTGGCAAACGATACGAATGTTACAAAACACAAGCCTAACCAACTTACCTGTACACCGCTTCTGATAACTTCGCCCGCCTCCAATCCGCCTGCCAAAACAATGACCGGCACGGACAATAGAAACGAATAACGCACTGCCGCCTGACGGGTTAGCCCGCACAGCAATCCGGCCGTTATGGTGATCCCGGAACGGGATGTCCCTGGTATCAAAGCCAATGCTTGGGCACCACCAATCATCAGGATATCCCGTAATCTCAGAGAATGTTCATCGCGCGTGCGCCTACCCGTCCGATCGGCGTACCAAAGCAGCAAACCGAACCCGGCAGTAGCTGCAGCAATTACTAAAATGCTGCGTAAGCTGGTGGCAATGACATCGTGTGCGAGCAAACCGACCAGTCCGACCGGGACAGTCCCCAGCAGCACCGCCCAGCCGAGTCGCGAGAGCGGCGTGGCGGGCCCACCGCGTAAATGCTCAATTCCCTCGACAACCATTAACAAGAGGTCACGCCGGTAGTAGCCGACGACTGCCGCCAGCGTGCCAAGATGCGCGGCGACATCGTAAGCAAGACCTTGATCGCGCCAATCCATCACCACCGGCAACAACACCAGATGCCCGGAGCTCGAAATCGGCAGAAATTCGACTAAACCCTGTACCAGTCCAAGGACTAGAAGTTGTACTAAGTCCAAATGGGTAAACTCCATCCCGTCGAGTACCGGTACAGTCTCAAAGTTGCACAGCCTCTATAGGCGACCGCATAGATCCTGCAACTCGAAACCGCAGAGCGGCGTTTTGATATCACGCGTCAGCGCCATCACCTTAAACCGTTCACCCATCTCGCTGGGCAAGGTCAACATCTTAGCTTGCGCGGCGAACTCCAAGTACTGTTCCGGTACCTCGGTTTGGAGCTCGCTCAATATGCGGTCGAGGCCGCAGGAAAGTAGGAATTGCGCCTGGTTTGCGTACCCAGAAACCTGTAATTGATGCCGTCGCGCCGCGTGCGCAACTGCGCTGAAATCTACCGACGCGCTGATGTCCTGCAGACCAATATTGACGAAAGGATTGTAGTTGACACGATGGCGATGGTGACAGATCAACGTGCCGTTATTGCGTTCACAATGATAATACTCCCGGCGGGTATAACCGTAATCACAGATCAACACCAGTCCACGTTTCAACATATCGGAAACACTGCCGATCCACGGGCTCTGCAGAAGATTCACCTCAGAGACGTAGCCATCCGGCAACGCCATCCCCAAGGAATTTTCGATTTCCATTAGCTCATCGCTTAATTGCGGGTCGACCGGCCGGGTGCGCCAGATAAAATCTCTCGAGCGAACGCCTACACCCAGTTCTGCAAACTGACCAGACCTGAGCTTTTGGAAACGGATCACCGGCATCGCATCCAACACCTCGTTGGCGATCACTACACCGACAAATCCGGCCGCTGGCATTGCACTGCTCCAACGGACGATACCCTGGTCAACATAACTTGTGAGCACGCGACGTTGGCATGCTTTCAACTCAGCACTAACTTCCAGAATCGTATACCGCTTTGGCACACTGCTACGCTTGGCTAATGCCTGTAGCAAATCACCGGCGAAACGGCCACTGCCGGCACCGAACTCGAGGATCTCGCCTTCGCCGCCAAACCCGTCCAAAACCTCCGCTACCTGGCGTGCAATACACCCCGCATAAAGGTTTGAGTGCTCAGCAGCAGTAGTAAAATCTCCGTCGGCGCCGAAACGGGTTTGCGCACCGCTGTAGTAACCAAAACCCGGTTCGTACAACACCATCTCCATAAACCGGGAGAATGGCAGGTAGCCGTCCGCCTCGTGAACAGCCTGACGCAGCATCCCGGCAAGGTGCAGAGCCGGTGCGGCATTTACAGGATCTGTGTCAC
>CAZBOQ010000222.1:0-12024 GCA_964493555.1 uncultured Gammaproteobacteria bacterium | reverse complement strand
CAAAGGCAGTGTGACCCCAAGCGGTCCAACCAGCAATGCCGATACGATACATTGCTCCACCTCGCATGACCGGGGTGTCGATATATTGATAAGTCATGTCTTCAGGGACGAATGCGTCCTTAATGGAGTAGTCGTAACTCCCAGTTGCACGTAGTCCGATCGTATCCCAATCCTCAACTACGACAATGTCGCTCCTTGGTACATGACAAAGTACCAACTTGACGTTACCGTTCTCATCGAGCGCAGGCTTGTCCTCATCCAACAGCACGCAACCAGTATGGATGTACTGCGCATGATAGACCCCACTTGCATAACGCCATTCACCGTGGATCTGGTAACCGCCGTCCACCGGACGCGCAAAACCGTTGGGTATGCCCTGTCCGGCTAGGACCATATCGCTTCCGTTTACAAACATGCGTGCAACACCTGAATCAGGCAAATAGGCGCCAGCGTTACCGAGCTCGATTACCCCTACCATCAAACACCAACCGGTAGATCCGTCTGCAAGCGAAACCGCTTCGTTTACTTCCAGGGCCTGCGCGAGAGTCAGCTCTGCTCCCCCTAGTGCTTTCGGAAAAAGCATCTTGTAAAGACCAGCCTCCATCATTGCGCCCACGACATCGTCGTGCATATGAGTTAACTGCTCCGCTTCATCAGCCTTGGATTCGATAAGCGGGCGCAAGCCTTTAGCCGCGGCGAGTAGTGCCGAGTGGTCCATATCAGGCCGTTTTACCTCGTCGTCCATTTAGTCTCCTTTGACGGCCGCAGTCGGCGACATTTGTCGCGCTCTGCGATCGGGTCCTGAAGTTTAATGTAAACTATAAACAAGCCGTTATAAAAGAGGCGGAATGATGGTCACCCGGCGAACGCTCCTCAAGACTACCACTGCGCTAGCAGCGTTACCGCTTGTACCCTCGGCACTTATGGCGGCGAAACAAGATGCAATTACTCGCGCCATTCCATCTAGCGGGGAACAGCTACCGGCGATAGGTATGGGTTCCTCACGCACTTTTGATGCGGGCGGCGGCATAGTGCGCAAAGAGCTGAGCGAAGTGCTACAGCTGTTCTTCAACAATGGCGGCACGCTAATCGATTCCTCCCCGATGTACGGCCGCGCCGAAGAAGTATTGGGCGATCTTCTACGGGAAGTACAGGGTGGTGAATCGCTGTTCGCAGCAACCAAAGTTTGGACCGATGGTAAGGAGTCTGGGATCCAGCAGATGGGTGTCTCTGCCAGACGCATGCGGGTTGAGAAATTCGATCTTATGCAGATCCACAACTTACGCGATTGGCGCACCCACATAGCGACATTGAAGGAGTGGAAAGCCCAGGGTAAGGTGCGCTATATCGGTATCACAACATCGCACGGCCGTTTCCACGACCAACTGTTTCGCGCATTACAGAGCGAACCCTTTGATTTCGTGCAGCTAAGTTATAGTTTGGGCAACCGGGAAGTTGAGAAACGCTTGTTGCCACTAGCCCAGGACAAAGGCATCGCAACGCTGATTAATCGACCTTTCCAACGCGGCGAGATGTTCAGAAAAGTCAAAAGCCGCGATCTACCCGAATGGGCAGCGGAGATAGATTGCGTCAGTTGGGGCCAGTTCTTCCTCAAGTTTATCCTCTCCCACCCTGCAGTCACTTGCATTATTCCGGCAACCGGCAATCCGCACCACATGAGCGACAACATGGCCGCCGGATTCGGCGGTGTCCCGGACGCGAAAATGCGCATGCGAATGATTGAGTTTTTCGAAGAGCTGTAGAGGCGCGAGGCCCTGCTGTATCGGTTTGAACGGCTATCGCTCGTTCGATTTAACTATCCTCACCCTGCCCGGGTTTCCGGCTCAGGCTCCTGCCTTACTAAGAGCCCCTAGCCTCGCACATCCTCTGATCGGCATTCGCTAGGCAAAAACCCTGCCATAACTCTTGCTTGATCCGACTCAACCTAGAGAACGGTTACCCTCCGACGAACTATTTCGCAACAACCGTTAATCCAGTCCTAATTTCAAATGCGACCCATCGCAATGCGGTTTGGTTTTGGAATACTTACAGCCGCAAAGCGCAACATGCTGGCGTTCATCTAGGCTGAACTCCATCGGCGTGCGTTTCGTTTCTTTGTGCGAGCCGTCACAAACCGGCTGGTTCTTGGAGAGGCCGCATGCACACCAATGGTAACTACCGGGATCGAGGTCCATCAGATACGGCGCCGTGCGAGACCCGTTCAAGAACCGCTCCTCCCCCCAACCAGTGCTGTACGGGCTCGCCATATTAAGTTTCAGTTCCATTGTCTTGAACAGCCAAATACCGTCCACTTTGGTGATGTCGCAGTCGTAGGTGCCACCGATCCAATGCGGTTCGGCCTCTTCGGTTTCGGAGTTCGGTATAGTGGCCTGTTCCCATAGATACCAAAAGGCGGTAGCAGATTCGCCATCCGGGGCGATGTCGATGAGTGGCGAGATCATGTAATGCAGCGACCACCAGATTTTCTCTCCGGCAATACCGTGTAGGCCCGCGGCTAACTTTTCTCGGCCAAAGTATTTACCAAACCCTTTACACTCCCAGGTACCGTCCTTAGCAAACAACGGGCCAATCAGGTCTGGATCGTTACCCCGATCGCAGCCGCGCGCATAGCGCACGATAAGTCTCTCAATCTCGTCAGTATCCTGTAGTCGCGTCAGGCCAGACTTTATATCGGTCAACAGGGCTTTTATTTCTTGCAGATCATCCGCCATTTGCGTCTCCAAAATAAATGTGGTTCGGCTCACTTTCGCACCGCAACAGCTACCTTGCTGCTCGGTACTGGCGCCGGCCCAGGAATTATAGCCTCAAGCACGCGACCAGAATCAACCCCGCCAGCGCCTTCCGTCGCACTTGGATTTCGACGATAAAGCTGGCTTCCTCGCTACCCTGCACAAACGTTATCGACCGCATAGCCCAGCATCGGAGTCAACAAGTAGTATATTCTTCAGTATTGCGCAGTTTCTGGCAGCTGGAATGTTCCGGAAAAGCACCGTTAGCCGCTAAACTTAACGCTTCCTTAGTAGGATGGAGGGTGAGCCATGACCGAGGCACGTGAATGTAAGAATGCCAGCTGGAAACTAGTATCCATGGCGATGTTAGGCCTCGCCGTAATCGGTATATTCGAGCGCGTCTCAGCGTTTTCCGGCGAACACATGATGCGAACGTCAGGAGTTATGATGCATGGCCCAAACCACATACATATGTTTCACATGATGGACGAACTGGAACTCACCAGTGAACAACGGAACGTCATCGGTGAAATCATGGACGATGCTATGCCAAGAGCACGCAAACTGAGATTCGCTTTGATGGAAAACCATAAAGAACTGAAAGCGTTGGCCACCGACAAGGTCTTTGACCCAAAAGCGGCCGAGCGCAGAGCAAGAGACGTCGGCGATAAAGTTGCCGCACTCACGCTGCTCAGGAGTAGCTCAGCCGCAAACATGCTCGCTGTACTAACCAGCGAGCAGCGCCAGCGCTTCGACAAATTGTCGGAGAAACACCGGATCCACCGCGGTAAGCACCGGATACATCACTGCAACATGGAACATCATCCACCAACTAAGAAATGAACCAACTGCTCGACGACCCGACCGATTGTCCGTAGTACCATCTCTATACCATCACTGACCAGCTCCTCTCCAGACCAGTGGTTTTTTTTATTTCCATACCGGCTTTACACTGCCACACTCAGCATAGGAAATTCGGATAGCGACAAAGATGTGGTTAGTTAAAAACCCCACAGTTCACTTTGTGACGTTCGGCGCGCTGCTCTATTGGCTACTCCTCGATACTGGTGATACTGAGATCGAGCTACATCACCTGCGTCTCGAATCTGCTCGCCGCGCTATGCAAGCCAGCCTCGGCGTGACAACACTTAACACCGAGCAACGCCTGGAAACCGATTTGCGCGTCGTCGGAGATGAGCTTTTCTATCGCGAAGCCTTGTCGCTAGGATTGGACTCGGATGATCACATCGTCCGTCAGCGCTTGGTCCAGAAGCTACTGTTTCTCGTAGAAGACGCCAGTGCCGGGCGCCAGGACGACCAAGCTTTACGAGACTACTATGATGCACACCGCGCGCACCTGCTCGAACCAGTGCGCATCAGCTTTGAGCACGTCTATCTACGGAAAGCAAATGCCGATCGCCAACAGCGAATCGAGACGTCGCTGAACGCCGCCGAGCTAATGCCGACAGAACTCGGCGATCGATTTCCACTCCCCAACGCTGTCGTCAATGCCGCGTTGGAGGAGGTGCATGATAACTTCGGCAAAACCTTCGCCGACACAATAAAAACCCTCGCGCTAGGTCAGTGGCACGGTCCGCTCACCTCACGTTTCGGACTGCATTTCGTACGCGTCAACAAACGAACCGAGGAACGCCCGTTGAGCTTCGAAGAAAGTCGTAAAACGGTCGAGGAACGACTGATACAGCAGGAAAAGCGCCGCGCACACCGACAGCTGATCCAACGCCTAGCCAAAAAGTTTCGTATCAGCGTCGACGCCGACGCACCACAAACCTATCGTGACGACTTAGTCGCTGCCCTAGCGAGTATCCGTGCTGGCGAGACAGAGGAACGATGAATCGCTCGCTATTAGTTGCCGCAATTATGTTGTTGGGGGTGGCTGCTGAAGCACACCAGATGCGTACCGGTTATTTGGATATTGTCCAACTAAGTCCCCAGAAAATAGAAATTGGTTGGCACGCGAGCGTGCCGACATCACTACCTAGGATCTATCTAGATGACGATTGCGAGTTTGATTCACCGATCCAGAGCGTAGTGCGTGCCTCGATAACCTGCGCGCCGAACATATTCGGCGTTGCGCTCAAACTTACCGGCATTGGCGCCATAGTTAATGAGGTTTTGGTCAGAGTCTCCTTTCTCGATGGGCGCGAACACACTGAAGTGATTTCGGTCGACGATCCGCGCTTCACCGTTCCGACTGAACCGCAGAGTGGGTTTGCAGCATTTCTTACCTATACAAAATTAGGCATCGAACATCTGTTACAGGGTCCCGATCATCTGTTGTTCCTGATCGCACTGTTTCTTCTGGTCCGCAGACCACTAGATCTACTCTACACGGCGAGCCTCTTTACCGTCGCACACAGCATCACGCTGGCGCTGGTTGTGCTCGACATCGTGCGTTTGAATCCTCGCGCTACTGAAGCTTGTATCGCGCTCAGCTTAATACTGATTGCCAATCAGCTTCTGCGCGCCGATTTCGATGGCAACCGGCGAGAGCTTCGATCGTGGATGGCAATGGCGTTCGGCTTTGGGCTAGTACATGGCCTTGGCTTCGCCGGTGTACTGGATGAGATCGGCCTACCGGAAAATGCCGTGGCGCTAGCGCTGGCCGGTTTCAACGTCGGCATCGAAATCGGCCAACTCGTATTCCTCTTAATCTGCCTGTTGGTTGCTGGTATCGTGGAACCGCTTGTACGTCTGCCGGTACTAAGGTGGGCCGGCGGATATGTGGTAGGCGTCATGGGCGCGTTCTGGTTGTTGCAACGACTTTAGAAAAGAGGGGTGTTTTGATGAGACGCATCATTTCGGGAGTCCTATTGTTGCTGACTGCCACTGGCGGAATGGCTGGAACGGTTGAACAGGTGGACGGTCATTGCCCTGGTTACGACGCCGGTGAGAAAAACGTTTTATGGGGCGACCTGCACGTACACACTTCCTTGTCGATGGATGCCTACGCTATTGGGACGAGAAACGATCCCGGCGATGCGTTCAATTTCGCCAAGGGCCAAGAACTGACATTGGGTGACCAACGAACTCGAGTCAAACTCGAACGACCGCTGGACTTTACCGCGGTGACCGATCACGCTGGGTTCTTCAACGTAATGTACGTCTGTACGGACCCACAATTCTCCGATGATGATTTCTGCACTAGCTTTCGCAAACACAGTTCACCGCCGCTGTCTCTAAAAGCATTTTTCAATAGTTTCCTCCCCTTAGTTGCAGGTGACACCGCGCTCGAGGCTCCTTTCTGCAACCAGGACGGTATAAATTGCAAAGCGATGCGCGATGCCACCTGGCCACGTGTTCAGGCCTGGGCGAACGAAGCGGATATGCCCTGCGAATTCACTGCCTTCGTTGCAGTGGAATGGACCGCAACACCAAACGAGCGTCACTGGCACCGCAATATCATCTTCGAAAATGCAAACGTCACTGAGCACCCGCCGAACTACGTTGACCATCCGACCCACGACGCGCTGTGGGAAGTCCTAGAACGCGAGTGTCTGGCCGAAGACGGTTGTGACGTTGTCGCCATTCCACACAACATCAACGCCGCGGCTGGCGGCGGCTTTGATGTTGAGAACGCATCGGAGCGCTCGCGCAAACTCCGTGCAAAATATGAAACGGTGGCGGAGATCCACCAGCATAAAGGCAATAGCGAATGTCTCGCCCCCTACGGCGACGACGGCGCGGGTGATTGTGACTTCGAGTATGCCGCACTTTTGCCAAAGTGGAGTAAAGTAAAATCGGAAGATCTTCCCGAAAACATCCGTAATCAGTTCCGCCAAAGCTATTACCGAACCGTATTGGCACGTGGCATCAAGAGCTTCGAGCAGTCCGGATTCAACCCCCTGCAATTAGGGGCGATCGGGTCTACCGATACCCATGCTGGCACGCCAGGTGCTGTCGAGGAAGATGCGTTTAAGGGTGGGACCGGTCTCGGCGTTTCTGCACTAGGACGTTTGCGACTCGCGCCGAATTACAATCCGGGGGGGCTCGCCGCCGTGTGGGCAGAAGAGAACACGCGCGCCAGCGTGTTCGCCGCGCTTAAACGTCGTGAGGTATACGGAACGAGTGGACCGCGGATCACCCTCAAGTACTCGGCGACTTTCGCTGAGGATGGGGATCCCTGCCAGGCAAATTTCGAAGGCAATACCGCCGCTGTTATGGGCGGATCGCTACCTCAGGATGCCATTGCCAAACCTAGATTTGTGGTGAGCGCGCTAAAAGACAAAACAGGACTGGCACGCGTCGACATCGTGCGTGGCGTTCTCTCAAACGGTGAGATCGAAGAGACGATCACATCGTTCGCCGTCGACCCTACCAGCAACGGTGGCGCGTGTATTGCGTGGACTGACAAATCCTACGATCCGAAACTTCCGGCGTATTGGTACCCGCGCGTTTTAGAGCAACCCTCCAAACGCTGGTCGAAATATGACTGCGAGGAACTTGATAATTGCGATGAGTTCCCGGACATGGACCGTATGATCCAGGAACGTGCTTGGGCATCACCAATCTGGAACTTACCTTAGCAGCAGGACGAGGGAAGGGACGGACCACGTTTATTCGAATTCATACTTGCCAATGCGCGGAGTCAGTAAGTAAAACGCAATAACGAAGACAGCGCTCCACTTAAAGTACCGCCCCGCAACCACTGTTAACCGAATCCCTACCTTCGCGGGAATGACTAGGTTTCCAACACTTAGTCAACAAATATGAAAAGACACCATGGTCTAGAGCAACACGAACAAACTCAGCCAAGCGCTCGCGTTGTCGTTACTCTAAGCGCATTGATCGCTTTCGGCCCTATGGCGATCAACCTGTATCTTCCCGCCTTCCCATCGATGGCTCTGGATCTCGCTACCGGAATCCATCAAGTCGAACTGACCCTGAGCGCGTACATGCTTGGTTTAGGCATAGGCCCACTGATCATCGGCCCATTGTCCGATCGCTATGGAAGATTGCCGATTCTCGCCCTCGGAACGACGCTTTTTACCTTTGCCGCGATTCTTTGTGCAACGACGAACGATATCGAATTGTTGATGGCTTATCGTTTCATCCAAGCCGTAGGTGGCAGTGTTGCACCGATCATCGCGCGCGCAACAGTCCGGGACATTTATCAAGGCCGCATGGCAGCGAGCGTACTGTCCCTGGTTCAGTCCGTAATGCTCATTGCGCCGGTAATGGCACCCATCGTCGGCGGGTACCTGTTAATGTGGTTCGACTGGCGCGCTAGCTTCTGGGTGATGGCCACTTACAGCACCGCTGTAATGATTCTTTACTGGCTGCTCATCAGCGAATCACATCCGAGAGATCTGCGGGTACGGATCGCGGACAGCTTTGCCGGCTACTGGCAATTTCTGAAACACCGGCGCGCGATCGGATATACGCTGACCAGCAGCCTCGGGTTTGGGGGAATGTACGGATTCTTCACCGAAGCGCCGTTCGTCTTTATCCAGCTATACGGCATGTCGCCGGAGAACTTCGGTCTGCTTTTCGGGGCATTTGTGATACCCACCATGGTATGTGGTTTTATCAACAGCAAGGTGGTCATGCATGTAGAACTCATTCACCCACTGCGTTTCGGGATCTGGGCAGGCTTTGCTTCGGGTACCGGATTGGTGTTGCTGGTCCTAGCCGACGTGGATTCGATCGTCGGTCTTACCATCGGGTTGGGTATCTATTTCAGCGTGCTGGGTTTTATTTCGGTAAACGCCATGTCGGCCGCGTTAAACGAGTTCCCCCGCTTCGCCGGAATGGCCATTGCCGTTTTTGCCTCATTCCAATACGGCGTAGGCGGCTTAACCAGCGCCACTGTCGGATGGCTGCACGACGGCACGGCGCTACCGATGGTCGCACCGCTAGCATTTAACTCGATGCTGGCACTTCTGGCCTTACACTTGTTAGTACGACCACACGCCAAAACCGAGTAGAGCAAGATGCAACAGCTGCAAAGCGCTCTCGACCTACTGATACTGTTAGGTATCGCTTGACTTTTGAGCATGCAACCCTGGCAAACATCGGTGAAGCCCATCGCGCTCGGGCTGGGAACGTAATTGCTGCTCGGGCCTTGGCCCCGAAAAGCCCGATGTTTATCTGTTTATGAGCCTTGGCATTGACGGCGCTGATAGTTGACGCCCAAGTGCCGGCCAACCAGTATCCAGACAAACGCAAGTCCTGCACCGACCGCCGCCACCGCGCCCAACCCAAGTCCGAGGCCTTGGGTCAATCCGGTAAATGCCCATCCTGAGAGCGCATCACCGCCGCGGTAGACAACAATATCGATCACGCTCTTCGCCTTAAAGCGTCGTTCGCGATCGACCGCCGTGAACAACATCTCGCGGCCCGGCCGGGTGACGGCGTAATTACCGGCTCTGCGCACTACTTGCAGCCCCACTACCACGGAGAGTAGAGGGAGCACTGACAGCACCAGCAGGCCACCGAACACCAACACTGGAACCATCATCAAGACCGTAGTAATACCAAACCGTGTGGCAATGCGTCCAGTTAGAAACATCGCAGTCGCTATAGTCACAATATTTACTGCAAGATCCATTCCCGCCCAAATGGCTCTACGTGTCCCTTCATCAAGCGGTGCCAGAAGATTTTTTATTTCGAAATAAACAAACGTGCTTATTGCCGTGTACAAAAGAATAAAAATGCCGATATAGAGTAAATAGGGATCTTTCACGAACAGCGTAAACCCCGCGAATGGGTTCGCTCCGACCGTTTGCTCATAATCGGCACTTGCAATCGCAGCGTTGTTACTTAAATCGCCGTGCTTCAATCTCTCTAACAGACCAATTACTACCATTGGGATCAGCAACAACAGAGCGGAGATCAACACGAGGCTCTCGCGCGCCACCGCCGTGGCAGTAAGTAGTGCAATCGTTGGGCCGACGATTGCGCCTATACTGGCGCCCGCGGAGATAAAACCGAACGTCCTCGTCGCCTGCTCCTTGTTAAATACATCCGCCATCAAGCTCCAAAAAACCGATACCTGAAACAAGCTGAATACGCTTACCCAGACATAGAAAGCCTTGTTGAGAAGGACGACATCGAGTCCAGCCCGTGTGAGAACGAAAAACGCAACGAACGACACCGCGAATACGGCGTACACTCCAGGTACGACGTAACCCAACTTGATCCGGGCACAGGCAGCGCCGTAGATCGCGACCGCGATCACGCTGAACACAAAGGTCCCGGTGTAAAGCGTGCTGAGTTCGGCATCGCTCCAATCGCTGGACATAGCATCGCGGATTGGGCGCAGGATGTACCAGGAAGCCATCAATGTAAAAATAAACAGAAACGACCAAAGCACGGCCTTGACTTCGTTGGGCTCAATCTTTGACGCGAATTTCAGAAACCGCGTAAAGCCGTTGCGAGACAACGTCATCATTTTTCGAGATCACGGAGGTCCATTGCATTAGACTATATGCTAGCCGGCGATAGAGCGAAACGGGAGATCGCAAACCCGGATTGCAATCTAACTATTGCCAAGTTTAATAAGTACACCGCTAAGTTGATCACAACAATACAGAGCGTTTTACGAACACGCCATATGAAGTCGGAGAATTTGATGAATAGCAAAATGAATAAAAGACGCTCTTTCTTAGGTAACTCGATGGCGGCACTCGGCACCCTCACCGTTGCTGGAACCGCCGTACGTGTAGCAGGCGCGGTGGAGCCGCCGAGTTTCGTCATCCCAGCGCCGGAGATAACCAGCTTAAAAGTTGCAGGGGAAAGCGTCGACTTTCCAGTACGCCGCGTATATTGCCTGGGTAGAAATTACAAAGCCCACGTCGAAGAGATTGGCGGTAACACGAAAACGCACAAGCCACTATTTTTTATGAAGCCGCGTGACGCTATCGTCGCTAGCGGAAACAAATTTCCCTATCCACCCGGCAGTGAGAGCGTCCATCACGAAGTGGAGTTAGTGATCGCAATTGGCAAGGGCGGGAGCCATATCGAGGCAGCGACCGCGCTGGAATACGTATACGGCTATGCCGTGGGATTGGACATGACTAGACGCGACTTACAGATCGTAGCCGCCAAGGCCGGTGAACCCTGGGAAATTGGTAAGTCATTCGATTATTCCGCGCCGTGCAGCGCTATCCAACCGGCTGAGATCATAGGACACCCCAAGCAAGGTCGCATATGGTTGCGTGTGAATGATGAGATGCGGCAGGATTCCGACATATCCCGACTCATTTGGGACACCGCCAAAGGAGTATCGACGTTATCTGACTACTATCGGCTTGAACCCGGCGACCTCATTTTTACCGGAACGCCTGCCGGTGTCGGTGAGGTGGTACGCGGAGATCTAGTGCATGCCGGGATAGACAGAGTGGGCGAGATTTCAGTAACCGTCACCTAGGTTCAGCATGTGCTTGACAGCGCGACAGGCTCTGACACCTTCCACATAGCCGCGACACTTACGCTCCCAATATGGGGACCGAGTGAGTATCCAAAGCAATACAAACGTTTTTCGTTTCCATATAAAAGTCAAAGCTATAATCACCACCGTCGCGCCCTATGCCACTCGCCTTCATCCCACCGAAAGGTGATGGTAAGTGGCGATTGTTTTCGGAATTAACCCAGATCATCCCAGCTTCGAGATTGCGTGATAGCCGTTGCGCTCTGCCCACATCACGGGTCCAGACGTAACCGGTCAATCCGTAGGGAACATCATTCGCCAGCGCCAATGCATCGGACTCATTTTCAAACGGGATGGCAGTTAGCACTGGTCCAAAAATTTCTTCCTGAGCAATGCGCATCGTGTTAGCCGCACCGGTGAAAAGAGTAGGTTGTACGTAGTTGCCGGCAGGATCGATATGTTCACCGACTTCCGTTCGCGTCCCACCGGCGCGAATCTCGGCGCCGTCTCGTTTGGCGATGTCAAAGTAACCCAGGACTTTGTCGAAGTGGTGCGGGTGTATTAGCGGCCCTATCTCCGTAGCAGGATCGAGCGGATGACCAACCTTGAGATTCCCAACCCGCTCGGCAACACGCTCGGTGAACTCATTATATATGGAGTTTTCTACTAGCAAGCGACTTGACGACGTGCATCGCTCTCCATTTAGGCTGTAAATCATGAACACTACGGCGTCCAACGCCCGTTCAAGATCCGCGTCATCGAACACGAGTACCGGATTCTTGCCACCCAACTCTAGATGCACGCGTTTCAAAGTCGGCGCGCCCTGGGACATAATCAAGCTACCGGTGCTCGATTCACCGATGAAAGCCGTCGCTTTGATCT
>CAZBOQ010000221.1:0-10147 GCA_964493555.1 uncultured Gammaproteobacteria bacterium | reverse complement strand
ATCGGCCGATCCCACAAACTCCGGTGCCTTGACGCCGATCCCGTCGATAGCACCTTTACCCAAGTTGACAAACGGTTCGCGGCGACTCTTCTCGCCCCACACGCCAGCTTTTAGAAGCGATATCCAGAACTCGTCGAAATCCTCCATACGTTCGATGGAATCACCGCGCTCATAGATCGCTCGCCAGCTATCTTTGACACAGTCTTCCATATTGCTCCACGGTATGGTGTCGCCCATGCCGAGTTCGCCTGCTAATCCCAAAACGATGTCCCCGGTCGCACGTGTGTCGTAGAGCGGCGACACCACCGGTTGTGAAACCGCGCCAATCGGAATACCTACGCCTGGTTGCGGAAAATTATCGCCCCAGCTTTCAAGGTAGGTGTGACTAGGCAGAATGATGTCGGCCAATCCAGTGGTTTCATCCAAAAAGCTAGATAAGCTGACGATCAACGGGATCCCGGCTAACGCCTCGGCGAATTCGGCCGCTGCGGGCAACGTAAAGACCGGGTTAGCGCCGTTTACGATCAAAATATCGATGTTGCCTTGCCGAGCATCCTCAGCGAGTTCAGTTATCTGGTCATAAGTCGCCTGGCGTGAATGCTGTGCTCCGCCGGCGGGTTGCGGATTGAACAACAATCCGCCCGATTTACCAATGTTTCCAACCAGATAGTTAAGTGCGTTAACCGCAACCAGTGTATCCACACCATTGCTATGACTACCGGCCCCACCGCCGCCAATAGCCAAACCTGGTTGGGAGGCGGCAAAGGCATCAGCGAGCCGCGTGATCACGTCGGCCGCGACGCCCGTCTTTTCGGCAACTTGGTTTGGGCCGTATTCCGCAAGTGTCGCCGCCCAGGCATCGCGATCACTCCCCATGTAGCCACCGTTAACAACAATGTGTCGCGCCAAACCGAGCGCTAGGATCCCCTCGGTACCGGGATTCGCTGCAATCCACTCATCTGCGGCTGCACCGGAGATGGACATCCGCGGTTCAATTTGCACGCTATGTGCCCTACCGGGGCTCTGGCGGCTTCGCCCGAAGCCTAGACTGTGATGTACCGGGGAGATCCAATTGCCCAGATAATCGGCGCCAAACGACAACAGAAAATTAGTGTTTTCCAAATCGTAATAAGGAAGATGATCCTCACCGAACAAACGTTGGTTCGCCGCATACAAATTATGCGGATGATCGAAGTCGAAATGCAGCACGCGATCTGACCCTAGCTCGCTCATGAAAGTCTCGAATAATTGCCCAAGGCTTCCGCCTACACCGTGGCTCAAAAACGCGACCTTATTCCCCCACTTAGCTGCCCTCAAAAGATCCAGGCTATGGGCAACCTTGCTCATGCCCTCTTGCCAGGTGGTTCGGGCGAAGGACATCGATCCGCGCTTGCCGGTCTGCAACAGCGGACCGGTCAACCGATCGGGGTTGTACAAGACTTGCAGCCCGGCTTGTCCGCGAGCGCAAAGTCCGCCCTGGTTAATGGGATGTGCCGCATTACCTTCAATCTTCTTGGCTCGTCCTTCGCGGGTGCGCACCGAAATACCGCAACCCGCCGGGCACATCGAACATACCGAGTTGTACCAGGTAGCAATCCCGGTACTGAAATCCTCAGGCGCCACAACGTGCGGAATGAGGTGCTCTATCGGGTGTTTGATCGACTCCCGTAACATGAAACCGGCGCCCGCGCCGACACTACCAGCACCAATCAGCTTAAGGAAATCTCTGCGTTCTATATTTGACATTGCGCTCTTCGTCTACTTGTGACAGGTCCAGCAATCAGTTCCGTTCTCGACCTCGTGTTGCTTGTGGCAATTGAGGCACAAGCCCATTTCCCACTTATCGTGCTGGGTCGATCCGTCGATTGCTCGACTAGTAAGAATAATCTTGTCCATAGTTTCAACCGGACCATGACAAGTCTGACACTCGACGCCAGCCGATATGTGACGTTTGTGTGTGAAGTGCACGAAATCGGGAAGATCGTGAACTTTGATCCATGGGATCGGTTCTTTGTTGTTCCAGTAGCTCATGAGTTTGCGGATCTGCGGGCGTTCCGTCGCAACCTCATCGTGGCAACCGACGCACTTGGCCACGCTGGGCACCCCCGCGGAGATGGAACGCCGTGCTTCCGTGTGACAGTACATACAAGGGATCTCGTTATCACCGGCATGGATCTTGTGGCTAAAATCGATCGGTTGTTCAGGCGCGTTGCCCGGAAACAGCGCCGCGTTCGCCAGATAACCGACCAGCAAGCCAAACAATAGCGCGACACCCAGCATCGCTGCAGGCTTTAATACCTTTAATGCCGGAACAATGGAAACGTTCATCTACTTCGCACTCCGACTTACCAATCCTAGGGTTTCACCAAACCCGTCGGCAAATTCGTGAATTAAATTGGCTGCGTCCTCATTTTTAGTCGCTCGCAAATAGGTATCGCCCATTTTATGCATCACTTGGTGAAAATAGATGTTCATGTCATCAATGCTCGTGTCCTTAGTCCACAGATCTATTGCGGCAGTCGTTTTGTTCTCGCCATCCCATAATGAAAGCATCATCGATTGACATACAGCCGGGCCTTCATCCTGCCCCTCCGACGCCTGCCATTGTATTCGTGTGGGCAAGTTGTCAGTATCTAAATCAACGGTCAGTTTGATTTCTGCGGTTCTTGACAGCATGCTATGCACTTGATCCAATGCGATGGCGCTACGCGTCGGAACTAAATGTTCAACCTCCTAATTATCATTGTTATGCTCGGTATCCTTGTCAGTCTCGGCAGTGGCCTCTATTTCCTCATCCGCGATCGTGGCGAAACGGATCGCACCGTTGTTTCCTTAAGCATACGCGTAGCCTTGGCTATCCTGCTACTTGCGTTGTTGGCCGTCGGGTTTATGAGTAAATACCTTTAGAACCAATAGACAAACGTAAACAAAAATAACCAGACTACATCCACGAAATGCCAATACCAGGCCACCGCTTCAAATGCGAAATGGTTTTGCGCCGTAAAGTGGCCTCTGAAACAACGCATCAGCATTACGAATAGCATGATCGTTCCCATGGTCACGTGAAAACCATGGAACCCAGTCAGCATAAAAAAGGTTGATCCGTAAATTCCGGAACCGAGGCTGAGACCCATTTCGTTGAAGGCATGCATGTATTCGACAACCTGGAGAACCAGGAAAATAATACCCATCGCTACTGTGAGTGCGAGCCAACCGACCAAGGGTAATCGCCGATTCTTTTTCAACGCCCAATGGGCAAACGTGACCGTTACGCTACTGGTAACAAGAATGACAGTGTTGATGAACGGCAGCCCCCACGCCCCCATCGTCTCCGTCTCGGTACCACCAGGCGTTAGAAACAGCGGCCACGTATCGGCAAAATCGGGCCACAGCATGACATGTGTTTCCAAATTATTCCCCGCACCGGCCAGCCACGGAACAGAAATGATGCGGGCGTAAAAAAGCGCGCCGAAGAAGGCAGCGAAAAACATGGCCTCCGAAACGATGAACCAAGCCATGCCTTGGCGATACGAGCGGTCCATCAAACCACTGTTCATGCCTTTGACCGACTCTCTTATGACTATCCCGAACCAGCCGAACATCATGAACGCAATCAAGGCGACGCCGGCGTAAAAGATCGGTTCACCATAGCTACCCGCAGCCGCCACCTTTTCGGTGCTCTGGTGGATAAAACTGGCCCCACCAAAGGCGGTCACAAACAATGAAAACGAGCCGATGATAGGCCAAGGGCTGGTGTGCGGAACGTAATAACGGGGCGCTTCACTCATGATTCATTGCTCGCAAACTCCCCAGCAACACCCTGAGCAGCGGGCACCTTGAACAGCGTGTATGACAAGCTGAGAGTATGGATCTCCGGAGGCAAATCATCGTCCACATAGAACCGTACCGGCATATTCTTGTCTTCTCCCGCCTCCAAAAGCTGCTTATTGAAACAGAAACATTCGACCTTGCGCAGATATTTGGCCGCATACCCAGGAGACACACTAGGCACCGCCTGACCGATGAGTGCCTGTGAGGCACGATTGCGTGCATAGTAGTCAGTGGCGTTCATTTCACCGAGACGGACCTTTTGCTGGCGTTCCGTTGGTCGAAACTCCCAGGGCATCCCATTGCCGACCCGACCCAGGAACTGGATAGTCACCTCGCGACCCGGCACCGGTGCAACATCAACAATTTCAGCCACGCTAGCGGAGGTCTTGCCGTTTATTCCGGTCACCTCGCAGAACACGGCATAAAGTGGAACCAACGCGTATGCAAATCCAAACATTCCAACCGCCAACGAGACCAAAAGGACGACTTGCTTGCGCTGATTGTTCACGAACTTGCTCTGTTTCTTAGTCACGTTGCTCAATCGACCTTGGGTGGCGTATCGAAAGTGTGAAGCGGTGCCGGAGACGGAACCGTCCACTCCAGGCCTTCCGCACCCTCCCACACTTGGGTAGTTGCTTTCTCACCTCCACGTATGGTCTTGATGACGATATAGAGGAACAGTACTTGCGTGAGTCCAAGAAGTGCTGCGCCGATGCTTGAGACCATATTGAAATCAGCGAACTGTGGCGAGTAATCCACGATCCGCCGTGGCATACCAGCGAGCCCGGAAAAATGCATAGGAAAGAAGGTTAAGTTGACTGCGATCACAGCCGTCCAAAAGTGGATCTGTCCCAGCCGTTCGTCGTACATGTTGCCGGTCCATTTAGGCAACCAGTAGTAAATTGCCGCCATGGTGCCGAATATCGCACCTGGATAAAGCACGTAATGGAAGTGGGCGACCACGAAAAACGTATCATGGTATTGAAAATCAGCCGGCACCAGCGCCAGCATCAATCCAGAGAAGCCACCAATAGTGAATAGGATGACGAAGCCCAGCGCAAACAGCATGGGCGTTTCAAAAGTCATGGAGCCTCGCCACATGGTCGCTACCCAATTAAACACTTTCACCCCGGTGGGTACTGCGATCAGCATTGTCGCGTACATGAAAAACAACTCACCGTACAGGGGCATGCCGGTAGTGAACATGTGATGTCCCCAGACAATAAAGGACAAGAACGCGATCGAGGCGGTCGCCCACACCATTGAGTGATAACCGAACAGTTTCTTGCGGGCGAACGTGGGGATGATCTGTGAAGCGATCCCGAAACCCGGCAGGATCATGATGTAAACTTCCGGATGACCGAAGAACCAGAAAATGTGCTGGAACATGACTGGATCGCCACCGCCCGCAGCGTCAAAAAAACTTGTGCCAAAATGACGATCGGTGAGCATCATGGTCACCACGCCGGCCAACACCGGCATGACCATGATGAGGAGAAAGGCCGTTATTAGCCACGTCCACACAAACAACGGCATTTTCATTAACGTCATGCCCGGCGCGCGCAGATTGAAGATAGTGACCATGATATTGATAGCGCCGAGCACCGAGGAGATACCCATCAAATGCACGCCGAGAATGAAAAAGTCAGTGCTCGGCGGCCCGTAGGTTGTGGAAAGGGGTGCGTAGAACGTCCATCCGAAATTGGGCGCACCACCTTCCAGGAAAAGCGATGAGATCAGCAACCCAAACGCAAACGGAAGGATCCAAAAGCTGAAGTTGTTGAGCCTCGGCAGCGCCATGTCGGGCGCGCCTATCATCAGAGGGATTTGATAATTGGCCAATCCAACGAAAGCAGGCATCACGGCTCCGAACACCATGATCAGCCCGTGCATCGTTAACATTTGGTTGTAAAAAAGCGGCTGCATGAACTGCAAGCCGGGCTGGAAGAGCTCCAACCGAATCAGCATCGCCATTGCGCCACCGATAAAAAACAATATGAAACTTAACCACAGGTACAGGCTACCTATCTCCTTGTGATTGGTCGTCAGCAACCAGCGCAAGATAAATGCTACTAGCGGAGAGCGGTGCGGGATTACGTCTTCTGCGTGTGCAACCATGAGTTGTACCTAAAGGTCTTGCTAACGAGCCGCGTAAATCGTTCTGGGTTGGACAACGTCGCCGGTGGCGTTACTCCACGTATTGCGTTCATAGGTAATCACTGCGGCCAACTCCCTGTCGGACAGCTGCGGCGCCCAGGCTTGCATCTCCGTTCCAGCCTTGCCATTCATTACTATATCGAATTGGGCCGATAACGGGCCGTTCGCTATTGCGCTGCCGTCTAAAGCCGGGTAGGTGATGCCTTGACCTTTGCCGTCAGGTTGATGACAGGTCGCACAATGGGTTAGATAGACTTGCTCCCCAATCGGAAGAAGCTCGGCCATGGTCCACTCTTTCTCGCGGTCTGCCACTGCTTGGCCGGAGGCAAGTTCCCTGGCGAGCCGTTGGTCTTCCATCCACTGGTCGAATTCAGCTTCGGGTCTCACTTCAACAACGACCGGCATATATGCGTGGTCCATTCCGCACAGTTCCGTGCATTGGCCGCGGAACAACCCTGGATCTTCGACTCGCGTCCAGGCTTCGTTGATAAACCCGGGTATGGCATCTTGCTTGACAGCGAAGTCCGGTACCCACCAGGAGTGGATGACATCGTTGGAGGTGACCAAAAAACGCACCTTCTTGTTGGTTGGGATTACTAATGGGTTATCTACTTCGAGGAGGTAGTGTTCGCCCTTCGGGGTTTCGTTGTTAATCTGCTCTTTGGGCGTCGAGATATTGCTGTAGTAACCGAGGTCAGCCTCAACATATTGGTAATGCCATTTCCATTGCGAGGCGGTGATGAGAACAGTGAGATCGGCATCACTGTTATCCTCGATTTCGATCAACGCCTTGGTTGCTGGCACAGCGACGCCAATCAAGATCAAGACGGGGATAACAGTCCAGATGATTTCCACTACCGTACTTTCATGAAAATCGGCCGGTACGGGATTTTTCGAGCGCCTATGCGCGTAAATAGAATAAGCCATGGCACCGAAGACGATGATGCCCATAACAACGCAGATCGCGAGACTTACGTGGTGCAGCGCCTGGATTCGCTGACTCATGTCAGTGACGCCAGCGCGAAGGTCATACACGAGCTCAGCCGAAACGCCTGAAGAGAACATCCATAAAAGAAGGAATGGCAGGCCGCTCTCAAGCCTGCGCGTGACAGCGTTCAGGCTGCGCGCGGTGCTAGTATGTTTAAGCATTAATATCAGAAGTCTTTAAATTAATAGGGGTATCTCAGCGTCTCAATTGTGCCACAGTCCGCAGTTGATTCTCCCCATTCCAATCGCGATATCGAATGGCAGCCGCGCGCTCGCTCTGTTCCCAAGCGCCCCGATGGGCAACCAAAAATTCCTCCCCATCGATCTTCGCCTGCCACTTGTGGCCTCCCCAGTCTAAAAACGCCAAACTGCCCTTAGCATGGCGGCGCCACTTTACCTCATTTTGCGGCATCAATTCAAAGGCCTCGTCACGGACCCAGCCCGTCCATTTTTCACCGTTCCACGTCACGAATTCCATTGATGCCAGCGCCCACGGCTCGTTAGTCGGCGCAGCCCCGGTATGGGCGGTTGCGTCGAATGCAAGTTTGGCAGCAAGGATCGTAAACAAAACACCCGTTGCTAGCCCTAATACTGCTTTGACCATTGCTCTCCCCAATGTCTTTTAACCTGCCCTGGGCCACGATGACCGGCGGCAAGCAAAATCGCTGACAATCCTACGCCCTTTACCCTTAAATCCGGCAGTTATCCAAACCAAAATTTCTGTCGCCACTTTAGCTCGTGAGTTTTTCCAGTGGACGCTATTTCGACGCTAACTTTATCACAACGTACATTTCGTTGCCGATGCTGCCTTCGGCAAGCAGCAATGTGCCAGCTGGGATCAGATGGAGTTCTGAACCGACTCCAACCACTTCACAATCGGCACGGCTGAGGAGCGTGAAAAGTTCGCAGAGAACAAGGATATCGGCCACGCCCGCATCGCCGTTCAAGTGCCCTTCAGTCACTGAACACGGCTCGAGACAACCATGTATCGATTGGTGGATGACTCCGGTACCGAATACTCATCGTTCAAACAGCAGCGTGACCCATCGATAGTGTGTTCCATCATCAAACTCCGCCGAGCATCCGGAACAGATCTAATCGCCGAAACAAATCGAAGGCGATCCGATCCATCAAAATTTAATTGCCCTGAGTTACACTCTAGGAACAGGATTTTTTTGCAGTGCCAATGCCCAGCCACGAACTCATCGAGTGGCAAACGAATAAAACCGGTACATCACGTGCGTAGTTAGTCGCTCAAACCGCGCTTAAAGAACAACTATAGGCTATTGCATTGCTCGCAACATTCTCTTCAACTTGAGGCGGATAAAATTGAAAAAGGCTTAGTCATTTGTCGGGTGATTCATATTCGGGAACATGTTCACCCCCAAACATGTAATGAAGACCACGACCTTCGCGGATAACAACATGTATGTGATGCACCGGTACATTACCTGTTTTCGCGACTACTTCAGTGATTCCTTCAGCAAGGGCGCTCTTTTGCTCATCCGTCCAACCTTCCCGGATGTCACATTGTACGACTGGCATTCTGAACCTCCTCTTGTCGATGTCGGAACACCAGAGAATGCTGTCATGCTCCGGCGTTTTGTTCTAACGCTAATTCGTTAGGTTCCATCTACATACGCTATTTGGTACCAACAGAACTATTTGCGTGTCATCGCTGCCAGGCGATGTTGTATAAGATAAATGGCACTAAGTGAAGTTCCGTTAAAGCAATTATTGAATAGGAGGACGCGGCAATGTCGCGTCACCAGGGCGAAGCACGAATTCGTAGTCGAGCGAATACCATGGACCCTCGACATCCGGATCTGGCGCGGTTTCACTATGTTCGACGTAGTTCCCAATAAGCTTTTCGGTGACACCGAATTGCGGATCCTGATCGAGCAGCGGGTCTTGATCGACGTAGACCTGTGTCACCTGCGTTTTGAAACCCTGTTTATTGATTAGCACATGCAGATGGGCGGGGCGAAAGTGCTGGCGAAGCTGCGCCCGGAGCAAGTCGCCCACGACACCACCGGTCGGTATAGGGTATCCAGCAGGCTTTACCGAGCGGAACCAGAAACAGCCGTCGTCGTCTGTCGTGAACGTTCCGCGCAAATTCATCTCGCTCTGTGCATCATCTTGCTGTTCATAAAAACCGTTCGTGGCTGAGTGCCAAATATCGACGCGTGCGTCGCTGATCGGATTAGCACCGATGTCCACCACCGTGCCGCGGACGTACATTGCCGACCCGGGCGTATCTGATCGCAACAACGATCCGCCATTTTCAGTTGCTGGTGAACCCTGGCGCCAGAACGGACCAAGCAGGTTGGCAGTGGTATCACCATCGACGCCGTCTGTATTATTTAACAGGCAAACCAGCTGCGATACACCCAGCGATCCAGCCATCAACACAACTTCATTATGACTCGCGTTAGATTGCTGACCCAGAGCAATGATCTGCTCGGTCGCTAGCTGGAATTCCTTCTCACTAAGTTTCACCTCCTTGATGAATGCGTGCAGATGTTTGATCAGTGACGACATCAGCTCAACAGATCGCGGATCGGCGGCGCCCTGCATGGCCTTAATCACAACCTCAGTCAACTGGGTCTGGTTCTTGACGATCATCACAGATCTCCAATACTTTCCCCTTACAAGGCGTGTGTGATAGGTCTAACGTTCCTGGATGCAGCGGTTCTTCATGGTTCCGATGCCTTCGATCTCCGACACGACGACATCGCCCTCCTTCAGATAGGTGCCCGTCGCATACCCCACACCGTCGGGAGTACCCGTGAAAATCACGTCTCCCGGGTGCATGGTCAGGATCGATGAGATGTATTCGATCTGCTGCGGCACGTTGAAGATCATGTGCTTCGTCCGTGAGTCCTGTTTACGCTCCCCGGAGACATCACAAGTGATTCTTAGATCATCGACATCTTTGACCCCGTCTTTCGAAACCAACACTGGTCCAATAGGCGAAAACGTATCGAAGGATTTACCGAGTGACATCTGCGGCAGGGGCTTCACCGCCAGCTGTACGACTCGATCCGCGATATCCTGCCCGACGGTAATCCCAGCAACATGGTTCCAAGCATAAGCTTGGGAAACATCCTTCGTTGTCTTACCGATCACCACAACCAGCTCGACTTCCCAGTCAACGCTGTCACCGCGCATC
>CAZBOQ010000220.1:0-7039 GCA_964493555.1 uncultured Gammaproteobacteria bacterium | reverse complement strand
GGGGCGGCAGCATCACGTACGGCACGCGACACCGCCAAAGAAGCCGAGGGTAGCAGCTTTCGCGAGGCTCGCGGCACTGCGGCATTCTGGTTGATGGTTATCGCATTCGGTTTCGTATCGCTCAGTTTTCACGGCTGCCTGTTACACCTAGTGCCCATGTTAACGGATCGCGGCATCACGCCAGAGTTAGCGGCCGGCGCGACTTCGATACTTGCGTTCGGGATCGTCGTGGGTCGCGTGGTAACCGGGTTGTTACTGGATAGATTCTTCGCACCTTATGTTGCGCTGGTGTTTTTCCTTTGCGCCACACTGGGGATATTCCTGCTGGCAAGCGGTATACCCGGCACAGCCATTTTCGTGGCCGCTGCGCTCATCGGCCTGGCCGAAGGAGCGGAGCTAGACATCATGCCCTTTATGTTAAGCCGCTATTTTGGGTTAAAGGAATTCGGCACGATCTATAGCTTCACTTTCTCCGCATTTATCCTCGGCGGGGTCATCGGACCGTATGCCATGGGTGTTGCGTTCGATCGGACGGGCGGTTACGCCGTAGCGATGCCGGCGATGATCGTATTGCCACTTATTGCCGCAGCATGTATGTGGCAATTACCTCCTTATCGGTTTGGACGTGACGGGATAAGATGAGGGTGTTAAAAGCCATGAAATCTCTGCTTCAAGGGCACCTCGGTTCTTTCCGAGAGTGCGCATAAGGGCCGGAACTGATTTCTGCTTGCGTTTAAGTCACGGCACAACGTTTCACCGCCATCGCTTCGAATACGCCATACCGACCGGTGTCGTAGCATTCTTGTGTAGCGCTTATCAATTCGACTGCAAATAACTCGCCACCGTTACAACCAGATCACCGAGTTTTATCTCTCCCGGCATACAATAATAACTACCCTGCATGAAACCCAATAAATGCAGGGCATCACCGCGCCTACGCATTGAGGTCACATAATCAGCCCACTGGGCGACTTCTGCTTCCTTACCTGGCTTGCCGGCCACACGACACCAATAATTCCTTGCCGATCTCCAACCGAAGAAACAGCCGTCTCTCCTAGGCAGTAACGCCGCCCCAAAGTAACAGCAACGGCAACATCAACAATCTCGCCCAAACCAGACCTTTAATCATCGTGCGCGAGATTTTTTATTACATAACCACCTGATTTCTCATCGTATTCGAGTTCCAGCAGCTTACGTGACTGCGCTTCCTCCAATAATTTCCCGAAGGTTCGGAAGCCGTGATAACTTTCGTTGAAACTCGGCTTTCTGCGCTTCAGGGTCTGTTTGACCATGGAGCCCCATACTCTTTCTTCCGCACCACGCTCTTCAAACAATGCCTCTAGGGTCTCAATAACCAGATCGATGGCTTCCTGTTGTTTGTCATCCTCGCTCTTTGTGGATTTTTTTCGCGCCACCTTGGCTTTGCGCTTGGCACGCCGTGCTTTAGGCAGCAAATCATCGTAGAAAATGAACTCATCGCAGTTAGAAATCAACAGATCTGAAGTCGAGTTTTTGACACCCACTCCAATGACAAGCTTATTGTTCTCACGCAGTTTACTGACCAGTGGAGAAAAATCCGAGTCACCGCTAATAACCACGAAGGTATCAACATGTGATTTCGTGTAGCAAAGATCCAAGGCATCGACGACCATACGTATGTCGGCTGAATTCTTCCCCGACATACGAACATGTGGAATCTCGAGCAGTTCGAAAGCCGCTTCATGCATGCCCGCTTTGAAATCTTTGTAGCGCTCCCAGTCGCAGTACGCCTTCTTAACCACAATATTGCCCTTCAACAACAACCGTTCCAACACTTTCTGGATATCGAAAGCAGCGTACTTGGCGTCCCGTACGCCCAATGCGACATTCTCGAAATCACAGAACAGGGCCATATTCTGCGTGTTTGTTTCGCTGCTCATCACTACTCCCTGGTTATGACCTTGATTAGAATAGTAACGCGTCGGCGTTGTTGAGGCGATAGAATGTTCGCTTCACAAAAAAGCAGGAGGAGGGAAATATGTCATTCAACGATGCGTATTGTCACACAGCAAGTATCGACGTGAACTGCACTGCGGAAATGGCGTTGCACTACGTCGCTGACGGAATAAAGCAAGGGGAGTGGGCATTGGGTAGCGTCGACCGGGAACAGATCGCAGATAATTTATTCGTAGGCTCTTCGATGTTCAGCACGGACCGACAGTACATACGGATCAGACCCGACCTTGTTAATAACGTGGTTTTCTACGACGTCGGCAATGACCGGGAAAACCTTCTCCCTCGCAACATCATCCATTGTGTACCAGGTGCTGTGGTAGGCAGGCCGTCGAACACCTGTATCGTCACATTGATAAGTTGGCGAGGCGAAGGCTCGTCCGACGAAGCGTGGTTCCGCCACTGCGTATCACACAAAACCGAAATGTTCATCATAAAGGCGCGGCTGGAGGCCGGCGGCTGATCAACGTGCCCGGGTAAACGGCACGAAACCAACGGGGAGAACATCTTGACTACTGATACGGCCTTGCTCGTCTTTACTCAATACACGCAGCACCTGACTGCCAAGCTGCGAGCCCACCGGGATCACTAGCCTGCCGCCAGGTTTCAATTGATCGACTAGCGGCTGAGGGATTTGGTCCGGCGCGGCCGTCACCACAATGGCATCAAACGGTGCCTTTTCCGGCCATCCGTGATATCCGTCGCCTATGCGTACAGTAACATTCTCGTAGTCTAGGCGTGCCAACGTCGATGCCGCTCGACGGCCCAGCGATTCGATGATCTCGATGCTATAGACATGCTGGGCGATTTCCGCAAGAACCGCCCCCTGGTATCCCGATCCCGTACCGACCTCCAACACCACTGAGTTCGCGTCCACCAAGGCAATATCCGTCATTAGCGCGACAACATAGGGTTGCGAAATCGTTTGACCCTCGCCGATTGGCAAGGGCCGATTCTCATATGCAACCCCCCACAGGCGCTGGGGCACGAATTCGTGCCGCGGCACCGAATCAATAGCTACCAGCACCGGTGCAGCTAGGCGTTGCATTTTCGTATAAGTACTAGTATCGCGTACCATCGCCCGGACTTCTGCGACCATACCCCGACGTTGCTGAACGTAGTCCGGTTGTGCCTCCACCCCGGGATGGAGGCACGGCAGCATTAGACACAAAAGCCACTGAAAAAGGGACCTAACACGCATGACTATTCTAACCCTCAGCGAGGCGTCTCTCGCTTATGGCGACCTTACGCTATTGAACCAAGTGGAGCTACAAGTGGCCCTCGGCGAGCGGATTTGTCTTATCGGCCGGAACGGCACCGGCAAATCGACGCTATTCAAAGTGCTGTGTGACATGGTCGATATGGACGATGGCGAGATATGGCGAAAGGATACTTTGCGAATTGCTTATCTTGAACAAGAGGTCGGCGAAAACCTAACAGACACCGTGTTCGACACCGTGGCGAGTGGACTCGGCAAGTTGGGCAAACTATTAAGTGAATACCAAGACGCGGTTCAAACCAATGGGCCCGAAGAAAACATCCACCGACTGTCGGATCTGCAACACCGGATCGAGGTACAGGACGGCTGGAATCTGAAGCAAAAAGTCGAAACCGTCCTTGATCGTCTCGATCTACCGTTAGAAAAACTAGTCTCGGACTGTTCCGGTGGCGTCCAACGCCGGGTCATGCTTGCTCGCGCCCTGGTTAAGGAGCCCGATCTGCTACTACTAGATGAACCAACTAATCATATGGATATCGCAGCCATCCAATGGCTGGAAAAATTCCTACTCACATTCCAGGGAGCGCTAATTTTCATTACCCACGATCGGACGCTACTGAAAACCCTGGCCACGCGCATCGTAGAATTAGATCGTGGAACCTTGACCTCTTTTCCAGGCGACTACAAACGCTACCTGCAACGCAAAGAGGAGATCTTAAACACCGAGCAGCGTGCTAACGCAAAATTCGACAAAGAGCTTGCCGACCACGAAGTATGGGTTCGAAAGGGCATCAAAGCACGGCGTACGCGCAACGAAGGCCGAGTTCGCCGTCTAGAGGCCATGCGCGATCAACACCGGCAGCGCCTGCTCCGCCAGGATAAAATCAATATCAAGCATCATGATTTTCAACTCTCCGGTAAATTAGTCGTCGATCTTCAGCATGTGTGTTTCAGTTACGGCGACCAGGTGATCGTTGACGACTTCTCGACTAGCATCCTGCGTGGCGACCGTGTCGGCATCGTCGGCCCGAACGGTTCAGGAAAAAGTACCTTGCTGCGGTTGCTACTCGAGGATCTCCAACCAGATAGCGGACAAGTCGTCACCGGCACCAAACTGGAAATAGCTTACTTCGATCAACATCGCACACAACTAGACCTGGACAAGACCGTGCGCGAGAACATCACCGGCGGCACCGACTATGTCACAATACGCGGGCGCTCACGCCATGTCGTTGGATATTTGAAAGATTTTTTATTTCCACCAAAGCAAATTGACGCGGCAGTCAAAACATTATCGGGCGGCGAACGCAACCGCCTGTTATTGGCACAGATATTTACTCGTCCCGCTAACCTGCTGGTATTGGACGAACCGACTAATGATCTGGATGTCGATACTTTGGAGTTGCTAGAGGAATTGCTCGCCGATTTCGAAGGAACCCTGTTGTTGGTTAGCCATGATCGCAGTTTTCTCGATAACGTCGTTACCAGCACTATCGTGTTCGAAGACAAAGGTAAACTAGTAGAGTATGCAGGCGGGTACGCCGACTGGTTGACGCAGCACGCCGAAAGAGCACCGCTACCAACCGCGGTTGCTCGCAAACCGCGGCACGCGCAAGACAAGAGAAACCGCCCAGGGAAATTGAGTTTCAATCAACAGCGCCAACTCGATGCCCTGCCCTCCCGTATCGAGGGGATGGAAAAAGCGCAGGCCGCCCTCGAGGCTGAAATAGCTGCCAACGGCTTCTATCGCCAAGAAAAACATAAGATAGTCAAAGTGTTGGAAGATTTTGACCGCCTCAGCCGGGAACTCGAGGAAAGCTATCAGCGTTGGGAAGAGTTGGCGCAGCTCTAACTCTGACGAGCTAACGAGAGCGATGGAGGCTAGTCAGGTATTATAACCGTACGTATACCTTTACAGAGAGCAGGAACACTAATGAACGCACCGGAAACTAACAGGCCGAAAGATAACCCCATTGCCGCAGAGCTCATTCGGCGCACCGCCGCCTATGTCCCGGATTTTGAACTCGACGGCTCCGAGGATAAGCCCGCCGCTGAAAAACCGTGGAAACGCTGGTTGAGTGCAGAATATGGTTTCCGCAATCACTGGTATCCGACGGAAGCTGGCCGAAACGTGCCGGAAGGTGGGTCCAAAGCGGTGAAACTTCTGGGTGAGGATATTCTTTACATACGTCGGGCCGGCCGCCTCTACGCAATTGAAGACCGCTGCAGTCATCGAGGAACGCGTTTTTCGATGCGACCAGTACACTATACAGACGACACCATTACCTGTTGGCATCATGCCTTTACGTTTAATCTTGACGATGGTCGTATCCGATGTCTGTTGAACAATCCGGGCTCAGATCTGTGCGGTAACAAAGGCATAAAAAGCTATCCTGTACGCGAAGAGAAAGGCGTCATATTTACCTTCGTCGGGGACATGGACCCACCACCACCACTCGAGACTGACGTGCCCCCCGGCTTTTTTGACGAAGATATCGCCGTGTGCGTTGCCGATCCCTATGTTGTAAATGCTAACTGGCGGCTCGGTTCCGAAGGAGGATACGATCCCGGGCATCACTACATTCACAATTGGTCCAAGTTCGCCATCAACGCCAAGATACCAATGAGTTTCGGTTGGGTATCAAAAAAAGAGGCATTGTTGGAAACTGCGCTCTATCACCGCGACCCCGACGGCTGGAACGGTTTCATCCGTGAGGCATCGGAAACTAGCCAATCCATGTCGGCGACCATTCCCGGTCGCAACGGCAGTGACGACCATGAAGTTATACTCCCAATCGCCAAGGGACAAACGCCGGAAGAGATCGAGGCGTTGGGTAAGGCCGCATATACCACCAAGGTTGGCGCCTGGATGCCTTGCGCATTGAAGGTTGATCCCTGGCCGTTCGTCGGAGTTGTGCACAACGAGTACTACGTGCCCCGCGATGCAAATTCGCATTACTATTTCCAATGCGGCTGGAAACGAGTCAAAACGGAAGCCGAGCGCGAGGAATGGGCAACCGGCGATCTCGGGCAAGTGCGTTGGAAAATCCCGGTAGTAGAGGATTTTACCGTCCAGGATGCCGAAGCACGCGAGGGCATAGCCGAATTCTACAACCGCGAAGGTGGTTGGGAAATGGAACAAACCGCGCTGTTCGATATCGAATTACTGATGTGGCGCGTATTCGCGGGCGAGAATGCCCGTGGGATCCAGACTTACGAACATACGATCGGGCATTTTAAGCGATAGATTTAAAGGCCCGACAAACATGCGCCCGCATGTTCAACATCAGACCGTCGCTACCTTCATAGTCTCGCATGCCGAGAGCAGCGTCAGCGACCAGCGCACCTCGGGTCGTATCATCCAACTCACTCACAGGGCCTGCCAGCGGTGATGCCGCGATCTGCTGCTGAATGAACACCTCAGCCGACAGAAAATGCAGACCCTGATCCACTGCTTCGATTTCTATTTCTGAAAATCCGGCCGTTTCGATCAGTCCGCGTAAAGTACCGATATCATTAAGCGAGAAAGGCGCTCGGATTATCGCTGCAGCATCACCTCCTACGTGCTGCTGCAACGACGTCGCTAATGCATTCGCACCCGGCCAATGTTCGATTGCACAGGGCAAGCTGAGGAGAAATCGTCCACCAGGCGCTAGCACACGGTAAAATTCAGACAAAGCTTTTACTCGGTCTGGAAAGAACTGCAGACTGAACTGACAGAACAACGCGGCGAATTTACCGTCCTCGAACGGTAGATCCTCCGCACTACCCTCCCGCCATTCAATCCCTGCCTCGTTGTCTGCCGCTACCGCAAGCATCCCCGGATTA
>CAZBOQ010000219.1:0-25527 GCA_964493555.1 uncultured Gammaproteobacteria bacterium | reverse complement strand
CGGCGTTCCCGGTACGAGTTTCGTGATTGACGACGGCAAGATGTGAAATGTTGTCTCCTGCCAGTGCCTTAGCGACCCGAGAAATCTCCATCTCTGCGCCCCATTCATGCTGTACACTGACGTGCGGGATTGCATAAATCTCAGCGATGCGGCGCAGGCGTTCTCCGTAGACACCGTTTTCGATGATCGCGACCTTTTTCCCCTGCGGTATCAAACTGGTAAGCATTGCTTCCATCGCTGAAGTGCCGGATCCGGTCAATAGGATGGCGACGTAGTGCTGGGCGGCAAGACCGTAAATGGAGATTAACTGCTCCCGGATCTCGTTCTGCAGAGTAGTGAACTCAGATTCGCGATGGCACAAATCGGGCTTGAGTAGAGCATGCCGCACCCTGTCACTCAGGTTCACCGGCCCGGGATTAAGAAGGATCACTGTGCGCTGCTCCCAATATGATTTTTTAAACGGGTAAGGATATCGGCGGGTGCAATCTTTGGCCGTGGTAAATGTTTTATCGTGCCGGTAGTGATTTTAAGATGCCCGAATCGCGGCCGATCAGTGCTTTCGCACGCGAACAGCGCGTTCAGTAGCGTTGGTTCATCGCCAGCATAGGCGCAACCATAACCACATGCGGCGGCGATATCGGCGAACGCGACGTTGCTTGAGACCGTCGCCTGAGCACCGGTTGAATCATGTGCCTCATTATCCAACACCAGATGCGTCAAATTTCCTGCGCCGTACGCACCTAAGGTGGCGAAATTACCCATGCGCATGAGCGCTGCGCCGTCGCCGTCAATGACGGTTACCGATAAATCTGGTCGGGCCATCGCTAGTCCCAGCGAAAGCGACGACGCGCAACCCATAGAACCCACCATATAAAGTTGATTCGAATTGTCTCCTAGCGCGTAAAGCTCTCGTCCGGTAAATCCGGTCGTTGCGATGAGAACCGCAGCTTGTTCGTTCACGAGCTCGACCAGTTGGCGCAGAACCTCTGCGCGTGAGCGACGGGACGGTGGCTCAGCGTAGAAAACCCGCCGTCGGCAATCAAGGTGAGGTGCGGGTATTGGTCGTGTCTGTAAAGCGTGTGGGGCAACAGCGCCTTTTTTCATCAGCAGCGCATAAGGTCGAGATTCGCTAGCCATGAAGGCTTCAGCACGTTCCAACGTCGCATCGATATCATCTGGGTGGTCGGGAAAATACTCCCAGGGTATTTCCATGGTATCGAACAGGCGAGCTGTTATTGCGCCCATCAATGCATGTTGGGGTTCGTCATTAAGGCCAGGCGCGCCGCGGTGAGTGCAGATTACTAACAGCGGGATACGAAAAACGTTGGCGAGTGATGTCAGTGGACTGACTGCGTTACCGAGACCCGAATTTTGTAGCATCACTACCGCGCGTTTACCACCGATGGTAGCACCGGCGGCACTGGCGATGGCATCTCCCTCGTTTGCCGAAGAAACGTAAGTGAGCGATGGGTCGTTAATGACGTAGTTGATAAACGGCGTCAAGAAAGAACACGGGACGCCTGTGTACCAATCGAAACCTCGTTCGCGCGCGGCTTCAACAAACTGTGCGGCGTCAATCATCGGAATTTCGCTTGGTTAGGGCCGGCCGTGAAATCACCCGCGCGATCGAGATCGTCCAACGAGTTGACGTCCAGCCAATGGCCGTGAATGTAGATTACTTGTATCGCATGACCCTGTTCTACGATGTAGTTAAGTAGGGCCGGAATTCCAAGTTTACCTGCGTCTTTGCGGTTTGCCAGGACATCGATCGCTTGCTCGAGAAGAGTTCGTCCGCGGCCTGCGATCTTGAGCATGCCGATCCATCGGCCGTTTGCTTCACCAAGATCGCAACTGGGTTTTTCACCAATGCGCAGTAGTTTGACGTCTGTACCGAGCATCGACCGATCGTCGCGCGCGGAACAATAAGCATAGTCAGGCACACCGCTGGTCAAGTCTTGGGTTTTGGCGGAGTCGATTACCGCGACGATATCGCCGGGCGTATCCAGCAAATCGCTGAGTACATAACCTCGAAATAGAAGGTCGCCGTACATGACCAGCATTTCATCTTGGAAGTCAGATTTAGCACACTGCAAGGAGATCAGTTCACCGGTGTTCTCGAACGCTTCGTTTAGGAGTACGTTTATGCCTGGCAAATCTATCGCTTCGGCCTTGTATCCTGCGACCACGGTGATGTCGTTAATTGATTGGCGTTTGAACTCATCTTTTAGGCGTTGGAGCAACGGTTTGCCGCCGATTGGCAGCATCACTTTCGGGCGCGTGTCGGTGAGTGTTGCCAGTTCGTGCCCGCGGCTCGCGGCAAGTACGATGGCACGGGTCGCCTTGCGGGTGTCGCCAAAGTAGCGACGTTCTGCGAGTTGCAGTTCAGCGGCACCTTGTAAGCGAAACAGCTCGTCGATTGGTGCGATATGATCTTCAACGTTGCTGGGAGTCGAATCACGCAGGATGTTTTCTGCAACGGTCTGCATGCCAGCGACCGAGGCACGGATCATATGGTTTGCCCAAATCACCATACTGATCTCAGCTCGCTGATAAACCTCGATCGGTGTGCTGTAATATTTGGTTGGCACGATGACAAGTGGTTTGCGGTTTGCCCACTCACTAGCGAAAGCAAGGATTTGATCAGGTTTATTCAGCTTGCTGTGGATCAAAATCGCGTCTGCACCCGCTTCGGCATAAGCTTCAGCACGGCGCAGGGCTTCTCCGAGGTCCCAACCGGCGATTAAAGCCTCGACGCGGGCAACGATGCAGAAGTCGCGATCATTTTGGATATCCTTGCCCGCCTTTATTTTTCCGCAGAACTCATCGATATCGGCCAACGGTTGTTGCTCGCCGTCGATAAAGCTATTGGTCTTCGGAAATAGTTTGTCCTCGATGCACACGCCGGCCGCTCCGCGCTGTTCGAGCTTGCGAATAAGTCGCTGGAGGTTGTTGAAATTTCCGTAACCAGTGTCGCCATCCAAGAGGATCGGTATCGAGGTGGCATCTGACATGAATTCCAGCATGTCGACGATCTGGGTCCAGCTCGCCTCGTTGTTGTCGCGTACACCGAATTGGGCGGACAGCGCAAGGCCGCTTGCCCATATACCATCGAAGCCAGCCTCCTCGACGATGCGAGCACTGACCCCGTTGTGGGCCTCCATGATTACGGTGAGTTCAGGTGATTCAATTAGTTGGCGTAGTCGCGCCGCTTTACTCATCATGGGATTCCTGCAATCGGCTCCGTGCTATCTGTTCAGCACTTTTTACATCTTCGGGGAAATCTATTTCGATCCACGCAAGTCCAGTGATATCGGAGTAGTCGAAGGCTTGCGGAGTTTCAAGCAGTAGGTCCCGGATCGCTTCCTCGTAAGGTTGCTCGACTAGGCCTTGGTCTACGTAGTGTTCGGTGCGTTCTGCCAGGCGTTTCGCCAGTGCGGAATCGAATCGAAAAAAACCTACAGATTCGCCAGCGAAGTCGTAGCTCAGATCGGCATTGATGAGTTTGCGGAATTCGACTATGTGCGATCCTGCAATACAAAGTTTCACCGGTTCGTCGCCAGCCTCGAAATCACGATCTAGCAAAAATAGATTGCTTTGAGAGCCGTTATACAAACGTTCTATCACACGATAATCGTATAATACATCAGCATCCATTAGCAGCACATCAGCTCCTGTTTTCAGATGTGCTCGCACTTGCCACAGACTTACGACACTGCCTTTTTCAAAATCCGGATTAAAAACTGTTTTGCAAAACGCGTCGGCGCCCAATCGATGAACTTCCGTTTTGATCTCTTCTGCCCGAAAGCCCGTGCACAAGACCATATGCTCGACGCCGAGGCGTTGTAAATTTTCTATGTGCCGCTGTAATAATGATTTTTTGCCAATCCGGATAAGACATTTGGGGCTTTGTTGAACTAACCCCAGTCGCTTGCCGATGCCGGCGGCCAACATTATCGCATCCATCGCGGCCTCATCAGTGCCTGCGCCCAAAGACCTGACGCAAACCAAAATAGGCGAATGCATCCTTTAGGTTGGAAAACATTCGCGACCATGGAGCGATGCTGGCGTCGGTCAGGTACTCGAAAGTGAGCGCGATACGTACTTCATCGATGCCTAGTGGAGTGATGCGGTGGTGCAGCTTATCACCGTTGAACAGCACGAGGCGCCCAGGCGCTAACGAAATGGTGGCTGTTTCGTTTGTGCCCTGGAGTCGATATTCGAGCTTGCTGCTTGAACGATCTACCAAGCCGAGCAGCACCGTGTAGCGGCTGCCTCGGTAGTAACAAGTGTCATAGTGAAATCCTATATGATCGCCTGGCTCGGTGTAGTAGTACAAAGCGTAGGTATGTGGATCGTCAGCCGGGCAGTGGACTAAAGGTCGTCCCGCGGTTTCTACTACCAAAGAATTAAAACTAGCGGAGCGATAAAGTTCGCCGAACTCGGGTGCCAGCCGATCAAGGTCGTAACGGCTGATGCTTCCGCCTTTCTTGTGCCCGGGGATGAAGTTGCGGTTTATACAAGTCTCTAGTTTCGGCAGTTTGCCCAACAACAAATCGAGTATCGGCGTCGGCAGAAAATCATCGATGATCAAAAATTCATTCTGGCGAACAAATTCATCACGTAGTGCAACTTTGTTCAAGTTATCGATTTGTTGGCGTATAGTCTGATCGAGTTTCATTTCGGCGTAACAAGTGGCCAGTGCTGATTTTCCTGTAAGCTATCGCGACGAGCAAGGGATCTGGTGAATCAAACCGCACAAGATTGGCGCCGGTGAAGTACCTCAAATTGCTTTTTCTGCTGCTTGGTTTGGTACTTCTGGGTGTTGTGCTGGACGAAACAGATTTGGCCGAGCTGTGGGCACGCGTGGTCGAGATCGGCTGGTTCGGCATGGTTTTGGTGATGGTACTGTTTTTCATTGCCTTCGGTGTTGATGTCGTCGCGTGGGCGTTGGCCTTCGACTCCATTCCCATGGCTCCGCGCTGGCTCTGGCGGCTGTTTCTTGTGCGCATGGTCGGGGAAGCCTTCAACAATGTTACACCTACCGCCTCCATGGGCGGTGAGCCAATTAAGGCAATGCTGTTGAAATCGCATTATGACATCGGATATCGCGAATCGATGGCGACAGTTGTAATTGCCAAAACCACCATATTAATCGGACTGCTTTTCTTCCTTGGCATCGGGTTCGTCCTGTTGTTGCAGTCCGATAAGGTTCCGGACAGTTACAAAACAGTTGCCGGAGCTGGTTTGATTGGATTAACGGTCATCATTGTTAACTTCTTTCTTTGGCAGCGGTTGCGCTTGACCTCGCGCGCGGGGTCGCGGCTGAGCGCTGGTCGTTTCAGCACTCGGTTGCAGAAGTGGCTGGAGATCATTACTGAAATCGACGATCAGTTTGTCGGTTTTTATAAGCATAAGCCAGCCCGATTTGGCAGCGCTTTGGTATTAGTAATCATCAACTGGTTGCTTGGGGTGGTGGAGGTTTACCTGGTGATGTACTTGTTCGGCCACCCAGTCAGCTTAGCGGAGGCGTGGATCATCGAGTCAATGGCGCAGCTCGTGCGGGCAGGCGCGTTTTTTATCCCGGCGGCGATCGGGGCGCAGGAAGGTACGTTCATGCTGGTTTGCGGTGCAATCACCGGTAATCCGACCCTAGGGATCGCAGTGGCGTTGGTAAGGCGCGCGCGCGAAATCCTATGGATAGCGGCTGGCCTGGGGTTGTGGTGGAGTTATTCGCTTAGAAACCAGTCCACCGCGTCGGTCAGTGCTTCGTCCACTGAGCGATAAGTGTAACCGAGTGCGCTTTTAGCTTTGGCACTGGAGAAGTACATAAGCTTGCGCGACATCTTGAGACCGTCAATGGTTACCTGCGGTTCCGATCCGTTGGTAAACCGGGCCCAGAGCTCACTCAAATAAGCGATCGGAAAAATCGTTGCATGCGGAAGCTGGAACAGTGGTGGACGGTGACCGGTAATTGCCGCAATTTTGTACAAAATATCGCGGAGACTGAGATCATGTCCACCTAGGATGTAGCGTTCACCGATCCGACCACGTTCCAGCGCCAGCAGGTGGCCACGCGCGACATCGTCCACGTGCACCAAGTTTAGCCCGGTATCGACATAGGCTGGCATTTTGCCGTGGGCAGCATCGCGGATCACTCGGCCTGTGGGTGTCGGTTTGATGTCGCGCGGGCCGATCGGCGTCGAGGGATTAACAATCACGATAGGTAATTTTGGATCGGTGACGAAATTGTGGACCAGTTGTTCAGCTAGAAATTTCGACCGCTTGTAATGTCCGATCATGTCTTCAATCGATACTGGGCTCGCCTCATCAGACGGTGTTCCATCTTTGTTAATGCCCAGCGTCGCGACGCTGCTAGTGTAAACAATGCGTTCGATTCCGGCGCTTGCTGCTTCCAACAACAAGTTTCGGGTTCCGTCTACATTAGTGCTATAGAGTACAGATGGGTCTGGAACCCACAAGCGGTAGTCGGCGGCGATATGGAATACTATTTGGCAACCGGCTAGCCCGCGCGCCAATGACGGTCGATCGTTTAGGGAGCCCTCGACAACCTCTACATCCAGGTTATTGAGATTGCGGCGAGAGCTTCGTGGTCTGGCCAAGGCTCTAACTTGATGGCCGGCTTCTAACAGCTGCCGAATCACGGCCGTTCCGACAAAACCTGTTCCCCCGGTAACAAAAGTTGTCATGTACGTTGTCGCCGCCAGGATAGGAAATGAATTGCTACCGCCATCGCCGCAATGGGCGCGCCGATCGCCGCGGCGAGTAGGAATTGCGCAAGCACACCGGAGATGGTAACCAACGGTAGCAAGTACAGGATATCCTCTGCCTCAAATCCGGCGAAACTCACCTGAGTGACTGCAGCTTTTCCGCTGACACTTTCCATGTGGTTGCGCAGTTGAAAAATAATTGCAACCGCGATGCCAGCAATCGCACCCATGACGATGGGTGCGAAGTTTGATCCGCCGTCATCCGGTCTTTCGCTTAAGCCGATGCCAATGCCGACGAAAAGTAATATCGTGACCAGTGCGTCCGCGGCGAGATCATATAGATGACCAAAATGAGAGGTCTTACCGCTCATTCGCGCTAACTCACCGTCGGCATGATCAATAAAGTTTGAAGCAATGATGAGAGATGCGGCGGTGTTAGGATATGCACCGTATGCGAAAACGAATGCTCCAGCGAGTCCGACCACGAGTCTCAAGGTCGTGAAGTGGTTGGGGGTGAACGCCGAGTCGATAAACGGAGTGACCAGGTAGGCCGCAAGTCTCGCATCCCATGGCTTATCTTGCATGTTTCCCTGCCCTCAGCACTAGCATGCTAGGTAACAATAGCAATGTGCAAATCAACATGAAGCAAAGGCCGTACGCGAGCATTTTGCCGAGGCTGGCGGTACCGAGGTGTGCAGATACTGCAAGATTGCCGAATCCACAAGCGGTGGTAAAGGCGCTCACCACGACCGCGCGGGCCGTGCTAGTCGCCAGCAAACTGCCATCGCTGGGTGGGGCTGTGCGATAGCGGTGCAGGATATGAATGGCGCTGTCGACACCAATTCCGAAAAGCAGTGGTAGTGCGATGATGTTGGCAAAGTTAAAGGACTCGCCGATTAGAACCACAGTTGCGGCGGTCAGTAGCCCAGCTAGCAGCAGCGGCGCAAGAATAAACAGAACATCTCTGCGCCGCTCGAGCAGGAATAACAGCAACACTGTAATAACCAAAACCGCCGATAGGAATGCCTGTTGAAAAGCGTCGACGACGGCGGCGCTGGCCTCAACGTTAATTACCGCATTACCTGTGGCTCGTTCTGGCATTACCTGCTGAACCGCTGCGACGAAATCTTCCAAAGCACGGTTGTCGTCGAGGTTGTCTCGCGGTAAGACCTCGATGCGATAAACGTCACCCTCGCCGACCCATCGGTTATGTAAATCTCGTGGTAGTGTGTGTGTGTTGAAAACATTGGCCTCTAGGCTTTGGCGAAGCGCATCCAGCCTACCGGGCAAGTTGCTAAGCAGCGCTGCTTCCAGACGTTGGAGTTGTTCACGGTTTTCCTCGTCAGCGTCCCCCAGTTGTTGGAGGTATCCGTTCAACGCGGCTAGCAGCTGTTTGGCGCTGTCGCCAATATTCGCGTTAGAAGGGTTGCCGCTGAACTGTTGTAACCGGTCGCGAAGGCTCCGCAAGCTCGCGATTTCTTCTTTCGAGTCGTTACGTTTGCCGGTATTGGAGGGCTCGAGATCAGGGCCGAGGGCTAGGGCGATGTCCTCGATGATGTAAAGTTTTTCTTCCTGATCCGTGGCCAGGAAATCTTCCAGGGTAATGACTTTATCGACTTCCGGCAGTTTTCTCAGCTGCCGGGCAAGTGTTGCAGCGGCGTCGCGTCCGTTAACGAGCGCGCTGATGGAGAGCGGTGATTGTTCGCTTTTTTTAAGCAGTTCGCGGTAGGTGATCACTGACTCTGTCGTTGGATCCTGTAAATGGATCGGGTTGTGGTCGAATTCGGCTTTCGGTAGTAACCAAAAACTCACCAGACAGATCAGCAAAGCGAAGCCGCAGACTATGCCTGGGGCGCGTTGCGGTATGGAAGTCAAGGGATTATGTTGCCCGCGCTCGGCGCTTCGAGCGGCCACCCGCGGACCTAGGGTTAACAAAGCTGGTAGTAATGTCAAACTGACGATGAGGCTCACGAACATACCCGTGCCGGAGATAGCACCGAGTTCTGCAACCCCAGAGTAGGCGGTTGGCAGGAATGCGTAAAATCCTGTCGCCGTTGTCAGCGCACAGATCGCTAGCGATGCCCCGATATGTCGAGAGGTCGACGCCAGTGCCACACTGTCGTTTCCGTTTCCGCGTAGTTCCCGATAGCGCAAACAATAATGAATGGCGAAATCCACGCCCAACCCGATGTACAGGACTGCGAAGGCAATTGAAATCAGATTGAGCTCGCCGATGGCGAAGGTCGCAAACGCTGCCGTATATAGCAATCCAAATATAAGTGTGAGCAATGTTGCTATCACTAACATGATCGAACGAAGCCCGACAGTAAGTACGATCGACACCATAATTAGTGCAAGCAAACCGGCCCGTTTCGCACCACGTGTCACACTGTCCAGCTCCTCGTACGCGAGTGCTGCACCGCCGGTCAGTCGGATCTGGAGCCCTTCGTCCGGCGTCAAGCCCGCATCGGTGATCAGTGCCCTGAGTCCGTGAACAGCGGGCTCGCCGGGTAACAGCGAGGAGTAATCCAATACCGGTTTGACGACGATGATTCCGCGTCGGTCTCCGTCAGTAATGGGCTCGGAGGACATCAAGGTATGCCACGATAGCGTTTTCCGCTCGTTGCGGCCGGCAGCCTCAATGACTTCAGCTACAGCGGCGAAGGTCGTATCGATCGACAACTTTTCACCGTCGAGCATTTCATCGACTGCCTGAGTCAGTACCTTCGTGAACGTACCCAACGTTGAGTCTGAAGCTAGGCGGGCGAGAAACGGTTGCACTTCGGCGAGGCGGTCACCAAGCGTTTCCAGTTCATCAGTAGCCATGAACATCAGACCGTTAGTTCGGAAGAAATCCGAAAACTGTCCGAGGTAGACTGATTCGAATATGTCCGGCCGTTGATCGATCCGTGCGCCAAGCTTAGTGATGGCGTCCTGCATTTGATCCGGTGTGTCGGCTTCTATGACGACAACAATGTTGTCGGCATATTGTGGAAACGCCTTTTTGTATTCCAGATAGGTCGCCCGCCACGGCAACTGTGCCGAAAGAAGATCGGCGGTATCGGTGTTAATGTCGAGATTATTGGCGACGTAGTAGGCACTCGAAAGTGCCAATAATGTGGTGAGAACAACAACCGTTGTGGCGTGACGGCAGACCAGTGTATGCCAACTAGTGACGGCGGATTGGAAAGCGATGGTCACCGTTCGGTGTATCCGAGTTCGTTGCCTGCGATGGCATATACTAGGGCGAGATTCTTCATCGCAAGTTGAAAAGCGTCTTTAAGTTTGAGTAATTGCCCGAGCCTGCTCGGGTGCCGACACAGTAGTGCCGCGAGGCGTGCGAGACGTGGATTGCCGAAGGTGTCCAGCGTCGCAGCCAATTCCGGCGGCAGGGATAGTTCCGACGAGTCGACAATTGCCCTGACCGCGAGAAAAGGCAGGCCAGAGCGTTCGGCGATGCGCGCAACAGCGCCGCTTTCCATGTCGCAGGCCACCGCACCGGATGATGAGCGGTGCAGGGCGGATTTCTGCGCTTTCGAATGGAGCACATTGTCGGCTTCTGCCAGGGTTCCTGACACTACTGATAGGCGAGGGTTGAGTTTGTCAATCAAACGTTGTCGCCATAGTTGGGCGGCAGGATACAGCTATGCCTCGGTACACACGACCCTCGTCGGGATTACCACCGTGCCGGCTCCGAGTTCCGGCACCAAACCAGCAGCAGTACCCCAACTCACTAGCGCTGAGACTTGTTGTTGGGCAAGTAGCGCCGCTGCCGCTTGTGCAGCGCGGGCGCCCATACCGGAGACGACTAGGAGATTATTGTCCAAGCTAAGCGGTTCAGCCACAGAAATCGCGGAGGCCTTTAGCAGACTCCTGGCTTCGCGGGGGAGCGCGACGACAAACCCGATTTGCATCACAGAAGGACGCCGACGGGGCAAATCTCTTTCAGTTGAGCTCTAACCCCCGCAGACGATTGCGGTATTGGCCGATAGCCCAAAGGGGGAAGTATTTACAGTAGCCGTGATATTTCAGATAGAAAACCCTGGGAAAACCGGGCGCGGTAAAATTTGCATCCAGCCAAAGACCATCTGCCTCTTGACGACTCAGAAGAAAATCAATGCCGCGTTTGACCGCTATCGAATGAACTCCGTCGACTGCCATCAACCCCAATACCGCCCACGCCGTTTGAAACGAGGTGCTGGGATGTGGTCGTGGATGTTTAGGTGGGTAGTAACTGTCGTTGCTCTCGCCCCACCCACCATCATCGTTCTGCGCGGAATACAGCCACTGGATAGCGTTACGGATATATTCTTGGTTAGGTTCCTCGCCGGCAACCTCCAACGCGGCTAGCGCTGACCAGGTTCCGTAGATGAAGTTGGTGCCCCAGCGTCCGAACCACGCGCCGTCATCTTCCTGTTCGGATTTCAAATATTCGATGCCGGCTTGCACACTGGCACGATATTCAGGTTTGTCAGCGAGACTCAATATCGCGAGGCACCGTGCAGTCAAATCGCTGGTCGGGGGATCAAGTAGGGCGCCGTGATCGGCAAACGGAATTGCGTTCAGATAATGGTGTGTGTTGTCCGAGTCAAACGAACCCCAGCCGCCGTTGTTGGATTGCATACCAAACACCCAATCTGCGGCTCGCTCGATTGAGTCACGATAGCGCTCTTTGTCTACCCGGTACATCGCCCAGGCAACCACCGAAGTGTCATCGAGATCCGGATAATGGGAGTTGGCGTATTGAAACGGCCAACCGCCACCGGCCAGATTTGAGTGATTGTCCTGCCAGTCGCCGGATTCCTTATCCAGTTGCCGGTCGCGCAACCAATCGAGTGCGGCAACACTGGTTTCCGATCTGGTCAATGACAAACCTTCGTGCAGGGCTTGGGTGGCGAGGCAAGTGTCCCAGACCGGTGACATACAGGGTTGGCAATAAGCGCTGTCTTTATCGACGACCAGCAGTTTCTCCAGCGCCTCTCTGGCCTGCACTCGGTACGGGTGATCCGGTGGATAGCCCAATAGCGCTAGGCACTCGTAAGCGTTCACCATGGCCGGGAAAATGCCACCGAGCCCTTCAGTGCCGTTCAAGCGTTCGATAAACCAGTCTTCACAGCGCTTTATCGCGTATTGGCGAACTTTTCCCGGGACCAATTTTTCCAACCAGCGGCCGAAGCGGTCTAGGGCAAGAAACATACGACTTAGCGTGGAAGGATGACGAAAGTAGTGTTGCTCTTCGTCTGCAGGGATCACAAAAAGCTCGCGAATATCGATGCCGCGCGGATTGGCAGCCGAAGGCTTCAGAGTGCAGAGGATAAAAAGCGGAACCATCACAGTACGTGACCAGTAAGAAACTTTACTGATATGGAAAGGAAACCAGCGCGGTAGCAGAATGACTTCGGCAGGGATGAAAGGTACGGCGCGCCACGGCACCTGTTCGAAAAGCGCTAGCGCGATGCGGGTAAAAACGTTGCTGTGAGCAGCGCCGCCGTGGGAGAGTATCGCGTTTCTGGCGCGCACCATGTGTGCCGCCGCAGGGTCATCACCTGCCAGCTTTAGTGCGTAGTAGGCTTTGACCGAGCAACTCAGGTTGAAATCGCCACCGTAGTAAAGCGGCCAGCCATCATGCTCTGCTTGTTGATTGCGTAGGTAGGTTGCGAGTTTTTGTTCTAGCGCGTCATCCAGTTCATCCATGAAATGCATCATCATGATGAACTCGGCGGGTATAGTGCAGTCTGCCTCCAGCTCGTAGATCCAGTGGCCGTCTTGCTTTTGATCGAGTTGTAGGGACTCCGTCGCAGCAGCGATCGCGGAATCGAGGTCTAGTGAGGTTGCCGAATCGAGAGCTTTGAGCTTCACGACTTCCGCGGTTTGTTGATGTGCTAACGATTCCATCGATATAAGAGATGCCTTCCGTGGTTTTTCACAACCGTCAATGGGCGAGCACTAAGGTCGATAGGTGTTGGATGATTTTCCAAAGAAACTTATAGCACTAACGTGCTGTTCTCTATCCTACCGAGGTCTGTTTTGATACTAATGCGCACCTAAGTGCGTGAATTAGCACCGTAATTCTGCCGGGTGAGTGTCTCATGTCTGTGGTTGCCAGGCAAATTGCGAGTCGCCAAGGTAAATAGCTTACTCAGCCACCGATCCTGTGTTACCAAGGTGCTGGTGAGTAGAACCGTCGCTCTTACGCTACGCCGAGAGATCTTTACGGCCAGGCCACTATTGAAATCGCGGTTTTTATTTAGCTTATCGAGACTCAGTACGGCCATCCCTAGTGCCCAGAGGCAAAATCGCCGTATGCCTTTTTCCCTGTGAGGTATCAGTAGCGTATAGGTGAGTGCGTTATGCAGATGCGCGCGAGCGATATCGATAAGCTCGCCTAATCCTTCGGCAAATCCCGGGTTCTCCTCACCACTACGTAGGTTAGCCAGCTCGCAGCCGTAGCTAGAAAAGACCTGCTGGGGTAGCCAGCATGCCCCTCGTTCCCGGTCATCCCAGATGTCCTTCAAGATGTTGGTCATTTGCAGTCCTTGCCCGAATGAGACCGCGAGTTTTAGCATCTGTTCCTTGCGTTCAGCAATCTCGGTGGAGTAATCGCAAAACAGCTCCGTCAGCATCTCGCCGACCACACCCGCGACGAAATAGCAGTAACGATCCATGGCCTGCATGTCTTTGAGGCCGGCTAGTGTTTCGCTGTCCTGATAGTCCGCCATGCCGCCTACCATGATCCGAACGCAGCGGCTCAAGGTGCGTTGTTGCGTGTGGTTGCAAGCGTGGGTAATCCGCAAGACGGCAGCTGAGTTAGCGATTAGATCCCGTTCCGCCGCCAGCGTGCCAGGGTATAACAGCGGCGCAAGCTCGCGGCCAAACTCATCCGCGGAGGTTTCGTTCTCGACAACGGCGACGAAGCGTTCAGTGAATTCGCGTTTCTGCGACGCGCTCATCTTCGCATCGTCTTCGATGGTATCGGCGATACGGCACAAGAGGTAAGCATTAGCAACTGTAACGCTAAGCGCGTTCGGAAGTTGTGGAATGGTGAGTGCGAAAGTTCTTGAGACCTCTTTCAATATCTCGAGTTGGTATTCGTAATCGTGAGTGGTCGCGGAGGTCATGGTTGGTGGACAGTTAGTGCCTTGCCACGACACTCGAAACGAACGCCGTTCCCTAATTGGTCGGGGTGACTGGATTCGAACCAGCGACCCCTGCCTCCCGAAGACAGTGCTCTACCAGGCTGAGCTACACCCCGAAGACGTTCGCGCATGACCACTTTCGTCTGGGCCGACAACTTAGGATCGCCGGTCAATTGCGTACCGGGCGAGTGTTTCAAGTGCGTCTTTATAAGGCGAGGCCTCGATCTCCGCGATCGCTGCCAAGGCGCTTTCAGACTCATTTTTCGCGGCCTCGGCAGTGTACGCGATGGCCCCAGTCGACTCAATCGCCTGCATTACCATGGTTAGATGTTGGTGGCCGCCTTTCTCGATTGCCTCGCGGATGGCCGCCGTTTGTTGATCGTTGCCGTTCCATAACGCGTACAGCAACGGCAGGGTTGGTTTTCCCTCGGCAAGGTCGTCGCCGACGTTCTTGCCGAGTTCGCTTGGCGATGCACTGTAATCCAGCACATCGTCAATCAGCTGATAGGCTGTGCCGAGATGCCTGCCGTACGCGGCCATCGCATTTTCAATCACCTCGTCGCTATCGTTCAATATCGCGCCTAGCCGGCAGGCAGCCTCGAATAACTTCGCGGTCTTGTTATGAATGACTTCAAAGTAGCGAGCCTCCGTGGTGGACGGATCGTGACAGTTAACCAGTTGTAGCACTTCACCTTCAGCGATCGTATTAGTGGCGTCCGCGAGCGTCTCCAGCACGCGCATGTTGCGAACCTCGACCATCATTTGGAACGATCTTGAGTAGAGAAAATCTCCGACCAACACACTGGCCTCGTTGCCCCAAACGAGGTTAGCCGTAACCTTGCCGCGACGCAGGCTGGAGGCATCTACCACGTCGTCGTGCAATAGGGTTGCGGTGTGGATGAATTCGACGATCGCCGCGATTATCGCATGAAGGTCACCTTGGTACCCCTGCGCCTTGGCACTGAGCAGGGCGAGGGTCGGCCGCAGCCGCTTGCCGCCGCTGCTGATGACGTAGTGCCCTAGTTGGTCAATGAGCGCAACGTCGGTGCGTAGCCATGTTCGGATCAACCGGTCCACGGCAGCCATGTCGTCGGCGACGAGGTCGCGGACCGCGTTTATGTCCATGTTTGTGCTGGGGAAAGACGCCTGAGGCTTAAAGAACCGATAATAACATGGAAGCGGCCCGTGGCTTGTCTCGGGCCAGGAAATTTCATACAATCGCGCACCTTTCCGAGCGCACATCCGGGCTCGAGTGGAGCATCAGAATCATGTACGCGGTAATCAAAACCGGCGGTAAGCAGTATAGGGTCGCGGAGGGTGATACTGTGCTGGTCGAGAAACTCGGGCCTGGCGAGGGTGATGCGGGCGAGTTCAACGACGTTCTGATGCTGGTGGATGGTGACAACGTCGAGGTCGGCTCTCCATTCGTGGCCGGCGCCACGGTTGCCGGCAAGGTGATTGAACAGGGGCGCCACGGCAAGATCCAAATCGTAAAGTTCCAGCGCCGCAAGCAACATCTCACGCGCAACGGACACCGCCAGCTGTATACTAAAGTAGAGATAACCGGCATCGCGAAAAGTTGAGTCACGAGGGCGAGCAGAAATGGCACATAAAAAGGCAGGCGGAAGTACGCGCAATGGCCGTGATTCGCAATCCAAGCGACTGGGTGTAAAACGGTACGGTGGTGAGCATGTGCTTGCCGGTAACATCATCGTTCGTCAGCGCGGCACGCGGATCCACGCCGGTGAAAACGTCGGGTGTGGACGAGACCACACTTTGTTCGCTACGGCCGAAGGTATAGTGACGTTTCAAAAGCGTGGCGCTAAGAATCGTACTTTCGTAGCGGTTCTCGCCAATTAGACCGACCGCGTCGGTCCTGCCCCGTTTGAAGATGCGGGCTAACATTCTGTCAGCATGAAATTCGTCGATGAAGCGCGTATCCGCGTACAAGCCGGAAAGGGTGGAAATGGCTGCCTTAGTTTTCGCCGCGAACGTTATGTCCCGCTTGGCGGTCCGGATGGTGGTGATGGGGGCAAAGGCGGCGATGTGTATCTGCAGGTGGATGAAGGTCTCAATACGCTCATCGATTTTCGCTATACGCATTTGTTCACCGCCGAGAACGGTCAATACGGCATGGGCAATCAACGAATCGGAAAAAACGGGGCCGATCGCGTTGTTACGGTTCCATCCGGGACACTGGTTTACGATGATGACACAGACGAACTGATAGGCGATCTGACCGCGCATGCTGAGAGGTTGCTCGTGGCAAAGGGTGCGTCGGGTGGACGAGGTAACCGTCACTTCAAGTCTAGCACTAACCGTGCGCCACGTAAGACCACTAAGGGTAAACCTGGCGATGTCCGGGAGCTTCGCTTAGAGATGCGGCTGATCGCTGACGTCGGTATTGTCGGTGCACCGAACGCCGGTAAATCCTCGTTAGTTGCCGCTGTCTCTGCAGCGCGGCCGAAAGTAGCGGACTATCCATTTTCCACTTTACATCCAAGTTTGGGCGTGGTGGAGCTGGACATCGCGCGAAGCTTTGTGCTTGCCGATATCCCGGGCTTGATCGAAGGTGCTGCCTTGGGCGCTGGATTGGGCACGCGCTTCCTACGGCATTTGGATCGCACGCGTATGCTTGTTCATTTGCTCGATATCTCCGATGCAGGCGAAGCGCGCGATCCGGCTAGCGAGTTTTTGGCCGTTGATAGGGAGCTTAAGAATTTCAGCGCGAAATTACACCAGCGTCGCCGTTGCTTAGTGTTCAGCAAAGTCGATCTGGTACCAGCGCCCGAACGTGAACGCCGAATGGCAGCGATACTGAAGCGAATTGAATGGGAAGGTCCCGTTTATTCGGTTTCCTCTCTGGACGGTGAGGGTTGCAAAGTCTTGATGGATGATCTACATGACGAACTCGAACGGCGGGATGCCGAAGGGTTTGAGCTTGCACATGGCTGACGAACGCGAACGAGTACGTAAAGCCCGACGCTGGGTAATAAAAATCGGCAGCTCCTTGATCACCGATGACGGTCAGGGTTTACGCAGCGATCGCATCGAGCGATGGGTAGGCGAGATCGCCTCACTTATGCAACGTGACTACCAGCTCGTCATCGTCAGCTCCGGGGCAATTGCGGAGGGGATTTCTCGGCTCGGTTGGGAGCAACGTCCACACGCACTGCACGAGTTGCAATCGGCGGCGGCGATTGGACAAATGGGACTAGTCCAAGCGTACGAAAGTTGTTTCTCACGGTTGGGACTCCATACTGCACAGATCCTGTTGACCCACGACGATATTTCCGATCGTCGCCGTTATTTAAATTCACGCAGCGTATTGCGAACGTTATTAAGGCTCGGCGTAGTCCCGGTCGTAAACGAGAACGATACGGTTGCAACTGCGGAGATCCAGTTCGGGGACAACGATACCTTGGCCGGTCTGGTGGCCAATCTGGTCGAAGCAGATTTGTTGGTGTTGTTGACCGATCAAGATGGTCTGTACTCTAGCGATCCACGCACCAATCCTGATGCCACATTGATCTCCACAGCGACCGCCGGCGACAGCGCCTTAATAACGTCGGCAGGAGAAGGCGGTGACTGGGGGCGTGGGGGAATGCGTACCAAGCTTTCCGCGGCGAAATTAGCTGGGCGAGCGGGCGCCGCTACCGTTATTGCACCGGGTCACGAAGACCGCGTAATCGAGCGGATAAGTAACGGCGAATCGATAGGTACGCTGCTAAGCCCCGCGCAGGAAACTTTGGCAGCGCGTAAGCAGTGGCTGGCCAGCACGCTTAAGGTTGGCGGCCAGCTGGTGCTCGATAGCGGAGCAGTACAGGTGTTGCGTGCGGACGGCAGGAGTCTTCTGGCGGTCGGGGTGACCGAAGTTCGCGGAGAGTTTCAGCGTGGTGAATTGGTCGAATGCGTGGATCCCGAGGGTCGCCAAGTAGGCCGCGGATTGGTCAACTACGCTGCGTCAGAGGCTACGGCCATCAAGGGCTTGGCGAGCGATCGGATCGAGGCGTCGCTCGGTTACTGCCGTGAACCGGAGTTGATCCACCGGGACAACCTAGTAATCCTGTAAAGCCTTATAATGCCCGGATGCGGGCGTTTAAACGGCGCTTATGGCGACCAGCTTTATTTTTATGAATCAAACCTTTATTAGCCATTCGATCGATTTCGGGCGTGGTTTCTTTATACGCCGCCTCGGCCGCCGATTTATCGCCGGCATCGATAGCGGCGACAACCTTTTTAATGGCACTACGCATTCTGGAGCGATCGTGGATATTGTTTGTGCGGCGCTTCTCAGACTGACGGGCGCGTTTTTTTGCTTGTGCTGAATTTGCCAACTTTATTTTGCCGGTGGGGGAAGGCGCGTAACTATGCGCATTCACCAACGGCTTGTCAATGAGCTCTGCACTACTGCGTTCCACCGCTGCGGTCAGTTTGCCGACCGTGGCCTCGCGCGTTTTGGGTTATATCCGTGACGTGGTGGTGGCGAACTTTTTCGGTGCTGGAGTCTCAGCAGATGCGTTTTTCGTCGCTTTCCGTATCCCTAACTTCTATCGCACGCTTTTCGCCGAGGGCGCATTCTCGCAGGCGTTTGTGCCGGTGCTGGCGGAGTACAAGACTAGTGAGTCTCCAGCCGAGACCCGGGTACTGATCGACGCCGTCGCCGGCAGGTTGACCCTTATTTTGATGCTGATAACCGCAGTGGGTGTGTTAAGCGCACCTGTCTTCATTATGGTTTTCGCGCCCGGGTTTGTTGCGCACGAGGAGAAATATCGGCTTGCGGTGGTGATGCTGCAGATTACCTTTCCCTATTTGCTGTTCATTTCGCTCGCCGCGGTGGCTGGCGGCATTCTTAACACCTACGGGCGTTTCGCGGTGCCGGCTTTCACGCCAGTTTTTTTGAATTTGTCGTTGATCGCCGCGGCGATCTGGCTGGCGCCCATGCTGGCTGATCCGGTGGTCGCACTTGCCTGGGGAGTGTTGCTAGGCGGTATTGTTCAGCTCGCTTTTCAGCTTCCTTTTCTACGAAGCCTGGGTCTATTGCCGAGGCCCCGGTTTTCCCGCGGTCATGCCGGCGTCAGCCGCATCCTAAAATTGATGGGGCCGGCGATTTTCGGTGTTTCCGTCTCGCAGCTGAACATAGTGATCGACACCGTCATTGCTTCTTTCCTAGTAACGGGAAGCGTCTCTTGGTTGTACTATTCGGACCGCCTGGTCGAGTTTCCGCTCGGCGTGTTCGGCATTGCGCTGGCGACCGTGATCCTACCTGGTCTGTCGGAACGCCATGCCGCCGGCCTCGGTAAGGAATTTTCATCGACATTGAACTGGGCGCTCGGTCTAGTCGCGGTTATCGGTGTTCCAGCGGCCACTGGGCTTGCTGTCTTAGCTGAGCCAATGCTTTGTACTTTGTTTCAATATGGGGCGCTGAGTGTCCATGATGTCGATTTGGCTGGTCGAAGCCTGGTGGCATATTCGTTCGGACTAATCGGTTTTACCCTAATAAAGGTGTTAGCGCCCGGCTTTTTCTCCCGTCAGAACACCAGGACGCCCGTGCGCATCGGCGTGATTGCGATGTTAGCCAATATGGCGATGAATTTGCTCTTTGTTTTTCCGTTAGCCCATGCAGGGCTTGCCCTGGCAACCACGCTGGCGGCGTTTATCAATGCTGGGCTACTTTATCGAGGTCTACGCCGCGAAGGCGTGTTGCAACCGCGAGCCGAACTAGCCACGCTGGTATACAAAGCGATCATTGGCAGCGTCTTCATGGCAGTGATGCTTACGTTCGTTGTACCGCCGCTGCCAACCTGGGTTGCGTTAGGGGGCTTCGACAGAATGATTCAGTTGTCGGCATGGATTGTCGCTGGGGCAAGTGTCTATGTTGCAGCAATGTGGCTGATGGGTGTGCGCCTCGGTCATCTACTGCGATAGCAGGTTATGTGTCCTTTCCTTCCCCGGCGCGGGATGATACACACTTCCTATGGAGTTGATTAGAGGTCTGCACAATATTCGAGCGAAGCATCGCGGTTGCGTTGCGACCGTGGGAAAGTTCGACGGCATACATCTCGGCCATCACGCGGTGCTCTCGCAGCTCTTGACGTTAGCGGAAGAACTTAATGTGCCGGCGTTAGTGACGGTATTCGAGCCGCAACCGAACGAGTATTTTCAAGGGCACTCGGCGCCGGCGCGCCTTACGCGTTTTCGCGAAAAATTCGAACTGATCGCAAACGCAGGGATCGACCGGATGCTTTGTGTGACTTTCGACGATGCCTTGGCCTCGTTAAGTGCTAAGGCGTTTATCGAAACCTTGCTGGTCGACGGTGTCGGCGTGCGAGCACTGGTTAGCGGTAGAGACTTCCGCTTTGGGCGGGGACGAGAGGGCAACCTGCAACTTCTGGAGACCGCCGCGGCCGATTACGGTTTTCAGGTGGTACCGGCTGAAACCTTCAAGTTGGATGGGCACCAGGTCAGTAGTACGCGCGTTAGAGAAAGCCTTACGCACGGCGATTTGAACGAAACACGGCGGCTGCTCGGCCGCGACTACAGTGTCAGCGGACGTGTTATACGTGGCGACGGACGTGGGCGTGGTAAAGGGTTTCCAACCGTGAACATTCGTTTGAACCGTTTAGTGAGTCCTCTGCAAGGTATATTCGCGGTGCGGGTTCATGGGGTTGATGCGCGGATCTACGACGGGGTTGCGTACCTCGCTACACGACGGTCTTACCCGACCGGCGAAACCCCCATGCTTGAGGTCTTTGTTCTGGAATTTGACGCAATGATCTACCATCAATATATCCGCGTCGACTTCATTGCCAAACTTCGCGATGACATTGTTTTCGACTCGGCAGCCGAATTGGCCGAGCAGGTTAAACAAGACGTCGCAAACGCCAGACAGGTACTCAAATCATGAAATGGCTTTGGCTTTCGGCTGTGATCGTGATTGCGGACCAATTGAGTAAAGCATTCGCGCAACAGGCTTTAAATCTTTTTGAACCAGTCCGTCTGACGCCGTTTTTGAATTTGACGTTGATGCATAACACCGGCATCGCGTTTAGCCTTTTCGATCAGGCTGACGCGCGTTGGTTTCTTGTCGGCCTGGCGGCCGTAGTCAGTGTGGCGATCATTGTGTGGTTGAGATTCAGCGAGTCGAATCGATGGCTGCAGATCTCACTTAGCCTGATAGTGGGTGGGGCAATTGGCAATCTTTGGGATCGTGTGGCTCTAGGGTATGTTATCGATTTTATCGATTTCCGTTACCAGACATTATGGTGGCCAGCATTTAACATCGCGGATTCGGCAATCTGTGTGGGCGCGGTGATGCTGATCATCGATAGTTTTAAAAGCCAAGACGCCAAGGGTTGAGCCGCATGTGCGAGGCCATAGGTTCAACGTGTTAGAATTCACCGATTGCATCTTTCAGTAGTGCGTTCGTTATGGAAATCGTTTTAGCTAACCCGCGAGGTTTTTGTGCCGGTGTCGATCGCGCGATCGGCATCGTCGAAAAAGCGCTAGAGCTGTTCGGAGCGCCGGTTTACGTGCGCCACGAGGTTGTGCATAACAAATACGTTGTCGATGGGCTGCGTGATAAGGGCGCCGTCTTCGTTGATGAACTCGATGAAGTACCGGACAACGCAACCGTTATTTTTAGCGCGCACGGTGTTGCCAAAGCTGTTCGCAGCGAAGCGGCGCGGCGCGAATTGCGAATCTTTGATGCCATTTGCCCGTTGGTTACCAAGGTGCACATGGAGGTCGGACATTACATGGATGAGGGGCGGGAATGCATCCTCATCGGCCACGCAGGTCACCCAGAGGTTGAAGGAACCCTTGGCCAATACAACCGCACTGATGGTGGGGGCGGCATGTATCTTGTTGAATCCGTCGAGGACGTACTGCGTTTGGAGGTCAAGAATCCCGACTTCCTCGCCTTTGTTACCCAGACTACGTTGTCGATGGATGATACGGCTGAGGTCATCGATGCGTTGCGAAAGCGTTTCCCGAAAATAGCAGGACCGAAAAAGGAAGATATCTGCTACGCGACGCAGAATCGTCAAGATGCAGTCAAACAGATAGTGACGGGATGTGATCTGGTGCTGGTGGTGGGATCGCAGACCAGTTCCAATTCGACGCGGCTGAAAGAGATTGCGGAAAAACACGGTATCGAGGCCCATCTGATCGACGGCGCTGATGAGATCCTGTCTGATTGGATCAAAAATAAAACGCGGGTAGCAGTGACTGCCGGCGCGTCCGCTCCCGAGGTGCTCGGCGAGCAAGTGGTTGCTCGCTTACAGGAATGCGGGGGGGCTACTGTCAGTGAGGCGCCGGGGATCCGTGAAACAGTGGTGTTCAGTTTGCCCCGCGAACTGACGAAGGCGGTTTAATGACGTCAATCCATCACCGGCCCCAACAGGGCTCGTTAGGTGCTAGTGGGTTTACGTTTCCAGCGTTGTCTAATGAACTCTGTTGATTAAATGAGTTCAGGCGCATCACTTGGCACGGTGCGTCATCCGCCTGTACCGTGGCAGGGATAGCGGCTACCTGCAGCACGAAACAAGTTGTGATTGCGCAAGCTGGCGTTGGTGCTACTACCGTCAGCGTATAAAAATTGCTGTTACTGGTTGCCACCGCATATCCCAAGCCCGCTGGACCTATAACCGTCGCTGTGTAGCTATTGTTGTTTGAGAAAAAACGTTCCTGTCGCGCCGCAGCGTCGGCAAGAAAGGCTTTGCCCTCGGCTCGGTTGGATCGCCGCACACTGTCCGTATAGGAAGGGTAAGCTATCGTTGCGAGAATGCCGACGATGGCTACTACTATCATAAGCTCTATCAGCGTGAAACCGCGTCCGTGAATGGTTAAGTTCTGGTTCGCCAACGTCGTCATAGTACGCATGCTGTATTCCCCGTCGGTTCTTTAATAGTCATGTCAATGAATCGGCGCCCTCCGGTCTAGGGACGCGGGTTGTTCTTTACTTGTATCTCACCGCTTACTGTTGGTACCAATAGGTACGGTTGCGCGGTAGACCGATACCCGGGTTGACCGTGGCGCCGCCGCCGCCGCCGCCGACGATGATGGTCACGCCTTTCTTTTGAAAGACCGGCACCGCTTCCGATGGTAAACCGCCACCCAGGCTCAAAGAGCGATCTGAGATTGTGGGATCAGCGCCACCGCCATCAGTGGTATTGAAGTCCGAGAACAGTGCCGCCCCGGTCAATATATCGATACCATAGAGGCGCCCGTCACCTTCCGCAATTTGACAGTTCGCCACAAGCGCCGCGCTGTCCTGTGGCGTATAGGTAGTGAAGAAAAGCTTGCCGGCCAGTGTTACTGGACGTGCCAAACCCTTTTCACCGACGAATGATGCCGGGTTGGCGGGATCTTCCACCAAATCGATGAACCAGCCACTACGGGTACGGAAACCGTTGAACGCATTGTTGATGAATGTGCCGACATCCGGATTGTTGAAATTACCCGTTGAGTCGACTTGCAATGGATTGTCGGTCAAGTTGGCTAGATCGGCGCGCGTCAAAGGTCCAATGTTACTCAGCGCAGGATCTCGTGTCGGGTATCCGGCGTCGGCTAAATTGTCGAGATTAGCGTCTGGCATGCCGCCGACATCGAAATCGCGGAATGCATAGACTGCATTCTCGGTCGAGATGTTGCGCGGTTTCGGGCGGCTACCACTGACCAACGTGACCATATCGTAGCGTGGTTCGTTAGAGAACAGTGCGTCGTTGACCTGTACGACATCTGCGCCGTGGTAGAACTTGCGGGTCTCGGTTGCCAACGGGCCCGCGACGGCACCCTCGCTTAAAGAGATACTCGCAAAGCGGCCGATCACGGAGGAGCCGCTTGAGCTTTGGGCAAGGTTATCGGCTAAATCAACCCGGAACACCTGTCCACCAAGGTCGCCGATATAAAGACGATCGGTAAGGTTGTCACCATCACTGTCGAAAATGGCCACTGGTGCCGGCATTGAGTAAGTCATGGTTGCAACATTAAGATCGGAATCTGCATTGCTGGCATGCCAGATCCGCAGACCTGTTGCGGGGTCGGCGATGAATATGCCGTTACCATCGCCTCCGGTGCCGAACGACTCGTCGCCGGCCTCATCATTGCCTCCGGCGAAGATGATTACCGTTTTAGCGATCGTGTTGGCGCCATCGAAGAAACGGATCTTCGTCAACTGAGGTGCCGACCAGGTCTCGCCCAGCGACGGGTAAGCTGCTGTGCCACCTTCGATCCGCCACATCAGGCGCGGTTGAATAGCGCCCGTGCTGTTGGGGTCGTTCTGCACAACCGGTGGCGTCACGTCTAAGGCGTAATAGTTGCGGCCGCCGCGCCGCATGCCAACAATAATTCTGACGAAGTCACCGTCGGGTTGTTCAATGATCCCGTCGCCGTCGGTATCGTTTTGCCAGATGACTGGCGTCAGATCGAGGCCATACTCGTGATTATCGCCGACGTTCTGGCGACGGCTATTCTGTGAGGTGAGCAAATCCTGTGGAAAGAATGCCCATTCCTCCTCCCCGGTGAGACTGTTCAACATCCGCAGTGTGCCGTCGTTGGTCGCTACGAAAAGCTTAACGACCGGAGTCGCCTCAGTACCACCGTAGGTTACTGCCACTGAACTTGCATGTAGTGGATCACCGAAACGGAACCGGCTTTCCTCGACATCGCCGTCGCCGTCCTCATCATCGACGTCTACGCCCCGCATCCAATTAATGAGACTCGTGCGCTCCGCCGGAAGCATTGCTCCATTACCCAGTAGCGTTGCCGTCAACGCAGCGTTGCCATCGGTCACAGCATTCTCAGCGGCGGTCAGATCTACGCCCGCCGGCAAAGCTAGTGCTGGATCTGCACTCGAGGTGTAGGTGTAGATGCTACGCGAACTGGCCACTGGCACGAACTGTTGAGCACCCTGTTCAGCCACTTCTGGGCCGTCAGGAGCGCCGGGGTTGTTGGTCCATTGGTTGACGGCATTGGCGTCGATTTTGCTCGTGGTATCGATGGTGGGGTTAGCTGATCGATCCAGGACCTCACCAAGGATACAAGGCGTACCGTCGCCGCGAGTAGTGATCAGATCCTGATCACATAGCTGATACTTTTTCACATTGCCGTTCCAGCGTACGTCGTTCACCGGTTCGAACAGCGAGAAGTACACTTCATTTCGGACAAACAATTTGTTGAACGCATTTACCGTCAAAGATGGTGTGGCGAACGAGGTCGGCGCAGAAAGGATCTCGGCGAGGATGGCATTGAATGCTGTGACCAATTCCGCCGAAGAACCCGCCGTCTTATAACGGCCCTCCGGCGCGGAGTTGGTAAGCGCCAGGTTTTGTATGTAACTGCTCGAGAAGTTGAAGCCGATCACGTGTGTGATGATTTTACTGTTCGCGACATCGGCACGCTGATCGTTATCGTGTAGAAACTGCACCAATTCTGGTCCGCATTTTCCCTTTGATGGACCAGAGTCGGAGCACGTCACGCCGGTCAACGATTCGACTAGCGACACTGAATTGTTTTGACTGGGCGAACCGTCGGTCAGCAGCACGATGTGGTGCGTCTGACAGTCGAATTCGATCGGTGTTTGGTACACGGCCGGTCCTTGGATGGTCTCGGTTTTACAAGCCTGGGCGTTGAGATTGGAATCCGTACAGCCTTCGTCTCGC
>CAZBOQ010000218.1:0-6572 GCA_964493555.1 uncultured Gammaproteobacteria bacterium | reverse complement strand
CGCGTTGTTTTGGTATGTGCCCATCGTGGTTGGAGTTTCGGATCGTTGATGATGGTGGCCACAATGTGGCGAACGGGGAGGCGGGGGAGTTGTTAGTACGAACGCGTGGGGACGATCCAAGGAAGGGTTTTTTTTCCGGCTATTATAAAAACTTGGAAGCAACTAATGAGGCGTGGGCAGGAGGCTATTTTCATACCGGTGACGTAGTGCGCCAGGGGGAAGATAGTTCATTTCACTTCGTCGATCGCAAAAAAAATGTGATTCGACGCAGTGGCGAAAACATCGCTGCGGTCGAAGTCGAGGGCGCGTTGTTCCAAAACCCACTCGTCGAGAATTGCGCTGTCGCGCCGGTCGACGATGATATTCGTGGCGATGAGGTGATGGCGTGCATTAAACTGCGGGATCCGAGTGAGAGTGGGGAAGGTATAGCCATTCAGATTTTCTCTGCTTGTTCAGAATTGTTGAGCTACTACAAGTTGCCGGGCTATATCGCATTTGTAGACGACCTGCCAACTACCGCGACGCAAAAAGTGCGGCGAGGAGAAATGAAGAAACTCTGCAAGTCGCTAATTGGGTCGAGTGGCTGTTTTGATCTCCGCCTTCGCAAACGCTATCGGCCGACAACCTAATGCCTCGTCCATACGACGGTGTCGCACTAGTCACACCAGTCAGTTTGCCCTATGTGAAGGTCAGCGAGCGTGGAGCGACTTGGTTTATTGGTAAAGTCCTAACCGAACTACTGGCCGTCTCGAATCTAGGAAAACAGCAAATCGATGGCCTCGCGGTTTCTACTCACTCGTTGGCCCCGGATACGGTGGTAAGCCTTACCGAACATTTCGGTCTTGCACCACAGTGGATCGAACAGTTACCAACTGGTGGTGCATCGGGCGTGATGAGCATGCAGCGCGCCGCTCGTGCGGTGCAGGCTGGTGATGCCGAAGTAGTCGCGTGCATTGGTGGCGACACCTGCCAGCCTGCTACGTTTCGAACTCTGGTAGCGGACTTCAGTAAGTTTTCGAAAGACGCGGCATACCCCTATGGCGGGGCCGGTCCCAACGGGAGTTTTGCGTTGATCACCCGTAACTATATGGAACGCTATGGTGTTAAACGCGAAGATTTTGGCCGAGTTTGTGTTACCCAACGATATAACGCCCAGCATTACCCTCAGGCGTTATTGCGTAAGAACATGAGTATGGATGATTACCTCAATGCCCGCCCGATTGCCGAGCCTCTGTGTTTGCTGGACTGTGTGATGCCTTGTGCGGGTGGCGAAGGTTTTTTGGTGATGAGCGCAGATCGTGCGAGGTCTCTTGGACTTCCATATGCTGAAATCTTGGCCGCAGGTGAACAGCATAATGCTTATTTCGATGATGACATACAGATCCGTGGCGGCTGGGCGATCTATCGTGAACAGCTTTACGCAGATGCAGGTCTCGGTCCGCAGGATATGGATTTCATCGAAACTTATGATGATTATCCAGTGATTGTCCTTCAGCAGTTCGAAGATCTTGGGTTTTGCGAAAAAGGCGAAGTAGCACGATTCGTCCGTGAAACCCCCTTAACATTTGATGGTGGTGGATTACCCAGTAACACTTCCGGTGGGCAGTTATCGGTAGGGCAAGCCGGGTTCGCAGGGGGCTTTCTTGGGATCGTTGAGGGAATACGACAATTAACTGGTTCAGACCTTGACAATCTTGTTCCCGGTGCAGAAGTCGGTCTGGTGAGTGGCTATGGCATGGTGATGTACGATCATTGTCTGTGCACTAGTGCCACAATCATCAAGAGGGGCAATCATGGCTGATCTAGGACTGCCAGCAGAGCGCACGAAGATGTGGATGCCGATTACGGAAGCCGCAGAGAACGGTCGTTTCGTGCTACAGATTTGTGCGTCCTGTCGATACGTTCAGTACCCGCCCCGAGAGGTCTGCGCAGAATGTTTGGACGATCAACTCGACTGGTGTGATGTCGACGCCGTTGGCCGGGTGATCGCATACACCTATCTGCACACCAGCATTGAACCGTATTTCAATGAAAGGATGCCATGGCCGATTGGTAGCGTAAAGCTTGACTGTGGGCCGGTGGTCATCGCGCACTTCAATGAAGCCAGTTGCGAGACGGATAAACGGGTGCGCCTGCTCAACCGTATCGATCTTTCAGGACAAGGGGTTTTTATTGCAATCCCGGAAGAAGGAGATGAATCGGATCTAGATGGCAAGCTGCGGGAATTATGCCCGTAAGACTAGTTGACGGGTCCCTTGGCCTCAGCGTCCATCTCTAGCGGCATCGCGCAATGACTCGCTTGGTGATGAAAAATATAGACGTCGCCGGCTTGTTTAATGAATCCATTTGTTGCCACTAAGGCCCCACCATCGACGGTCTCGTAGCAGACAACCAACGCGGTGTTGCCGTTCAGGAATGCCTTGGCCCCTTTGGCAACGATGTCTGGTTGCTTTTCGTTACTGTAGATCTGGCGCCAACTTTCAATATTGTCAGCACGTTGGGTCAGCGGCGGCCAACCCGGATGTATGCATGTTACAGCGGCCGCTTGCGCCCATAGCGATTCCATTGCGGAAAAATTTTTATGCTGAAAGGCTAGATAATAAGCGTCGTTTGCGAATATAGCTTCTTCGGCAAGCATGTTCAGTGGTCTCGGTAGATCGCACCGGTTACTATATCGAAGCTTAAACTCCACTGCGAGGAAACATTAACCATGAGTTTGTATTACCTACAAAAACTCATGTACCAGCTGAATAGAGACCCAGGTGTACGGGAGCGGTTTGAATCCGATATCGAGTCAGTGCTCAAGGAATATCGCTTGACCGCTCATGAGCTAGACGCGGTGCGGAAACCTGATATCGGCCATTTGTTTGTCATGGGAGTTAACGGTCAGTTGCTGATGCATTACGCCGCCTTGCGTGGGTTTGAATGGGATGACTATATCGACGCAATGCGTATCGGCGAGAAAGTGTACGGTCCGGTCCAGGATGGTTTATATACCAGGGCGGATGGAAGATAATGAGTCTTGTGTTCGCCGGTGTTTGCAGCCACGCCCCAGGAATTACCGGCCGTGCCGAGCGCGCGGCTCCAAAAGTGCGTGATGAGCTCTATAGGAGTCTTGATCAGCTCAGACAACAGATGGAAGACGCTCGGCCGGATGCGCTGATCGTTGTTGGCGCCGAGCATTTTGCAAATTTCTTTATGGACAACATGCCTGGTATTTGCATGGGTATGGCTGACGACTATGAAGGACCGATTGAGGACGAGGACTGGTTGGGAATTCAACGCCATCAAGTGCCAGGTGATGCGGCGCTTTCGCGTAGAGTTATTACGAAGGTAATGCAGGATATCGATCTGGCCTATGCTCAGGAATGGAAGTTCGACCATGGGATCATGGTGCCTTTGAATTTTCTGACTCCGCGCTACGATCTTCCTATCATTCCCGTCAATATCAACTGTCAGACGCCACCGCTCATACCGTTGCACCGTTGCCATCAATTTGGCCGGGCTTTACGGCGCGTCTGTGATGAATTACCCGAACGCATTGCGGTCGTCGGAACTGGAGGAATTTCACATTTCCCTTGTACACCGGATTCGGGAAAAATCAATGAAGATTGGGATAGGGAATTTCTCGACAAATTTATAAATAATCGGCGCGAAGAGATGCTGGCCTACGATGATGTCGAATGTTACAAGGTTGCTGGGCACGGTAGCTTTGAAATCCGAACATTCATCGCCATCGCGGGGTTGACCGAAAACGCCACCGGGAATTTGATGTTTTATGCGCCGATCCCGATTTTCTCTGTGGGTTGTACTGTCGCGACCATGGCCGTCCAATAGCCTGTTTTTCAGACGTGGACGACGAGGAAATCGCTGAGCGCGTCTGCGAGCTCATTCACTCAAAAGATATCGCCGCTCAAAGCTTAGGTATCAGGCTGCTTTCTGCAGGACCGGGTGTGGCAATCACGCAGTTGGAGGTGTTGGCGGTCATGGCCAACGGTCATGGCATATGTCACGGCGGTGTCATTTTTACGCTTGCCGACTGCGCGTTCGCCTACGCGTGCAATTCACGAAATGAGTCCAGCATTGGAGCTTCCGCAAGCATTGATTTTCTTAAAGCTGCACGGTTTGGAGACAGCCTTACGGCTGTTGCATCGGAACGCGCGGTTTCCGGTCGCAGTGGGTTCTATGAAGTATTGGTAAGCAACCAGGATGGTGACCGGATTGCGTTGTATCACGGGCGAGCCCATCGCCTGAAGGACGAGAAAGTTATTGGAATAGAGAGGGGCATGTGACCACTGAAGGGCAGCTGCTTTGGACACCGTCTGATGAGGTAATTGAGCGGAGCAACCTGAGCCGATTCCGGAGGTGGCTCGCGGATGAAAAAGGTTTAACCTTCAACGATTATGGCTCGCTCTGGCGGTGGTCGGTGAGCGAGCTCGAGGATTTTTGGGAATCTCTGTGGCAATACTTCGAGGTCGACTCACCGACGCCGTACGAATGCGTCCTTGAGGAGCGGATTATGCCCGGTGCGCGGTGGTTTCCCGGTGCTAGAGTAAACTTTACACGCGAAATGATGCGACGTGCGCGTCCAGACGAGACCGCGATTGAGTCTCTCTCCGAAGTCTATCCACGCAGGTCAATAAGTTGGGAGGAACTGGCGGCAAGTGTCCGGATCTTGGCCGTTGCGATGAAAAAGATGGGAGTCAAACCCGGTGACCGTGTAGCGGCCTATCTACCCAACACCCCCGAATCAACGATAGGACTGCTCGCCTGCGCGAGTATTGGTGCCGTTTGGTCGAGCTGTTCACCGGATTTTGGTGCCAAGAGCGTGTTGGATCGATTTCAGCAAATCGAGCCAAAAGTTTTAATCGCTTTCGACGGGTATCGATACGGCGGCCGTGATTTTGATCGCAGAAAGGACATCGCGAATATCGCAGCGGCGCTGCCGTCCTTAGAAAATGTGATCTACAAACCTTATCTGTTCCGTGGAAAATCCGCGTTCCCGAACGGGAAAGTCGTGGTGTGGGATGAGGTATTAGCGGGAAAGGATCCGGGTGAGACAAACTTCACATTCGAAGCTTTCGACTTTGATCATCCATTGTGGATTGTTTTCTCCTCTGGCACCACTGGGTTACCCAAAGCTATCGTGCACGGTCATGGCGGTATTATTCTGGAAGCACTTAAGTACGCCTTCTTTCATCTAGATATGAGGCCGGGCGGGCGGCTGTTCTTTTTTACTACTACTGGTTGGATAGTCTGGAACGCTATGGTTTGTTCGCTAATCACTGGCTCCAGTATCGTGCAGTTCGACGGTAATCCGATGCATCCGGAAGCCGACATGTTATGGCGTATAGCCGACGAGACCGCTACGACATGTCTTGGTACGAGTCCAGCATTCGTCCAAACAATGGTGAATAAGGGGATCGTCCCAAAGGAAAGATTCAAGTTGTCGAGACTTGAAGGAATCTTCGTGACTGGGTCGCCGATGGCGCCTGAATCCATGAGTTGGGTGTACGAGAATGTAAGACCTGATGTCTGGGTTGCGTCCCAAAGTGGTGGCACGGATATTGCGTCTGGGTTCGTGGTAGGTGTGTCGGCTTTACCGGTATACGCCGGTGAGATCCAGGCCCGTGGTCTCGGCTGTGCTGTTCATGCCTACAACGATGACGGCGAACGGGTCATAAATGAGGTCGGCGAGCTGGTCTGTGAGAGCCCAATGCCCTCTATGCCACTTTATTTCTGGAACGACCATAGTAATGAACGTTACTTGGAGTCCTACTTCGCCGACTACCCTGGCATCTGGCGCCATGGAGATTTTCTAAAAATTAATGAACGCGGTGGGTGTTATATTTATGGTCGTTCCGATTCGACCCTTAATCGTTACGGCATTCGCATTGGTACCGCGGAGATTTACCGATCGGTGGAGACCTTGGACGAGATCGACGACAGCATGGTGCTAAATCTCGATCTGGCAGCTGGCGAATCCTTTATGCCAATCTTTGTGGTGCCGGCAATCGGTTTGCACTTGGATGAAGCGTTAAAGGAAAAGATAAAAGCTAAGCTTCGGAGCGACTATACGCCACGTCATGTCCCGGACGCCATTTTCGCGGTTACTTCAATTCCCTACACGCTAACCGGCAAAAAAATGGAAGTGCCGGTACGGAAAATACTTGCGGGTACGCCGATAAACCAGGCTGTTAATATTGATGCGATGTCAAATCCAGGGTCGCTCGAATTTTTTGTCGAATTCGCAAAAAACATCCCAACCTAAGCGCGACCATTTAACTGTCGTCCGTGATAGGACCAAAGCACTTAATTTATCTCTAGGTTGAAATGTGCTTCCACGTTGGTGGTTTGGCGGAGTTTCGAGATCCTGACTATCGCCAAACATTTGCTGCGATGTCGACAACTAACTGGAGCTTTGCCATTTGTTCTGTTTCATTCAGCAAGTTCCCGCCCGCGACGCTGGCGAAACCACACTGCGGGGAGAGCGCAAGTTGTTCTAGTGGCAGGATTTTTGAAGCTTCAGTGAGCCGGTGTTCAATCTCTTTGGGTGCTTCCAAACTAGCTTT
>CAZBOQ010000217.1:0-7594 GCA_964493555.1 uncultured Gammaproteobacteria bacterium | reverse complement strand
GTTGTTGAGCTACTTCGTTATCGTTGGCACGAGTAACGCGGTAAATCTTACCGACGGCTTAGATGGGCTTGCGATTCTACCCAGTGTGCTTGTTGCCGGCGCACTGGTGATCTTTGCCTACGTTGCGGGTAATGCCAACTTTTCTAGGTATCTCGGTATCCCCTACGTCGCAGGGGTCGGTGAAATGTGTGTTTTTTGCGGCGCCATGGTTGGCGCTGGCTTAGGCTTTCTATGGTTCAACACGTATCCGGCACAGGTGTTCATGGGTGACATCGGTTCGTTGGCATTGGGAGCGGCGCTCGGCACGGTAGCTGTAGTGGTACGCCAAGAAATTGTGTTGCTGATAATGGGGGGCGTTTTTGTAGTGGAAACGTTGTCCGTCATCCTTCAAGTTTCCTCTTACAAATTAACAGGACGACGTTTATTTCACATGGCGCCGTTGCATCACCACTTTGAGTTAAAGGGTTGGCCCGAACCGCGGATAATTGTCAGATTTTGGATCATCACGGTGATACTGGTGTTAATCGGGTTGGCGAGTTTGAAAATACGCTAACGAATAGTGGATACAGCGGAACAAATGATCGTAGGCGAATCCAGCAGTGACTTTGAAATGGTTGTCGTTGGTCTCGGAAAGACCGGTCTGTCCTGCGCTCGCTTTCTTTCGGCTTTAGGTGTCGCTTACGTCGTGACTGATAGCCGGACCGAGCCGCCTGGTGCATCTGTGCTCGCGCGTGAACTGCCGGGTGTTCGCCAAATCCTCGGCGGTTTTGATTTCGAAATGTTGGAGGCTGCAAATACGATAGTGTTGAGTCCTGGCGTCGATCCACATAGCCTTCCCGCTAGTGTCTTATCCGCGGGTGTGGAAATCATCGGCGATATCGAGCTCTTTGCCCGTTATGCAAAGGCACCGATCATAGCGATTACCGGTTCGAATGGTAAGAGTACAGTCACCGCGTTGCTCGGTGAGATTTTAAACAACTGCGGTTTCGACGTTCGCGTAGGTGGCAATTTCGGCACGCCAGCGCTGGAACTTTTGAGCGAAGAAAATCCAGATTTTTATCTGTTGGAGCTTTCGAGTTTTCAGTTAGAGACCACCACATCGCTCCGCGCGCAGGTGGCGGCGATTCTGAATATCTCCGCTGATCATCTTGATCGCCATCAGGACATGGCGCGATATATTGGTGCCAAGCAGCGGATCTTTCAAGGTGATGGCGTGATGGTTTTAAACGCTGACGACCCGAGTGTATCGGTGTTACGGGAACCCACTCGCAGCTGCCTACGCTTCAGTGCCGCCGGGGCGAGCGACGCAGAGTTTGTCAGCCGCGACATGAATGGTACTTCATGGTTGTTTGCGCGTGAGGTTGCCGTGCTACCGGTCAGCGAGCTTGGCATTCGCGGTTCACATAATGTCGCCAATGCGTTGGCTGCACTAGCGTTGGCTGACGTTATAGGTGTTCAAGGCGCATCAAGTAGTGACGTCCTGCGAAGCTTCACTGGTCTTACCCATCGTTGCCAATTGGTCGCACATATCTCGGGAGTGGATTGGATAGACGACTCCAAAGCGACCAATGTCGGTGCGGCAAGAGCGGCGATCGAAGGTTTAAGCGGATATCAAAGTATTGTTCTGATCGCTGGTGGACAGGGAAAAGGCGCCGATTTTTCACCCCTGCTAGAAAGCGCGCAAGGTCGTGTCAAAGCGGTGGTAGTGCTTGGTGAAGACGCCTCGCAGATACGAGACGCACTGGCAGATAAATTGCATGTCGTTCTCGCGGATTCTCTGGCCGATGCGGTCGCGCAGGCTGGTGATCTCGTCGGTGAGGGTGAGGCGGTCCTTTTGTCGCCAGCGTGTGCAAGTCACGACATGTTCAAGGATTTTGCCGCACGCGGTCGGGAATTTGCCACACAAGTCAGGGGGCGTTTGCTGCAATGAGTCAAGTGGGGAAACAGGCGGTGCCTAATGACGCGCTTCGTGAACAGCAACGCGCGTATCCGGCATTCGATCGGTGGTTAGCGGCAAGCGCCTTGGCGTTGGTGTCGTTGGGTCTCGTCATGGTCGCTTCAGCGTCGGTGGGCGTGTCGGAGCGTGCCTTTGGTGAACCGCTACATTACTTCTGGCGCCAGGCGTTTGCCGTGTTTGTTGGCATCAGTGGTGCCACAGTCATCACTATGATCCCGCTTTACTATTGGGAGCGAGCTAGCTCAGTCTTGTTGTTGTTGGCATTAGCGTTACTCATCCTGGTGATTGTGCCGGGTGTCGGTTATGAGGTTAACGGAAGCATGCGTTGGTTTCGGTTTGGTAGTGTATCACTGCAGGCTTCTGAACCAGCCAAGCTGTGTGTCATCGTCTATGTGGCTGCGTATCTTGTAAGACATAGTGAGCAAGTGCGAACGGCTTTCGTGGGTTTTATAAAACCGATCGGCGTACTTACGGTTATCTCAGGATTATTACTACTCGAGCCAGATTACGGTGCCACCGTAGTGATGTTCGTGACATGTCTAGGTATGTTATTTCTCGCTGGTGTTGGCATTATCCGTTTTACCATGTGGGGTCTGGTCGCGTGTGCCGCATTGCTGGCGATGGTGATCCTTGCACCTTACCGTATGGAACGTTTGATGGTTTTTATGGATCCCTGGGCCGATCCATATAACGCAGGTTTTCTGTTGACCCAAGCATTGATTGCTTTCGGGCGTGGCGAATGGTTCGGCGTTGGACTGGGAGCCAGCGTGCAGAAATTATTTTACCTTCCTGAGGTCCACACCGATTTTATCTTTGCGGTAATCGGTGAGGAACTTGGTCTTATTGGTAGTGTAAGTGTAATAGTCTTGTTCGCTTTTATCGTGTTCCGCGCGCTTCAGATTGGTGCGAATGCAGAAAACCAAGAGCGTTACTTCGAAGCTTATCTCGCCTATGGCCTGGGTTTTCTGATCGGCATCCAGGCATTCGTCAATATCGGTGTGAACATGGGTGTTTTGCCGACCAAGGGTCTGACATTGCCATTGGTGAGCTACGGCAGTAACAGCATCATCATCAGTTGCTTTATTGTCGGAGTATTGCTGCGCATTGGTTTGGAAACGGACTATCGTTCCAGGTCTTCGGTTAAAAGTTCCAGGCTCGCGTGATGCGTCCGGTGATCATTACGGCAGGGGGTACTGGGGGGCACGTGTTTCCGGCGTTGGCGGTCGCGGATTATTTGAAGGAAAGGGGAATTCCGTTGTTATGGTTGGGATCCAGCCATGGCTTGGAAACACGGGTTGTGCCAGCTAACGGTTACGATCTCATCACTATAGAGATCGGTGGTTTACGTGGTAAGGGGTTGTGGCGTCGGATCGTCGTGGTGAATCAATTGTTGATCGCATTGCCCAGGATCCTGCTATTGCTTAAGCGTGTACGTCCGTCGGTAGTCTTGGGCATGGGTGGGTTCGTTAGCGGACCAGTCGGTGTTGCTGCCTGGCTGATGCGGGTTCCTCTATTGATCCATGAACAAAACGCTATCGCCGGTCTGACCAATCGCTTGCTTGCACCACTAGCGACGCGGGTGATGGAGGCCTTCCCAGATACCTTTGCGCGGGAAAGAAAAGTGCTACACACAGGTAATCCAGTGCGCGCAGATATTGTCGGTGTCGAAGCGCCAGAGCAGCGTGCACGAGGGGGCGGGGAACCCATGCGCGTATTGGTCATTGGCGGATCTCAAGGCGCGGCGTGGCTGAATCGAGTGCTTCCAGAAGTGATCGGCGATTTCGAAGCGGACGTGCTAGAGGTTTGGCATCAAACTGGGGAACGCGACGAGTTAACTACCTCAGCGAGCTATCGAATGTTGGGAGTTCCTGCAAAGGTTGACTCTTTTATCGAGCAAATGGGAGTTGCTTACGCATGGGCGGACGTTGTGATTTGCCGCTCTGGTGCGTTGACAGTGTGTGAGCTTGCTGCCGCCGGTGTTGCTGCGATTCTCATACCGTTTCCACAGGCAGTAGATGATCATCAAACAGCGAACGCGCGATATCTGAGCGACAAGGATGCAGCCATCCTAGTTCCGGAAACGCGCGCGAATAAAGATCATTTGTCACAGTTGATATCGCAGTTTAGCGTTACTCGCGAAGGTTTGGTTGACATGGCAAAGCGAGCGCGCCAACTCGCCGTGTCTGATGCAACACGTCGGGTCGCCGATCTATGCGTGGAGGCAGCGCGTGTTTGATCTGGACACACAATCGTTCGGACGGGTCAGAAAAATCCACTTCGTCGGGATCGGTGGTGCGGGCATGAGCGGGCTGGCGGAAGTGTTGCGCAATTTGGGTTACCAAGTTACCGGTTCGGATATCCAGGAGAACGCGGCAACACGCCGTCTGACGGCCCTTGGTATCGCCATCAACATCGAGCATTGTGCCGAGAGGGTTCATGGCGTCGATGTCGTTGTGACTTCCAGTGCCGTTCGTTCGGCCAACGTAGAAGTCACTGAGGCTCGCCGCTGCCGAGTACCGGTGGTACCGCGCGCGGAGATGTTGTCCGAGATAATGCGCTTTCGTTATGGGATCGCGATCGCGGGAACGCATGGCAAAACGACTACCACGAGTTTGGTCGTTGGCCTTCTGGCCGAGGGTGGATTGGATCCCACCTTTGTCATAGGTGGAAGGCTAAATTCAAGCGGCGTGCACGCGAAACTCGGTGCCGGCCGCTATTTGGTGGCCGAAGCTGACGAGAGCGATGCTTCGTTTCTGCAGTTGCAACCGATCATTGCTGTGGTAACAAACATCGATGCCGATCATCTAGGTACCTACGATAACGACCTGGAGAAATTGAAAGACGCTTTTCTTTTATTTTTGCATCGTATCCCGTTTTATGGGCTCGCGGTACTCTGTATAGACGATCCGATCGTCAGGGAGATTCTGCCAAAGTTATCGCGCCCTTACATTACGTATGGATTTAGTGACGATGCCGATGTGCGGGCGCGGGAAGTCTCTCAAGATGAGGGATCGACTCAGTTTTCCGTGGTTCGAGATGGGAAAAGCCGAACGGTCTTTTTGAATTTGCCCGGTAGACATAACGTTCTTAATGCGCTGGCGGCAATCTGCATCGCCGGCGAACTAACAGTCAGTGATGAAGCAATCCAAAAAGGGTTAGCAGAATTTCAAGGGATTGGCAGGCGTTTGCAGGTGCTCGGAGAGGTTCGGCTGAACGAGGCGAGGGTGTTGTTGATCGATGATTACGGCCACCACCCCACCGAAATTGCTGCCAGTCTCGAGGCTATTAGAGATGGGTGGCCGGGGAGGCGGATCGTGGTTGCTTTTCAACCGCACAGATATACACGCACGCGTGACCTGTTCGAGGATTTCGTTACTGTTCTTTCGACCATCGAGTGTTTGTGTCTATGTGAGGTCTACTCCGCTGGGGAAGTACCGATCGCTGGCGCCGACGGTAGAAGTCTCAGCCGTGCTATTAGGTTACGCGGTGCCACCGAGCCTTTATTCGTAGCTGAACTGGACGAACTACCGGCGCTGGTTGGTGGTGTTGTGCGCGAAAACGACATTTTGTTGGTGTTGGGTGCTGGCAGTATCGGAAGAGTCGTGCCAGCGCTCGCGAACGGAGCACTGCGGGTTGTCGGCAATGGGCCGCGGTAACAAATACATGGAGTCGGATCTACGAGAGATCATGGTGCTGCGAGAGAACGAATCGATGGCAAATCACTGTACTTGGCGAACTGGGGGAGTCGCTGAGCGATTCTTCGAGCCTGATAATCTTTCCGAGCTTGTAGATTTCGTCGCCGATCTGCCTGAAGACGAGCCCATTCTATGGTTGGGTTTGGGTAGTAATCTTCTGGTTCGCGACGGTGGCATCCGTGGCACAGTGATTAGTACCGGTAAGGCGTTAACGAAACTGGATTTCCCGGGCCGAACGACAATGCGAGCCGAAGCAGGTGTCGCATGCGGCATGATCGCACGCCAATGCGTTCTTAACGGCTGCGCTGGCGCGGAGTTTCTTGCGGGCGTTCCTGGTACGTTGGGAGGAGCATTGTCAATGAACGCCGGTGCCTTCGGCTGTGAGATGTGGGACATCGTTAAACAGGTGGAAACCATCGATCGCCGAGGTGTGCAGCGTGTGCGAGTGCCTGCCGATTTTAGGATCGGGTACCGCGATGTTGTCGGAACCCCCAGTGAATGGTTTATCGCTGCGACTCTGGATCTGACTCGGGATCAAGAAGGCGAATCAGCTAACAATCTTAAGGCGCTGATGGCGAAGCGAAACGCGAGCCAGCCAGTGGGACAGCACAGTTCCGGATCGGTATTTCGCAATCCCCCAGGTGATTTTGCCGCGCGTTTGATTGAATCCGCCGGGCTCAAGGGCGTGACCATTGGTGGCGCCCGAGTGTCCGCCAAGCATGCGAATTTCATTATTAACGAAGGCGGTGCCAGCGCCGATGACATCGAAAGTCTGATTACCAAGGTTAGGACTGTTGTGGAAAAAAAGCATAGCGTCACGTTAATCCCTGAAGTGAAGATTGTGGGCGTGCCAGCGTGAGTAGACATGGTTAACGATGGAAAAGAGTTCGGAAAGGTTGCTGTGTTAATGGGTGGGCAAACCTCAGAACGCGAGATCTCGCTGCAAACCGGAGATGCAGTGTTGCGCTCGTTGCGTGGCTCGGGTGTAGACGCTCACGGCGTGGACTGGCATGGCGATTTAGGTCAGTTGATGGGACATGATTTTGAGCGTGTGTTTGTCGCCTTACACGGTCGAGGCGGCGAAGATGGGCAGATACAGGGGTTGCTCACAACGCTGCACCTGCCGTTTACCGGTAGTGGCATAACGGCTTGTGCACTAAGTATGGATAAGGTCCGCTGCAAGCAACTATGGATGGGTGTTGGGTTAGCGACACCCCGGTTCACCGTACTAGAAGACGGTTTCGACCCGGTTGCAGTGATTGCTGAGCTTGGGTTACCGCTGATGCTCAAACCTGCAGATGAGGGATCGAGTGTTGGTGCGTTTAAAATTACAGCGGCAGACGAGCTGTACGACGCGTATGTTGAAGCGCGGACGCATGGCTCGGTAATTATCGTTGAACAATGGATTAGTGGCTCGGAGTACACCGCCGGCGTGCTAAACGATACCGTGTTGCCGATTATTCGGGTTGAGACGTCGCGCGAGTTCTATGACTACGAAGCAAAGTATCTTGCTGACGATACTCAATACCTATGCCCTGCCGGTTTTAAGTCTGAAGAGGAAGCGAAGTTCCGCGAGTTAGCCCATCGGGCTTTTGGTGCACTCGGTGGTTCAGGTTGGGGGCGGGTTGATTTCATGCTCGATAAGCACGGTCGTCCCTGGCTTCTAGAAGTGAATACTGTTCCTGGGATGACCCGTCATAGTCTGGTTCCGATGGCGGCCAAAGCTTATGGTCTGTCTTTTGACGCGTTGGTTCTGGAAATCCTTTCAACTAGTTTGAGCAGACGGCACTAGCGATGAAACACGCGCAAGCACAACTGAAACGGCCACTTGAAGTGTCGATCGGTACGATGCGTAGATGGCTTAGGACCGCGAGCGTCGTTACCGTGATCGCGTTACTCAGTTTCGGGGCTCAACGACTCCTCGATCCGGCGACCTTGCCTA
>CAZBOQ010000216.1:0-9493 GCA_964493555.1 uncultured Gammaproteobacteria bacterium | reverse complement strand
CTGAAAGAGAAATCCGTCGTACCCGTAGGTGTGAGGGTGTGTGGCGTAATGGCTGATTTAGTACCCGGGCACGAGATCGCCGACATCACTCGTCTGTTGGACGCACATTACGCCAACACCTTCGGAGCGACCGAAACCGGTTCACCGCCGTGTTCGTCAAGCCTTCTACCGATCGGGAAAATTCCCACCAATTTATCTAAGCAACAAAGCAGGTTTTGCGAAATCCGTCTGGTCGACGCTGATGACAATGACGTCGCGCAAGGGGTCCCAGGGGAATTACTGATGCGCGGCCCTACCCTTTTCAGTGGCTACTGGAACGCTGATGAAGTAAATGCAAAAGATTTTCGCGGCGGGTGGTTTCATATGGGTGACGTCTTAGTGCGCAACAAAGACGGCAGTTTGGATTTCGTCGACCGAGTTAAATACATGATCAAATCAGGTGGTGAAAACATCTATCCGGCGGAGATCGAACGGGTATTGCTGGCGGACCCACGGGTTGCTGAGGCGGCAGTGGTTCGTGCCAAAGACAAGAAATGGGGAGAGACGCCGATCGCGTTTGTTGCAAAGAAAGATGCCAGGTTGACGAGCGAACAGCTGATGACAGTGTGTCAGAAAAATCTCGCCGGCTTCAAGCGACCCAAAGAGATCCGGTTCATCGGATTCGAGGAGTTTCCGCGTAGCGCTTCCGGTAAAGTCCAGAGGCATGAGCTAGAAAAACAATTAGACCAATGACCTACGTCACCAAACTCATCACCGCGTACCGGTAGTGTCACGCATGGGCACAGAGTTTTTACCGCGATGCGAGAGTTACGCTGACGATATTAAACGGCTCTTCTTCAATCCCCGGTTAGGTAGGTCACCCCAGCCAGATACCCAATAATTGGAGATTAAATTCTCTTCAAGATAGCAGACAGGTCGGTGCTCATCGTCCATGCCACTGAAGAAAAGATGAGCGTATTAGTAAAAGTCTGCCGCCACCCTTGCTCATAGTTCTGTGGGGTCAACCGAACGTAACCATCTTTTCACCCGGCGTGCCACGGTTGGCCTTATTGTTACGGTGGCCACTACCTCATTTTGTTGTATAATAACCACATAAACTATTGAATTTACACCGCACTTCCGTGTAGAGTTGGCAACCCGGCTGCCAGCCAATTTGGCTGCGCTGGGCTATCGGCTAAAAATCGGCTAAATGAGAACTGGACAATCGTGTTAGGGGGTCTTTCGATGCACATTTGGAACGCGACTAAATCGACTGCGTGGATGTTCGTTTTGGCGAGCATAGCATTTACCAACAACGTTTCCGCTCAAATTCTAGAAGAGGTCGTTGTTACTGCGCAGAAGCGCGAACAAAACGTCCAGGATGTAGGAATCGCTATCACCGCATTTTCCGGCGATCAACTAACAGCCTTAGGTGTCAACGAGAGCACAGATATCGTTTCAATGACACCGGGCGTACACCTTTCAGCCAGCAGTGCAGGACAGACCCGTCAGTTCACGATACGCGGCGTCACTCAGAACGACTTCTCAGATCATGCCGAAGCGCCGAACGCAGTATACATAGATGAAGGTTATCTCGCGGCACCGCAGTCACAAGTTTTCGCCGCGTTCGACCTGGACCGCGTCGAGATACTGAAAGGCCCACAGGGAACCCTTTTCGGTCGTAACGCCACGGGTGGTTTGGTGCATTTCATCACTCGCAAACCTACCGAGGACTTTGAGGCCTACATGCAAGCGGAGTACGGTACGAAAGACACCGTGCGTCTCGAAGGAGCGGTCAGCGGCCCAATAACCGATGGAGAAACAGGCCGTGTCTCCGGAATGTTTAACCGTCACGACGACATCATGAACAACATTTATCCGTTCGGTGCGTCAGTCAACCCAGCCCAAGCAACCGGTGGGTCAGCGTGGTTCGGGTCACCAGATGGCGGCGCGCCCGACTTCTGGGATGACGATCAATATGCATTACGCGGACAGGTTAATTGGGATATCAATGGCAACGCGAATTTCTTGCTCAGCGGTTACTACGCCGAGCAAAACGTTTCGAGTGGCCCGTACCAAGGTAGGGCAACCACACCCGTATGTCAGTTCGACGCCATGGGCAACTGTACTCACGTCAACTCGATTTTCTCTGTCAACGATCCTGTGGGTTGTGAAGCTATTGATGCGGCCACCGGAGGGTGTGGAGCGCTGGCGTTAGTCGATGGTGAGTTCTTTGGCCCAGGTAACACCGTAACCGGTCCCGAGGACGCCCTTCGCCCAGTCCAAGGTGGTGATTTATACGGCTACATTGATCCGGACGGTGCAGACTTTGCTACGTCCACCGATCATATCTCTTCCGACTATAATCAATTCAAAACTCATGGGATAACAGCAAAATTCACGTTTAGTTACGCGGGCGTGGACTACACCAACGTCAGCCACTATATCTCGCACGAAAAGCGCCAGTCTTTGGATGTTGACTCCTCTCCGGTGCCGCAACTCATCGTCATGAATAACCAAGGTCAGTCCAGTTTCGCAGAGGAGTTTCGTCTAAATTGGGAGACCGACCGCGCTAGGTGGGTGGCTGGTTTCTACTATCTATGGATCGATGCCGACTACCGCCAAGGTCTCGCCAACTCGCCCGGTGGTCCATTTACTACCGCGCTCTTCCCGTTGATTTTGGGTAATTTCGACCCGGCAACCGCCGCGGCGCTTACCCCTGGCGGCGCCGCCCCCTTACCGCCGCTTGAAGCGAATACGCTGGTCAACTTGGTGACGAATTCTTATTCAATATTCGGCCAGATAGACTATGACCTTACTGATCAACTCACCTTTATCGCTGGTATTCGCGGAATTCTGGAAGTGAAAGACTTCTCGTTCTCGAATAATTTTTACATCAACGAAGACGATCGCACAGTAGATACGAACACTTTGATCGCGCCAGGCCATGCCCCATTTAATGACGGCACATCGAATACGCTGTTCTCAGCCAAAGCGCAGTTGGATTGGCGTCCAACTGACGACCTGCTCCTGTACGCCAGCTTTAATCGAGGTGTGAAAGCGGGCAGCTTTAACGGACAATTAAACGATGGTTCGCCCCGCCTCGCCGACGAGCAAATAGGCTACGATGAAGAGGTTCTGCTGGCATATGAAGTCGGGTTCAAGTCGACTCTGTTCGACGGTACTACACGATTCAATGGATCTTTCTACTACTACGACTACTCCGATTATCAAGCCTTCCTCTTCCAGGGCTCCGCTGGCGCCATCTTTAACAACGATGCCAATTACAAAGGCATCGAGCTCGACGTGCAGTCGTCACCAATAGACGGTCTCGACCTCATTGTTAATGCTTCGCTCATCGACCCCGAGATCGAGCAACTTGCGGTGGCAGCAGGTGTAAACCGCGACGTCAAACCGTCTTTTACTCCCACGGCGCAGATAGCCCTGCTAGGACGTTATGAGTTCCAGCAGGATATTTTCAACGGTCGGATAGCCATCCAGGCAGATGCGAACTACGCCTCAAGTGCCTACCATAATATCCGCAACTACGAGACACAGAAGATGAAGGGCTACTGGTTGGGTAATGTAAGGGCTTCCTGGGATAGCAACGACGGGCTTTGGGAAACTCAAGCTTTCATCAAAAATATCGGCGACATACGTTACAAGACCACCGGTTTCGATCTTTCAACTTTGTGCGGTTGTTCCGAGGAGTCTTATGGCAAGCCGTTCTGGTGGGGTATCAGGGTACGCCGCAACTTCGGCGGCTAATAGGAACCGCTTTTTCAAACGAAAAGCGCCCGCTTTGTCGGGCGCTTTTTTTTGCCTGTGGCATTGGTGCTTGTCAACAGCAGCAACCCGTACTAGCCGGTTCTGGAATTACTCGCCGGGGTTTTGTTCTTCCCTTTCGGCATCTATCTACAAATCCACTCGACGGGGTTGCTACCGAATACACTGGCGACAGTCAGTGCGGTGCAGCTAATCGCTTGTTTCACCCGCCTAGGGACCGAGTTCAATGGGAAATTAAAACAACCAAACCCCGATAACACCGGACAGTTGCCAACACAGCTTCGTAGGCTAGGCTAGCTCCCGCGCTATTTCCTGCACTATGCGGCGATGTGCTTCCGTAAGCTCTTTGGCCGGGGCCGGTCGTGAACGATCCGGACTGAGTTCGCCGTGCGCGTTCACGGGGATGAGATGAATATGCACATGCGGAACGGAAAACCCCTCTACTGCAATTCCAATCCTATTGCATTGCATCGCTTCCTTAAGTCGCGCGGCAAGCCAACGCACATGTCCCCAAACTTTGTCATACAAAGCCTGGGGCATATCAAACACATAGTCGATCTCGATCTTCGGGACAAGCAAAGTGTGGCCAGGATTCACTGGATTAATATCTAAAAAGGCTAGAAACTCCTCGTCCTCCCAAATCTTGTAAGCGGGAGCTTCACCGGCAATTATTTTCGAGAAGATCGATGGCACAACATCCACTCCGGAGACTACCGCGTTACGAACAAATGGCTTTTCGGTTCTGCTCCATAATAATGAACTTCCACGGAGAAGGCATGCGTTCGCCTACCGGGACTTCGATAATAGCTGGCCCGGATTGAGAAAATGCTTTTTCCAATACCACACCGACTTCAGCTGGTGTGTCCGCGCGGTAACCGGCAACACCGAAAAGTTCAGCAAGCTTAGCAAAATCTGGATTATGTAGATCAGAACAGATACGCCTGCCCTCGAACCACTCGTCCTGCTGACGCTGCACGTTGGCAAAGGCGTTGTCATTAAAGATAATAGTCACCAGATCAATCCCGTATTGTGCTGCGGTGGAGAGTTCTTGCACGTTGTACATGAATCCTCCGTCGCCACTCACTTGCACGACTTTCTTACCGGGGTTTCCTACCGCCACACCGAGTGCAGTAGCGTAACCATAACCAAGCGTGCCTTGGTATCCGGCGGTTATGTACTGCCGAGGCTTGTAAACCGGAAAACCGTACCAAGCAACAAAGCCGACTTGCGTCACCTCGTCAACGAAAACGCCATCATCGGGTAAGACTTGGCGGATGGTATCGAGGTAGGACAATTGTGGGCCGGCATGCTCGTGCATACTTTGCAAAACCGTACTAGCCAGTGTGGTCAGTTCGTCTTCCCGTGACGCGCGTTGTCTATTGTGTTTCCCCAACCGCGCGTGCAAGGCGGTCAGTACCTCAGCGGCGTCACCGACAATACCTACCTCGGGCTCGCAAATCCGGTTCACCTCGTCGGCGCGGATGTCGACACGGATGAGTGAAAGATCATCGTCCTTACCCCATTGGGTAAGAGGCATCTTTAACCGTGTACCTATCGCCAAGACGGCGTCAGCCTCTCCCCATAACGCATGACCCATCGGGAGATTAGCATTCAAATAATGCCCTGCACTTATTACACCTTTGCCATTGCGCTTAGCCATCACTGGCGCCTGCAATGCCTCGGCAACGGCAAGAAGTTCCACGCCGGCATCCGCTGCCCCGGCACCGATCACGATCATGGGACGTCGCGCGTTACCTAGTATCGCTGCCGCGTGTTCAATCAGATCCGGATCGAAATCTGGCGTCTCGACCAACACACCACACACACCGAGGTCAACCTCCGCTTCGGCCCCCATGACATCCATCGGCATCTCCAAGGCGACCGGACGTGGGCCAGCCTCAGTCAAATGGCGCATTGCCTCGGCGACTAGCACCGGCGCGGCCGACGGCGACTCAATACGTTCTGCCCACTTGGTGATATGACGGATAAGCCCAAGTTGATCATTTATCTCGTGCAACTCGCCATAGCCACGGCCGATCGAGCGCGACGGGATCTGGCCGGATAGACACAGCACCGGCGCGTTGTTCGACCAGGCGGTGCACAACGCCGCAGTCGAATTGAGGAGACCTGGGCCCGGCACCACGGTATAGACGCCAGTGCGGCCAGTCGATTTTGCATAACCGTAAGCCATATAGGCGGCGCCTTGTTCGTGTCGGGTGTGAATAACGCGCAACCCATCTTCTTTAAACATCGCATCAAAGAGATGATCGAGCTGCCCGCCAGGCAGACCGAAAATAGTGTCTACGTCGTAACCGCGAAGCGACTTAACAATCGCCTCGGCACCCGTCATGCGCGGCATGGTCTCTCTCTCATGGTTGGATTCGTCCGAAGCTAACTCGCGGACTAGTTTTTGTTGGATGCACTCTTTCGCGCGCGCCAGTAGAAAAATGGAAACCCCAGGATGAACATCAGCGCTGAGGGACTGCAAAACAGCTTGCCGATAAACCGCAGCACATCATCCGGGGTCACGTACACGCGGCTGCGCATCGACTGGGACGGATCATTGGATATCACCAACATATTGTCCTTACGGTCGATCTTCCCGAACTGAAAATCGACATCGGCCAGTTTGCTCTTGACCTTCATGCTTAAAACCTCGCCAGTACCTCAATCCTTGCGTAACCGCCCCGTATCCTGCGCAAACTTGATGCGCTTCTCCAGCAGTTTGGAGATGTCACCAGGCTCATGTCCCGCGGGCGCTGTGAACTGACCACGCTCATATAGATCGTCGAACACTTCCTTACAAATCGAAACTTTCTCGGCTAGGTTCCGCGGTGGCTTACCCGATGGAAACCGATTCGGTGGATAGATCGGTTTTTCGTAAATCTGCCGAAACCCCTCGGTGCGAACATCTACCCAGCAATTGTGAGCGGTACGCGTTCGATGGTGACGCAGCGCTTCTATATCAACAGTGACAGCTAACACCTGTTCAGCTGGATACGGCGTATGCCGTAAAACCAACCCTGTATAATCAATCGCAAAAGAATGGCCCGGGCAGAATGCCTTGGGGTAATAATCATAATTGACACTTCCCCAATTGGATCCCAGCAGATAACACATATTGTCGTGAGCACGCGCGCGGCGAGTGAACATCCAGAAATCCCATGGTTCCGACACGCCCTCTACTTCCTGGATCGCACCAGGGTGACAAAGCACTTCCACACCATTGTAGCCCAGCGCGCGTGAGACCTCCGGTGTGCAGCCGTCGTGGCAAGTCATAGTCCCTAGTTTACCGATGTCGGTATCGATCACCGGAAATAGCGTCTTTATGTCGCCACCAATTTTTTCACAGTACTCATCGAACAGATCATGCGGGCTGGTGCCTAATCCGATGTAAGCCGGGATATGCCACTTGTGATATTTAAGTACCACCTCCCCGGTAGGACCAACGATGAAATTGGTGTTAAACCAACGATCCGGGAACTCAGGAAGCTTCTCGATGACGCCGCCCCCACAGATATACATGCCATACTCTTTGGCTTTTTGTCCTAGCACATCAATCTCGGGACCAGGGATAGTAACTGCCTTTTTCATAAAACCCTCAAGGCCATCCTCACCCTTACCCGGGGTGGTCACACCCTGCAGAAAGTATTCCGGCAACACAGCCAGACGCACTGGCACTTCCCAGAAATACCCAACACCGAAATCGATCATGTTGCAGATACGATCAAGGTTCTCGTGAATACCCTCCCGGTCCTCGGCGACGTGCACCTCGGGTTGGATTACCAATGCGGTGTACTTTTCTATTGCTGCGGCCATGGCCATTGTCCTCATCCAAATATCAAAAATCGTCCTCGGGTTCCTTGATACCGAAATCTTCTAGCATGACATTAGCGGTAACTGTGCCCATCGCGCAGATGCCACCGCCCGGGTGAGTTGACGGGCCGGTCATGTAAAGCTTATCTATCGGTGAACGATAGTCGGAGTAACCGGGAAACGGACGAAACATTCCCATTTGTGCAAGCGTGCGCTCGCCGCCGGTAGTGGTACCGTCAACGAACGACCAGTTGGCTCGGGCAAGACTCGGGCCCGTATCGATATATTGGTCGAGGATATTGTCCGCGCTCATATTTGTCGTATAACGCTGCAACTGCTTGAGTAGCATATCGTTTACGTAGGCGGGCCCTGCCTTCTCCCAGTCATCACCGTTTGCAAGTTCGACCGGCACGAAAGTATCCATGATCAAAGTATGTTTGCCGGCCGGCGCGCGCGTTGCGTCCATCGTCGTCCAACACGCGGTCCAAAGGAAAGGATCGCTCGGCGGCAACCCCATGGCCATTTCGTTGTACTGCTTATCGATATCGTCCATGCTGCCGAAAATGCGTTGAAACGGCGTTTTGTCCATTTCCTGACCGTTCTTGAATTGCGGCGCCTCATTCAATGCATAATGAACGCGAACGATGGTGACCTTGCCGAAGGAAAAATTATGCACCATGTTCAAGAACTGCTGGTCGAGTATTCCCTCATCAACACAGCGAACAAAGGTCTGCTTGGGATCGAGCTCACTGACAACACCGCGGCTCGCTTCGATCTCCCGCCCGTCTTCGAGGCGGAGGCCATGGCAGACCCCACGCTTGACAATAAACTTCTCGACCGTCGCGTTGGTCAACACCTCTCCGCCGCTTGCTTCGATATAACGACTCATAGCGGTCGACAACATCTGACTACCGCCCTCTGGGATCGCCTGCCCGTAATAATGAATACTCGGGATCATGATGTAGAAACCCTGGGCGGTGCCAGGATGGTCGGGCAAGGTCTGGGGCGCCGTCGCCCAACCGAGGATAAAAGCCTGCACGTGCGGATTTTCAAAATTCTCTAGCGTGAAGGCCTTAGAGCTCAGTTGGTAGTCGCGCAACCGCCGCAGGCCTGCCGGGTTGTTCTCCATGGCCTGATACATATAGCTTGGCGGCGAAGGCGGTGAAAACATACCCTTCACTACACCATCTTCAATTTCCGCAAACTCTTCGTAGATCTCGCGGTAGCGGCGCGCATCGTTTTTAGAATATTCAGCGATGGTGTCGCAGGTCTTATCGATATCCTTATAGACAATAATGCCCTGGCCTTCGACGCGATTCGGGTGGCCAGTGATGTGATCCTCAGACCAGATGTACTTCAGCCCGTGACGTTCCAGCTCCGGCTGAATCTCCTGGGTGAAGCTCGGGTTTACATGTATCCAGACATGCGAGGAACCATAAAGATCGTGCTTGAACCCGGGCAACGTCACCTCGCGGGTCACGGTACCACCACCCACATAATCGTTGCGTTCAGCAACCAAGACTTTGAGGCCGTGCTTGGTAAGCAACGCACCACAAGCCAGCGCATTGTGCCCACCGCCAGCAATCACTACATCATAGTCAGCCATTTAATTTACGTAACCTGATCATTCGCGGAACCCATGCCGCATTCACCAAGTCCGTATGGCGCCGTCGACCAAGCGATTGGCCAGTAGATCGGCGCGTTAGTAGGGAAACTTAGCCGCCAGCACTTCATCAGCAAATATAGTTTAAGTATAAACTATATTACGCCGTCCGCAGAACAAATGTCAAAATCTCGCGTCTCAGGTTGCATCAATCCTCATTCGCTCACGCTGAAGATAATCACCACGGCGATGGCAATCGGGACCAAAAAGCGCGTGAGGAATCGCCAAATCCAGAAAACCACGTCGCTG
>CAZBOQ010000215.1:0-6711 GCA_964493555.1 uncultured Gammaproteobacteria bacterium | reverse complement strand
GTACCAGCCTCGGTAGTGTGGTATGGCTATCGCTATGCGGGGGAGTGATATGTGGGTTGGGGATATTTGGCCTGTTGTCCTGGAGCGGGATAACTCCGTTAGGAGCTGCCATAGTGATTGCTGCATTGACTTGGGGACACTCACAGGTGGTCGTCACGATCATGGATCTTGCAGCGCTGATTGTACCTCCGCACAGCACTGGCAAGGCACTCGGCGTGGTATTCACTGTTGGCTATGGCGGCTCGATATTATCGACCTATCTTGGGGGCTACCTTGTGACCCGCAGCGGGAATTACGATTCTTCGTTTATTGTGTTTGCATCGGCTGCTTTCGTCAGTAGTGCTGTTATGTGGGTGGTCTATAGTCTTTTAAAACGCCGTCCGCCCGCGCACTTTTCTCTCGGTGGGTAGGTTTGTGGATGGTGAACCTGGGTGCCCGTAGGAGCTGGTTTTAGTTCACGTCTCTGGCTTTGCCATCCCAAAACGGCGCGCGCAACTCTCTTTTCAATACTTTGCCGGCGCCGCTTAAGGGCAGTGGGTCTTCACGAAAGGAAACGCTGCGCGGACATTTGAAACTAGCGATCAATTCCTTACAGTGCTCGATGAGTTCCTCATCGGTAGCGCTTTGGCCGTCTTTGAGGCGGACAATTGCGTGTACCTTCTCCCCCCATTTCTCATCAGGAATACCAACGACAGCGCACTCGGCAACGACGGGGTGGGCGAACAATGCGTTTTCGACTTCTACTGAATACACGTTTTCGCCGCCGCTGATTATCATGTCTTTCACCCGATCGACGATGAATACGAAACCGTCTTCATCCATGTAACCGCTATCACCAGTGTGCAGCCATCCGCCTCGCAATGCTTCGGCCGTGGCTTCAGGCATGCCACGATAGCCGAGCATGATGTTTTCGCCCTTTACACAGATCTGGCCGACGTTTCCTCGCGACACCTCATGATCATCTTCATCGAAGATCCTGAGCTCTACACCAAGCACGGGTCGGCCGGCAGATTTCAGTTTTTCTGGTAATGGGGGCGCAGTCGTGTGGTAACTCGATTCTAAGATCGTCAAAATAGGTGAGGTTTCGGTTTGCCCATATGCTTGCGAAAAATTGGTATGTGGCATGACCTCAATGGCACGATTGATAACCGCTTCCGGCATGGGTGAGGCGCCGTACAAGACACGAACTAGGCTGGATAGATCGTAGTCGCCAATTTTGGGGTGGTTTACCAGCATATTTATCATTGTCGGTACTAATAGAGTGGTTGTGACGTCGAACTTCTGGATGGTTTGCATCGTGAGCTCTGGTTCGTATCTCGGGATGAATACGTGCCGCGAGCCGAGCGTTGCGTGGGTGAATGAACTTACCCCATCGGCGATATGGAACATCGGTGCTGCGTGGAGATAGGTTTCGTCACTGCCGAGTGGGAACATCGGCACGTACTGAAGGACGTTGTAGAGTAGGTTGTGATGGCTAAGCATCACCCCTTTGGATCGGCCGGTTGTACCTCCAGTGTAAAAAAGCCCAGCCAAATCATCACCGCCGCGTTCCGTCGGAGGCATGGGGCTCTTTTGTGCGATCAGGTCTTCATAAGCGATCGTCCCATCGGGTGGATCATCGTCGTTTAAGTAGACTATCTCTCGCAGAGTTGGTACCTCTTTTCGCAGAGCACCCAGTAGCCCAGCGAAGTTGGCATCGATGAACAAGACCTCAGACTCTGAGTCCGTAAGCCAATAGACAATCTCGGGTAAGGCCAGCCGCGTGTTGATCGGGACGAATACACCGCCAGCCCAGGGGACCGCAAATTTGTATTCAAAATAGCGGTCACTGTTTAGTGCTAGTATCGCAACCGTTGCCTCCGCGTTTACACCAAGGTCGACGAGGCCTGTGGCGAGCCGTGCGATCCGGTCGACGAGCTCGGTCCAAGTGTGTTGCCGCTCATCCATTACGGTTGCGATTCGGGTACCGTTCAATTGGGCCGAATGTTGGATGATGTCTGAGAAGGCTAACATTGTTTGCTCCTAGGTTTTGCGCGATCTTTTGATTAGGTCGTAAGCGATCTGCACTTCCTGGGAGCGCTCGGTCGCCATTTGAATCATATCCTCAGGCATTCCTTGGCCGATAAGTTTATCGGGATGATACTCGTTGATCAGCTTGCGGTAAGCCTTGGTGACTTCTTTGTCCGAAGCTTCTCGGGTCACGCCTAGGGCTTTATAGGCGACCATGACCTCCGTCGGTCCCGCCTGGGTGAAGCGCGATTGCCGCCCGCTCTGGCCGCTTCCGCCGAAACCCGCGAATTGGTTTTGCGCACTGATCATCGCTAGCAAAGTTTCGTAGTCAGCTGTACTAAAGCCTATTGCAGTGGCGATTTGTTGAAGCGCCCGATCTTCCGATGGATGCAGCGATCCGTCGGAAAATGCAACGCCAATCAAGTACGCCAGTAGCATCTGGCGCAGGTTGCCGAACCTTCCGCAAACACGATTGAACTCTTGCAGTACGGGTTGTGTGTCGAAGTTAGCTGCGCGTCCTTGCTTAAAAAGTTCGATGGCCTGGGCGCGATGTTCGGGGGTAAGCCCCATCTGGCGCATAAACAGTTCAGTTTGCGCGATTTCTTGTGCGGTAACTTGGCCGTCGGCTTTGGCAAGTTGGCCAAGCAGAAGAAAAACCGTGCTGAAGAAGGAATGCTGAACTTCGGCGGTGTGTCGGGTGCCTCGACGCCCGACGATACCCACGACGTTGCGGTCGAAGAAATGGCCGATCAACAACCCTACCAGCGCGGCGAACGGCCCGATCTGTAGACCGATTAGGAATCCAACGGTTTTACCTAGCACGGTAATCCCGGATCAGTCGCGGGACTAGCTGCCTGTGTATGGACTCGCACAACGGAAAACAATAGCAGGCAGACTTGGAGCGCCTTGTTCTTCATGGGTTTCCGACCTTTCATCGCTTAGTATTGAGACACTTTTGAACGCATTGTAAATGGTATGGGAATAACCTGCTTTTGTGATCTCTGCGGTAGCTGGGCGGTTCGATGAATATGGTGCGCAATACGGTTGCGTTAGCGGCCGCTTATACCTTGGTGATGACATTACCCAATGTGTTGCCGATCTTCGTGGTCGCGCTCATGAACGATCTCGCGCTTGCGGAAGATCAAGCCGGTAGGTTATTGACTGCTGAATTGGTCATGCTGGCTGCGACACCGGTGCTACTTGCACCACTGGCACCGCGGATATCGGTTCGCGCGGTGTTGCTGATGGGCTCAAGCGCCGCGCTACTTGCACATCTGATGTCGATAGCGACGCAAGATCCCGACGCGCTTTTGGCGCTAAGGATGTTCGCTGGGTTTGGTGTCGGCTTGATTTTTCTCGGCGTCGGTAGAGTAAGCGCACTGATGCCAGATCCAGTGAGGCTGTACGGGATCTTGAACAGCACCGGAGTACTCGTTGCGATCCTATTGTTCATGATTTCCCCCGGGATAATCGAGGCCCATGGGCTAGCGGGTGCCTATGGCATGCTGGTCGTGGTTACAGCGGTAGCCGTGCCGCTTATCGCACTATTTCGATGGAGCGATCGTCCGGTTTCGGAAACGCGCCAACCATTGCCGGCTACTGCGCGACAGCTGGTGTTACTAGTTGCCGGTCTCACGCTGGCCGTCGGCCCGTACATGGCGATGTACAGTTTCTCGGAACCTATCGCGATTGAGTTGGGGTTGACGTCGCGGCGTTTCGCGTTGTTTCTAGCCACTGTTCAAGGACTCTGCCTGTTGGCAACCGCATCGGCGTCCTGGTGTGGGTTGAGGTTCGGTATGGTGCGACCCTTGTTGTTTTCATTGTGTGGCTGCGCGCTGTTCGGCGTGATTGCCCTCAATACCACGGTCATCTGGATATTCTTATCTGCCTTTTTGCTGACCAATATGTGTTTCCTATTCAGTGTCTCTTACCAACTCGGTGTGGGGGCGGTGTTGGACGAAAGCGGGCGGGTAGCTTCGTTTGCCGGTGGAGTGTTCTACATGGGTGCCGCTGTGTCACCCTTCCTGGGTGGTTTTCTCATTACCCGTTTCGGTTACGGCAGCCTTGCCTTCGCGCTTATCTGTGGTTGCGTGCTCGGTTTTATCGCGTTTGCCAGGGTGCTGCATGGAGTGCGGTGAGAATATGATTCGCCGCCGTTTTAGCGATAGACTGGGTCGGTTGTGAGGTTTTGACTATGAACTTGGAAGCGCTCATTGCGCAACACCAGCCGGGCCATTCGCTGAGCCGAGATTTTTATCTCGACCCCGGAATTTGGGAAGCCGACGTCGAGCGAGTGTTGTCGAGTAAATGGCATTTAGTTGGGCACGTAGCACAGCTACCCGAAAGCGGAGATTATTTTCTAATCGAGATGCTCGATGAGTCGATCATCGTGCTGCGCGACTCTGCCGGCGGAATCCGTGCTTTGCATAATTTCTGCCGCCACCGAGGCGCGCAGTTGTGCAAGGAGAAGAGCGGCAACCGTCGGCGCTTTGTATGTCCTTACCATGGATGGACTTATGGGCTGGATGGGCGGCTGCTTTCTGCACCATTGATGGACGATGACTTCGATCCCGCAGTGCACGGACTGCAGCGCTGTCAAGTGCAAATATTAGAAGGTGTCATTTTTGTCAATGTGGGTGACAAAACACCGGATTTTGATGAACTGTTCGCCGAATATCGTCCGTTGCTCAGCTTCTACGGTCTGGCCAGCGCTAAGATTGCCGTGCAACGCCGCTACACGATAGCCGCAAACTGGAAGCTTGTGGTGGAAAACGGTCTCGAGTGTTATCACTGCTTTGGTGTACATCCAGTATTTGCAAAGGCGCGTTCGCCCGCCCAAACGCAACTAATCGGTGGCAGTAATGAAACCAATCTAGCTGAGGCAAAGGCGATATTCGCTGCGGAGCTTTCCGAATGGGAGCGTAATTTGAAGCAGCTTCCGGGCTATGTTGGACAATTGGTCGACGATGACGATCACTCGGATCATCTTCGTCAGTTGTTTCGCACTCCACTGGCGGATGGCTATTTAACGGAATCGGTGGATGGCCAGCCCGTTGCGCCATTAATCGGTGAATTCGAGGAATACGATCGAGGGACGACAATATGTTTGTTCAATCCATGGAGTTGGATTTTCATGTCCAGTGATCACGCTGCGACATTCCGGTGGACAGCTACCGGTGTGGACTCGACCGAAGTCGAAATTATCTGGTTGGTGAATGGGGAAGCCCGTGAGAAGCTGGATTACGATCCGGATCATTTGGCCAACATCCAATGGGTCACGGCGATGGAGGATAAGGAGATAGTCGAAAGGGTGCGTAGGGGTATCGGATCGCGCCGTTACCGCCCCGGCAAGTTATCGAAACAGGAGGCTAGTGTAGACCGGTTTCTACGCTGGTACCTTGGCCAACTCGCGGTACCTACTCAATCATCGGCAGCTGATATCGTCTAGTTCGGAACCGTCCGGGCACCGCCGGTCAACATTTACTACTCGGTGGGGTAGGAGGTGTCTTAATCGGCGAGAAGCAACACGCTGCAGCTATCCCTTCTACTTGTCTATTCGCACCATCGTGATAAACAGGAGTTGCAATGGGTCGAGGTAGCGCAACGCGAGTTTGAAAGTGGTGGTTGCCGCCGACCAGCACAGGACTGTGCTCAGCGCGTAGGTATAGGCGTTTTTTTGAAGTTTTCCTGTTGCCATAGTTGAAGATTTCGGCGTGGTTGAAACTGTGCGCGTAGTCAAAAGCGTACTGTGTACGACAACATTACAATTCTACACTTGAAGGAGCAGTGTCCCCGAGGCTAGCGCATGGGTAAAAAACCTCGCATTGTGATAATTGCTACCGGCGGCTCGGTTGCCATGCTTGGTGAGGAAAACCATCAATTAAGCATGGGCGAGGCTATCATCATCCTGTCGGGAGTTGATCGTAGCTGGCGGTGCCTCGACGAACCGGGTTCGCTGTATCGGGCAATTACTATTGTGCCTCATCCGTTTTAATCAATCCTAATGGGGGGTAAGACTATGGCTACTCGTGAACGAAGGGTTGCCTTTCTGTTAAGGGAGAGAGAAAGGAACGTGGGATGTCCTTTCCGTTAGTTCGATTTCGGGTACTCCTTTAGCTTCGACTGCGGACATTACTCTGTTATGAACTCGCCGAAAGGCGGCAGTCGCATTATCAAGGCAGCGCCGGCTATGAGTGAGCTACCAATTATCGCCAGTGCCAGATCATAGGAACCCGTAAGGTCGAAGATAAGCGCCATGGATACAGGCGCCAGCCCTTGAGTGATGACTATCACGCTATAAACCGTTCCCGAAATTGCCCCGTAGTGGCGAACCCCAAAGTAGCGGGATAGAAAATAGGGAAGGGTACCGAATTCGGTGCCGAGGCCGAGTCCCATTAGAACCGCTGCAAACAATAAGCCCGGATAGTTGGATGCGGACTCGATCAGGATTAAGCCCACGACCGCCGCTAGATAAAAAGGCACGGCGATCCATGGTCGTGGAACGCGGTCGAGAATGTAGCCGAGACCGACCTGCCAGAGTGCTGTGACCATTGAGAAAGTGGCAATTACGGCTGTTGCCTGATTGAGGGGGACACCACGGTCCAACAGCATGGGTACAACGTGAGCGAAAATCGCGGTCATGACACCCGAGCCCAACGCGATGGCGAATAGGATTATCCAGAAAGCGCGTGTTCTACGAGC
>CAZBOQ010000214.1:0-6714 GCA_964493555.1 uncultured Gammaproteobacteria bacterium | reverse complement strand
AATTACTGGGTATCGCTTCAGGTAAGGAATTCGTCGTGGGACTCATCTGGTACGGTTACCCGAAGGCAGTCGCGGATCAGGAACGCCTTTCGGTGGCGGAGATCAGAAAATAGCTTACTTGAACTCCATAGACAGATGCATGCGCAGGCGGCGGACCACGCCTTTTGTTAGATGACTAGGCGGCGGAAGCGTAACAAGCGGGACGTTAGGGATGCGCCTGAATCTTTGGGTATAGCACCGGACTACGCCATTTCAGCGATGTCTGAACATAATGCGCGTAGCTTACTGGCTGGGGTGGCAGCATGTTTTTTGCTATCCGGCTTCGCCGCGCTGCTTTACCAAACGGCGTGGCTGCGCCAGTTCTCGATCGTGTTCGGCACCTCAGAGCTTGCCGTGGCCACAGTGCTGGCAGCATACATGGGTGGCCTAGCGTTGGGTGCAGCGCTTGCCGGACGGTTCCTCAATCGTATATCAAGACCGATATTGGTCTACGGCGTGCTTGAGGCAGGAATTGCTGTTAGTGCGTTGGCAGTGCCGCTGTTACTTGGTGGAGCAAGCGCATTGTATAGTGCAGTGCTCGGCGATCAACCCCAGCCACCCGATAGCGCGGGAAATGGTCAGCTGATTTTTTATCTAGTTTGTTCGTTTCTTATCCTCGCCGTCCCGACTGGTTTCATGGGCGCGACTTTGCCGTTGTTGATTCGTCATGTTGTGCGATCCAACGACGAAGTGGGACCGCGCGTCTCAATGTTGTATGCGATCAACACTGCAGGCGCGGTGCTCGGCACAATCGTTGCCGGTTTTGTGCTGTTGCCTCTGTTGGGGTTGCGCGCGACCGTGTGGTTGGGTGTCGCTGTCAATGCGTCGGTTTTTCTAATCGCGGCGAGACTGGCCAAGCATGCGGCCCCGGTGGCGGATTTGGATCCGGCAATGGGCGGGGAACAGGAGCAGGCGGTCCGCGCCATTGGCTTCGTCGAGTCATGCATCGCGCCGCTGTTTGACCGCACCGTTTCGCTGACACTCAGGCTACGTGGGATACTCCGCGCGCAGCCGGCTTGGATCCTTCCGTTGATTGCGTTTTCAGGTGCCAACGCTTTTTTCTACGAGGTTCTGTGGACTCGTTTACTCAACCATGTTCTTGGCGGCAGCATTTATGCGTTCGCCACAATGTTGGCCAGTTTTTTGGCCGGGATCGCGTTCGGTGGTGCCGTGGCCGGGAAACTCGCGACATCAAGAGAGAAAGCTGGTTTATATTTCGCTTTTGCTCAGTGTATGGTGGCGCTGCTTTCGGCGCTTGTGTATTTCTCGATAGGATCATTTATTCCCGAACAGCGTGCGCTGCTCAGCAATGCACTATTTGCAGCGTTGGTTATGTTGCCGGCGACGATTTTCATCGGGACTACGTTCCCACTAGCTGTGCGTGTCTTGTCGCGTGACGCTCAAGACGCCGCTAATGCTACCGCACAAACCTATTCATGGAACACTGTAGGCGCGATCGCGGGAGCGATAGTGGCAGGTTTTTACCTTATCCCAGCGCTGGGATTCGAGGGTTCGATCAAGTTAACGGTAGCGTTTAATCTGCTGTTGGCACTAGCCAGTGTCTTACTTATTTGCGAACCGAAGCCGATAGCTGTCGCGTCGATAACCACTGCCCTAGCCCTGGTGGTTGCGCTCTATGTGCCGCCTCGTCCATTGGCCCTCGTTAACAACTCGGCGTTCGCCGGTCCGCAAGTGGCTGATACGGCAGAGGTGTTCTTCGCCGTTGGTAGATCCTCTACCGTTCAAGTCTTGGAGCAGGAAGGTGCTTATAACATCCGTACCAACGGATTGCCGGAGGCTTCTGTTGCGGCCAAAGGAGTTCCACCAGTCAAACATTCGCAAAAATGGCTGACCGCTTTGCCTATAGTCGCACGCCCCGATGCAAGCTCGTTGTTGCTAGTTGGTTTTGGCGGCGGCGTTGCGCTAGAGGGAGTCCCTCAGTCGGTGGGGAGCATCGACGTTGTAGAACTTGAGCCGCAAGTTATCAATGCAAACCGTCTGATCGCGGCGCGGCGCGGCTATGATCCTCTGTCCGATCCTAGAGTAACCGTCATTATCAATGATGCCCGTAATGCTCTTAAATTAACTAGTAAACGTTACGATGTAATTGTTTCTCAACCTTCACACCCGTGGACAGCAGGCGCATCTCATCTGTTCTCGAGCGAGTTTGCGGAACTTGTCCGTGATCGCTTGCACGATAAAGGTGTATTCCTGCAGTGGATGAATGCTGGGTTCGTTGATGGCGAACTGCTCAAATCGATGGGCGCGACGCTTTCGCAGGTATTTACCTATGTGCGTCTGTATCAGGTAGAGCCCACTGTGTTGTTGTTTCTCGGTTCTGATGCTCCACTGGACATGGAAACTGGCGTGTTGGCTACCGGTAGGCCTATGTCTGAGCATTTGTTTCACTACAGCCAGATAGGTTTGAACGGTCTTGATGATCTGGTTACAGCTTTAGTCTTGGATGAAGAGGCGATGTTGCGTTTCGTTGTAGGGGCTGAAATCAGTACTGACAATGCCAATCGCATGGCAACCCATAGCAAAGTTTTTGCTCATGGCGGACTGGACGTCGACGACCTTGTAAAATTGTTTGGCCCCTATGATCCGCTCCTCAATGTGAATAGTGTAGTGCACACGGAGTTAGCTTCGAAACTCAATTTTAGTTACATCGGTACCCGGCTGGTCTACTCTGGTGCCTGGCGGCGTGCTGAGGCGTTGGCAAAGGTGCTGCCGGATCGATCCACAGCGCTGCAGATCGGCGCCAAGATTTTGCTTTGGAAAGGCAAGACCGAACAAGCGGAGGCGATGCTTCGTGCTGCAATCAAAGCCGATCCGGATAACGTCGAGGCGCGCTACCAATTCGTGCAGTCGAAGTTAGCCAGTTTGGTTTTAGGGACAGCAAACGAAGAGACCATCAGGTTAGCCAACAGTCTCAGTGGCGCTCCGTACGCTATCGTGCGGGGATGGAGTTACGGCGCGGAGAAGAATTGGCCGGAGCTTGCGCGTATCGATCGGCAGCTCGCAGCTAGCGAATTGACTGATTCTTGGTATCCAGAAGCAGTCCAGCTGCGTGCCGAGTGGCGTACGAAAGTCGCTCGTGAGGGTGCTCATCAATACGCCCACGACGCAATCAGGATGCTTGACCGCGCGCTACTAATAACACCAGATCTCGATCTTTACGTACTGCGCACCGCGAGTGCCTATTTACTCAATGATCCAGCTGCCTTCGTCGAATCATCCCGGTATGTGGGGTGGTATATAAACAGCAAATTGCAGCGCGCAAAAGTTGGTTACTACGACTTACAAAAAACGGAACTCGACGTAATGGAAACCAGACTTATCGGTATTGAGCGCGAAATGAAAACCGAGTTGGTCGAACCGGTGAGCGCCCGTGCCGAACAAGTGCGTGCAGCGATGCTCGACCTGTTGATAGAGGTTCGGAAGTACAGAGAAGTTGCAAACACGAACGCGCAGTAACCTGGCTGGTGCGGCAAAAACTCGTGTTCTAGATGGGCTTATTCGGACTACGCGCTGTGACAGTCGACAGCAACCAGCGTAGCCTGATGGCGGCGTTTGCCCGAGCGTTACGCTGGCCGACCAGTTTGTTAAATTGCTTTCTTTATCGAATCCACTCCTAGCAGCACTATTGGACTTTGCGGGGGGGTACTACCTACAAGCCGGGTTGTAAGGCATAACACTGTACTTCGTATAGTGACCAGATGCTTAACAGGTACATGTCTGCGTTAAATAGTTTCTCAGGGATCCGTTTGTTGTCGCTCGAAGATACGCAAAAAATTCAATCTCACCGGGAACCTAAGGGGTTCCATATAAAGCTGGGCTTGGAGGTGTCCAGTTTCCGGTAACAGAGTGTAACGTTCGGTTATGCGCCCCCCGTCGCGAGGTCTGGATTCTACGACCAGAGTCTGCCCTTCCCAATATGCGAATGAAAAATCCTGTTTGTCGCCACTCTGAACGCCGCTTGCCGATACTACTCGGCCGCTGGTACCGATTGAGAATCTCCGCTCGAAGTTGTCGGCGTAGGTGAATCGAAAATCTTGGCCGTCGTGTTCAATGAGTAATGTCTCGTCATAGGAGATATGGTCGTAAATGGCCTGTTCTTCAGGACCGCCCCTGTAATGCCCCTTGGTTTTCTTGCCTCGCTTTATCTTTCCGCCGGCCTTTTTTATCGCTTTTTCGATCTTCAAGTCGATGTCGTCGCTAAGTTCTTCGTTTAGTGACCAGGTCCCGCCAAAAGTTACGCTGTCATCGTCCGCGAAGGTGATTGGCGAGACCAGCAGTGCTCCCAGAATAAGCTTGGCAAAGAACCTGTAAACACTCATGAGTTGGTGCCTTAGTGTGGCGTTGCGCTATCGTTGCGAGGGAAACGATGCACGGTTATTGAACTTCCGACATCGAAGGACATGAGATCCTCACCTAATTGTAGAGGGCCGTTGTAGTGAGTCCTGGTTTTGGTAACGATTGCTTCAGTGGTGGGTTCCGGTATTCCCGGTCCGCTTAGCAACACGAAATGTGTATAAACTGCGAGTTTTGGTTTTACCTTTGCAAACACGATGCCGGCTTCCTCCGGTGTCGTGTGGTGATCTAGGATCCGTCGGAATTGTTTGGAGTGATTCAGCAGCTCTTCGGTCGCGGCGCCGACTTCGTGAATTAGGAGATCTGTGCCCTGCGCTGCCGCGATCAGGTTTTCATCAAATCGCGTGTCTCCTGAAATAACCACCGAACGCCCGCCATAGTCGATACGATATCCGTAAGCTGGCTTAATAAGCGCGCCGTGTTCGACCGCGAAGGCACTGACTGTTACGCCGTCTTTACCATGGATTATGCCATTGGCCGAAAATTCATTGACAGTAACGGCGATGCCAGCGGCAGGAAGCATCTCATCGGCGAGACGTATTTTTATATCCGGTTGGAAAGCCGCAGTTAAGTGTCCCATCAACGCTGCCGTGCCTTGTGGCCCGGTAATGCGAAAGGGTGCGGAACGGCGGCCGAACGGAGGCGGTAACCATCCCGTTAACCACAAATCCGGCAAGCCGACTAAATGGTCGGAATGGAAATGGGTGAGAAACACAGTGTCGATATCGCTTAGGGGAATCCGCAGCTGGCCCAGTCGTTGCGTTACCCCGCGACCAGCGTCAAACAAGAGTTTCTGTGTTCCAACCTCAACCAGTGTGCTGGGACCGAAACGGTCGATCCGCGGGATTGGGTCGCCAGTTCCGAGCAGCGTAACCCGAAACGTGTTGGCTGGCACGTTGTAGGGGTACAAGGCAGCGGTAAGTACAAAAACGCTAAGCCATGGTGTTGCCGTCGATTTCAATCGGGTCATCCAGCTGATCATTGTATTCTGGTCCATATCCGTGTGTCCGCCCGTGCGGGATTTGATAATGTTTTACTCATGGCTTCCAATCCACCTTAGACTGGCGCGTACCGCGCGATGACGGCCGCGGCATCTTGGCGTTGCGCCCGCAACGACACAGCTGCCGCGAGTTGTCCCGTGGCACGCACCAAGTTGTGCTCACTCCGGCTTTCGAAGCGATTGGCATCCCAGCCAAAATAACATTCGTTTAGTGCGTCGGCGCAGAATCTCGCCGCCAATTCAGTAAATATGGTCTCTGTCCCAGTAGCGATCGCCTGCCACTCGGCCCGTTCCATGTCAGCAGGTGCGTAGGATGCGTACCCTTCAATCACCGCTTTAAATATTTCCACCGAGAAAAAACTTAACTTGCTATCCTCACCATACGGGTTACACCAAGAGCGAACAGCGTCGCCGAGTTCCAGAGGCAACGCCATCGGACCCAGAGTATCCAGATCGACCAAACAAATGGCTACGTTGGAGTCATGTTCGAATATTACGTTAGATATCTTTGGATCGCCGTGGGCGATACGCTCCGCAACTATGGGCAAAGGCCGTAGCCCCGTAGAAAATCTGGATATTTTTTTTGCAAGCGACGCTGCTTCGCGATAACGCGCGTGGTCGTGGTGAGCTTGCAGAGCGCCTGCTAGCTCTTTTAGGTGTCCCGCCGTGTCGCGCACACTTGGGCGTATTTGGAATAAGTGATTGAGTTCCCAAAGCGCGCCATGGAACCGGGCTAGGACCGCCGCAGCGGCGCTTGCTTGGGCAGGTTCGGTAATAACTTCTAAAGTCCTCCCATCAACATGGCTTAGCAGGCGCCAAATCTCGCCATCCACCATTGAGCATAGTTCGCCGCTTTCGTTTGGTAACAGTCGTGGGGTTGCCAGCCCTCGTTGTGCCAGTGTTTCCGTGACCACGGCGATATCAGCGTGGATTTCCGCAGGGAAGATCGGATTGACGCGCTGAAGGATATAATGCGCAGAGCTGTTTTCGACTTCATAGGTCAGATTGATGAGGCCGACTGAAACAGGTTTTACGGTCGCGTTTTCGAGTCCGTATCGCTCGAGTACGGCTTTGGCTTGCTTGCTCGCGTTCGGCTCCATGCTTGTCAAGATCCTGGTTTGCAGGTTGCTGAAATATCCTTGTCCGGCCAGCGCCAAACGGAACACCCATGGACTGTACGAGAGTTATTATCACCGCTCACGTTTGGCGTCCAAAGCGGCGGATCGTCCTGTTAAAGCGGATGGTATTTTGCCGAGAATCGAGGTTGTAGCACGAAGGCAGGTAAGATTTCCAGGTCGAGT
>CAZBOQ010000213.1:0-3079 GCA_964493555.1 uncultured Gammaproteobacteria bacterium | reverse complement strand
GAGTTCCAGTGTGATGGGATCAACGTTTTCAGGGGCATTCATGCCGGGCTCCTTCACCGAAAATCGGCAGCGAACGATTATACCGAGCCTCTGTGCAAAAAAGGAGCGTTGAGGAAGGCCAAAAACCGGTATGATTTCAGTTTGTTGCCGGACTTTGTAAGATCAGCATATGGAACGTGAGCGCAACCCTCATCCTTCAGTGATGGCCGATGAGATCCTGGACACGAAGGGTCTCAATTGCCCGTTACCTATATTGAAGACCAAGAAGGCGCTTCGAACCCTATCCGAAGGGGCAGTGTTGACCGTGGTGGCGACCGATCCGGTGGCGCCCTTGGACTTTAAGGCGTTCTGCGCCGCCAGCGGCAACGAATTGGTATCGCTGGCAGAGGATGATGCAGTGTTTACGTTCGTCATAAGAAAAGCCGCCGAATAAACGCAGGTGGCGCATTGCCATGCAATCTAGCTGTACCCGTAGGCGTCGCGTCAGGCAAGAGATGTCCGGACACAGAGGTCGATGCTAGAAGGACTGGAGAACTCAATCCGGTGTTCGGTGAGCGGCTTCCAGGTTCGCTCCCGCTCTTCCCCACAGCCGGTTAGAATGATTGCCCTTAACGTGTAAGAGGTGGGCATGATCGACATCAACACTGGGCTTTCATTCGCTAGGTTGTGGCAGCCTTTGAAATGCGGTGCTTAAACAGCCTGCCGATTGTCTGATTTAATGCGATGGTAGCCGCGCGGAAATTCTTGCCATTCTTGCATTGGTGGCCTCGCGTTGACCGCGCCACCTGGCACGCGGACGCGGTCGCGGCCATCACGGCGGCAGTCATCGTGCTTCCGCAAGGCATTGCGTTCGCTGGCATTGCAGGCTTACCGCCCGAGTACGGGTTTTATACCGCGATGGTAGTGCCGATAGTCGCCGCACTGTTTGGTTCCTCGTGGCACCTTGTTTCCGGACCCACCACTGCGATTTCTGCCCTGGTGTTTGCGACCCTTGTCACTAGGTTTCAGCCGGCCTCGGCTGCATTTATTGAAGCTGCCATCACCATGACCCTACTAGTCGGTGTTTTTCAGGTCATCCTGGGCGCTTTACGGATGGGCGCGGTTGCGAATTTTATGTCGCCATCTGTGATGACCGGTTTTACGGCTGGTGCAGCTTTGATTATCGCACTCAGCCAACTTGGCAGCGCGCTGGGAATCGAGCTGGCGCGTCCGGAGCAGTTGGGGGTTTATGTGTCAGGATTGCTCGAAGGGATGCAGCGCCTCAACTTACATTCAGCAGGCATTACTTTGACCACTGTAGTCGTTGCAATCAGCGTTAAACGCCTAGCGCCAAAATGGCCGAACTATTTGATCGGTATGTTGTGCGGTAGCTTGGTCGCTGTCGGAATCGACGCTGCCCGTCACGGCGTTCTGTTTGTCGGTTCGTTGCCGTCGATCATCCCGCCGTTCGCGGTGCCGGAATTATCCTTAACGGCGATTCGTGAGTTGTCGCAGGGCGCGTTTGCGATCGCATTGGTTGGGTTGCTCGAGGCGGTGGCAATTGCCCGCACGGTGTCGGAAAAATCAGGACAGGAAATCAGGACCAATCAGGAATTTATCGGCCAGGGTCTATCGAATGCGGTGGGCAGTTTTTTCTCCGCCTATGTGGGTTCGGGTTCGTTTACGCGCACCGGTGTCAACTACGAGGCAGGCGCGAGGACGCCGCTGGCAGCAATCTTGTCTTCGGTCTTTCTATTCCCGATCTTGTTGCTTGTCGCGAACCTGTTTACTTATGTGCCAATCCCCGCAATCGCCGGAGTTATTATGGTGGTCGCTTACAAGCTAATTCGCTTTGACGAGATAAGAGAGATCCTGGCGACAAGTCGTACATCCACGACGGTGATGCTAGTTACTTTTGGATCTACATTACTTATTGGGTTCGAGTTTGCGATCTACGCTGGGGTTTTTACTTCGATGGTTTTTTTCCTTAGACGTTCAGCTAGCCCGTATTTAGCAATGATGGCACCCGATGTCGCCAGCGAGCAGCGTTACTTCCTGAATGCGCGCGCGTTTGATCTGGATCAATGTCCGCAGGTCGGTTTCGCGCGTATTGACGGGGTCCTCTTTTTTGGCTCGCTGGCCGGTGTGCGCGCCCGACTCAGAAATCTGGAGGAGACCGAACCGGAGCAGAAGCACCTAGTGGTTTTGCTCAAAGGTATCGGTGAGATGGATATGCATGGTGCGCAGTTACTTATAGAGGAGGCCCACCGGCGCCGCCGCCGCGGGGGGAGGCTTTACCTAACCGCCCGGCAACGGCAAATCAGCACAACGCTTAGGAACTTTAGGGTGATCGATTCGGTCGGCGCGGATAACGTCTATCGAAACAAAGGAGCGGCGATGCAGTCGATCGTACCGCAACTCGATAGGGACATATGTGCAACTTGCACTAAGCGGATTTTCATTGAGTGTCCACCGGCGTCGAATCAAGACTCTGTGGGTGCCGACGACAAAGAAGGGGACATGCGTGGGGCATAAGATGCAGAATTCTGTGAAGATCTGTTGCTCGTCTGAATAGGAGTGTTCGGCAAAGTAGACCTGTACCTGTCAAACTAAGTTAATAACGTCGTGCATCGATACGACGAGCACGAGGAATAACATCGATTGGTGCGTCTTTGCTATTTAGGGCGAACTGGAGAAGATGCTTTTCCACCTTGGCATTAACGGAAAAACTATACGAATAGATCGCACGAGGACGCGTTGGGGTGTTCATGGTGTTGTTGCGGGAGTACTCTGGAAATATCGGCATCGCAAAGTAGCTACAAAATTATGTGAAATAAGTAACTTTTCCATCTGAATATTCACGAGATCTCGAGGTTTTTGAGACATCGCTGAGAACAATCAATGACAAGAGTCGGCGTATCGAACTGCGGAAGAGAGACGAATATCTGCCTGCCAAACAGATAGCTTTCCTGGGGCGAGGATAAGGAATTAAAAACTGTGCTAGATTTTGGTCCAGTAGATGAACGGGAGGCATAAGGATGTCTAAAGAAAAAACTACAATGCGAACCGGTGCCGATTACCTGGATGCAATCAACGATAA
>CAZBOQ010000212.1:0-2725 GCA_964493555.1 uncultured Gammaproteobacteria bacterium | reverse complement strand
CCCAGGATTGTGTAACGCATTAGGTTCGTCATCCGGCTGTCGTGCGGGTAAGGTAGGATTGAAGAGTTGATTAAGAGCATCGTAATTAGCGGCGCAAGCGGCGGTCTTGGTGAGGCCTTGGCAGCGTGTTACGCGGAACCGGGAGTAACTCAGGGGCTGCTGGGCCGCAATGTCGAACGTTTGGAAAAGGTAGCGGCAAGTTGTAGAGGTGCAGGCGCCCGGGTCGAGCCCGGCATTTTCGACGTTCGTAACGTAACTGAACTCACCGATTGGCTAGTTAATTTCGACACGCAACATTCGGTTGATTTAATAGTCGCGAATGCCGGCGTCACTTACGCGTTGCATCCGAAGTTATCCTTCGAGCCTGCCGCTGCTACTCGCAGTGTTTTCGAAACCAATTTCTTCGGCGTCATTGACACAGTAGGCCCGTTACTAGAAAAAATGCAGGAACGCGGCCGTGGTCAGATTGCGGTGATCGGGTCCCTGTCGGCCTACCGGGGCATTCCTTTGTTCCCGGCTTATGCGGCGAGTAAGGCGGCACTACAAACTTATTTTGAAGCGGTCCGCGGGAATTTGCGTGTAACTGGAATTGAGGTATCGATTTTTTGCCCCGGGTTTATCGACACGCCCATGACGCGCAAGCTCTCCGGGTTCAAAGGTCCAGTGATCTCATCGAAGAGCGCGGCGAAGACAATAAAACGAGGGATAGAGAAGCGGGTACGTTTTATGGCGTTTCCCATAACGATACGGATTGCGTTACTGGCATCGAAAATGTTACCACCAGCTCTAAGCGATCTGATCTACCAGTGTCTTTTTCGAAAAACTGTGATTTCGGAATAATGTGGTGGTTTATCGTTTTCGTGTTGGGTGTCTACCCGGTTGTCATAGAATTGTTTGTTTTGCCGAAGCCGGAAAATTCTCCGCTGTCCCGGCATTCCAGTGTTGTTAATCTCGCCGCGTCTCATCTAACGTTTTCGTTACTACTGCTACTTAGTGGCCGAGTGTTGCTGTCTTGCGCGGCTTTACTTGCCATTCTCACCACATTGGTTTTGATTAACAATGCAAAGTTCCGCGCGTTGCGAGAGCCGGTTTTGTTCAACGATTTCAATTTAATGAGGCAAATAGTCAAATACCCAAAAGTTTACTTCCCGTTCTTCGGCACACCGATCGCGATTGTTTTATTACTTTGTGTTGTCGTAGTAATCTTTCTCTTTTGGTTAGTAGACGTTCCCATTGATCTGTGGCCACCGACTGTTGCGGGGAGCTCTGGTGGATACTCGTGGTTGCTGATATATCCGCTTTGTTTACTTGTGGGATGCGGGGTGCTGTCCTTTCGCCCTAATACTATCGAAAAAATATTAGAGTCCCTTGGCGGCCAGTACCTGCACTTTGATGGAAACAAGGACGTCGCCCGATTCGGGTTAGTCGCAACGATATTTTTTCACTATTTCTTCGCTCGGTCCCAGCGTCCAGCGGTGCGTCTACGGATGGGTCGGCGAGCAGGGCAAATCGAGGCCCAGTTTGCTTCGCTATCTGCTACGAAGTTGAGCTTACCGGAGCTGGTGGTGGTTGTTCAGGCGGAATCATTCCTTGACGTACGGAAGTTGCACGAAAGTATCCCAAAGGACATCCTTAAGCATTTCGATGACGCAAGGCGCAGCTCCGTGCTTTACGGAAAACTCGAAGTACCCGCGTGGGGTGCAAATACTGTGCGCACCGAGTTTTCTGTCCTTACCGGAATTGCCAACGGTGATTTGGGACTAGAGTCGGGTAACCCATATCTAAATCTCGTGACCGAGAACAGTTGGTCGTTCGCGCGTAGGTATAAAGATTTAGGCTACCGTACTGTATGTCTGCATCCATACCATGCTGGGTTCTACGGGCGCGCCCGTGCGTTGGCGAGGCTCGGATTCGACGAGTTTCTAGACATTCGAGCGTTTCCCCGCCAAGGCGTTCGTTCTGCCTACATCGGCGATGTAGAGTTTGCGGAAAAACTTGTCGAATTGGTGCGACACACGACGCAACCAATGTTCCTGTTTGGCATAACGATGGAGGCGCACGGGCCCTTTGGGGCTGGGAGACGACAAGATACAGAACCACTGGCACCTGAGTCACCGCTAAGGGACTCAGATCTTCCCGAGTATTTGAAACACCTTAGGAGTAGCGACGAAATGATCCGCGTTATCCGAAGCGGGCTACAGGACTGTGTCGGCGAATATAGTCTTTGCGTTTATGGGGATCATGTGCCGAGTTTACCGATAGCTTACGAAATAGCAGATTTCGCTGATACAAAAACAGACTATTTGTTGCTTTCAAGCACTACCGAAGAAAAACCACTGCGTATGGATCTCGCAGCGCATCAATTGTTTGAAAAAATTGCTACTCGATAATATCTTACGCTGAGCGGTGCACCGCCACATCCTCAACCTTCCCTGAGGGAGCGTTAGAGAGGTGGTCTTGCTCCGTCTCGTCGGAAAGTTCCTTTTGTTCGATGCGAATGGTTTCGACGCGGGTTCGCAAGGTATCTTCCAACATCGTATGAATTTTGTCGGCCAGCGCGGCAATGGTGAGGCTGTCGGTAAGTGCGATTAGCGGGAAATCCAAGCCGAATTTATTTTCTAAAACCATGGCCAGTTCCATGGACATCAGGGAGTCAACGCCAATTTCTTGCACTGGTGTATTTCGATCGATCCTATTGGCAGGTTTGCGCAAGATGGTCGCAAGT
>CAZBOQ010000211.1:0-8382 GCA_964493555.1 uncultured Gammaproteobacteria bacterium | reverse complement strand
TCGGTGTAGGGCTAGTGAATCTCTGTTTCGCCATGCGCAGCCCGCCGGTGAGGACGTTAGTGTCTCTTTATTCTGGCGACTTCGTGCTGACCGGTCTTGACCCTCGTGGCGCGATGGCACTGGTCATTCTCGGTGCGGCCTTGGGGGCTCTCGGCTCCTGGCTCGCGGTGGGCCGCTATCTTAAAACGGTAACTTCGGCTGTAAAACAATAGCTTACAATGAGAACAGCCGCGCTTAACACTCTTTGGTTTAGAGTGCTAAAATTAGGCCCCAATTTCAGGCGATCACATACAGTCCCATGAGCCAAGCCTTAACCATGCCGTCCATTGCCCTTCCGGGTAGCAACCTAGAAACCTACATCGCGCGGGTGCAGTCCGTCCCGATACTCTCCGCCGAGGAAGAATTAAGCCTCGCCGAGCGTTTCCAACGCGATGATGATATAGAGGCCGCCCGCCAGTTGGTGCTCGCGCACTTGCGTTTCGTCGTGAGGGTGGCGAAGGGCTACTCCGGTTACGGCCTACCGCAAGGAGATCTTATCCAAGAAGGCAACATTGGGTTGATGAAAGCGGTCAAACGCTTCGATCCAACCGTCGGTGTGCGGCTGGTGTCGTTTGCGGTGCACTGGATCCGCGCCGAGATACATGAATACGTTTTGCGTAATTGGCGCATTGTCAAAGTTGCCACCACCAAAGCTCAGCGCAAGCTTTTCTTTAATCTACGCAGCGCCAAAAAACGGCTCGGTTGGCTAAACCAAGAAGAAGTTGCCGGAGTGGCAAAGGATCTCGGCGTCAGCGAAAAAGACGTTTTGGAAATGGAAAAGCGCCTGAGTGCGCGCGACGCGGGTTTCGACGCAGGCGCTGGTGACAGCCAAGAAGAAATTAATGCCACCGTTTACTCCGCACCGGCCAATTACCTTGAAGACTACAGTTTCGAACCTGAGCGCCTAGTCGAGGAAGCACAAAGCAAGGCGCTAGCCGAATCGCTGTTGCACTCCGGCCTGCAAGCGCTGGATGAACGCGCCAAAGTGATAATCATTGAGCGCTGGCTGAATGAGAAAAAAACCACGCTGCAAGTCTTGGCAAAACGGTTCGGGGTGTCGGCTGAACGGATCCGCCAGATCGAACAGTCAGCACTGAAGGAACTGCGGGCCAGCCTGGGCGATTCCGCATTACTGCCGGCGCCTGCCTGAGGCTTCCCCGCCCCGCCGCAGCGACGGTCACTCGCGCGCCACACCTAAACGTCGTGCGAGCGATAATAAATAAATGGAGAGAAAAAGCGCGTAATAGTATTCCTGCGTCTCGCTATAGCGTATTTCGAGCGGCCAAACGGTGATATCAAAAACCGGCTTCAACCGCTCTGGGAGACGGACCACTAGAGCGAGGATCGCCGTCGGCATCACCACCTTGGTTGGCCAAAAACAATAGCGCCAACCATCGAGTGCGGGCGTGCGCCGGCAGGAGCGTAGCAGTGGATAGGCGATGCCCCCAAGCAACACCCAGATCTCCAACGCTAATCGAGGCTTTTGATCGAACCAGCTGCTCATGTTGTGAAGGTTCGTCTCGCCCTGATCATTGAGGTTAGAGAGAAACGCCGGCGTTTCCCAACCCACCAGATGTTGCCCCCAGCTCATTTCCTCGCCGGCAAAATAAACACAACCCAGCGTTACCAGTGCGAGCCACGCCCGGACCCAGGGATAGGCGATCTTGTGCCGGCGCCGCCATAGTGCGGCGCCGGCGAATACACCGACCAATAGCACTACGGGGGTTGCGAGCTCTACCAGGCCTTGTTCACTTTCGACTAGTTGCCGGTATGCATTGTAGTCATAGCCACGCCACGCCAGCTGCACGATGAGCAACAGCGGCGGAAACCATAGCCACAACCAGCTCGGTAGATCATTGTGAGGGTCTTCCGCGGATGCAGCCACCACCGTCTCGACGAATTACCAGTGCAGGTAGTGATCTACGAACAACAAACCAAATAACGCCATAAGGTAAACGATAGAATAACGAAAAGTCTGCATTGCAACGGTATCGTCGGTGTCCCACTGCAACCGTATGGCGTGATAGACAAATACAATATCGAGCGCGATCACACCGATCAAGTAAACCGCGCCACTCATATACGTGACGAATGGCAGAACGCTGCAAATACATAAAATGACGGTATACAAAAAAATTTGCAGCCGGGTGAAATCGACACCGTGGGTTATCGGCAGCATCGGCACGTCTGTTTTGGCATAATCGTTACGGCGGTGGATCGCCAGCGCCCAGAAATGCGGCGGCGTCCAAGCAAAAATGATCAGAAACAAAAGCAAGCTATGTGGATCTACGCTTCCGGTAACCGCGGTCCAACCAAGCACCGGTGGGGCGGCGCCCGCCGCGCCGCCGATGACAATGTTCTGCGGCGTCGCCCGTTTTAAATACATGGTGTAGACCACCGCATAGCCGACCAGAGACAAAAACGTCAGTACCGCCGTCAACGTGTTGACGAACAACACCAAGACCAACATTGCCGTGACTATCAGCGTGCCCGCAAACACCAGTGCTTGTCCGCGGTTGAGATCGCCCGTCGGCAGCGGTCGGTCTTTAGTTCTGGCCATCAGTGCATCAATACGGCGATCGGCAACGTGATTAATCGCCGCGGCACCCCCGGCGGCCAGTCCGATTCCGACCGTCGCCCAGACCAAAATATCAATCGGCACGAATCCGGGCGTCGCTAGGAACATGCCAACGACCGCCGTGAAGACAATCAGCGCCACGACTTTCGGCTTGCACAGCTCCAGGTAATCGCGCCACGGGGGCTTCGCGGTGACTGTCTGTTCGTTCATCGTTGCGGCGTGGTCAAATGCAGGGCCGAGATAATGCTTAATAAAAGGACTGCAGCACCACCGTTATGGGCGGTCGCAATGGTTAACGGCAATCCAAGTTTCACGTTAGCTATGCCCAATGATACCTGAATCGTGAGCGCCACCAATATCACCAGCGTCACCCCGGTTAATCGACGCTGACTCACGGCCAACGACTTATGCGCTGCCAACGTCACGAGCGCCGTTGCCACCAGCGCACCGCAACGGTGCGCCCAGTGGATAGCCGTGCGCGCCGAGGTATCGAGCACACCAAACTCATAGTTCGGTCCGATGCCATGCCATAGCCTGAAGCCTGCGCGAAAGTTCGCTTGTGGCCACCAGTTACCCTGGCAAGTTGGAAAATCAGTACATACCAACGCCGCGTAATTGGCGCTGGTCCAGCCTCCGAGGAAGATTTGATTTACCACGATCAACAGTGCCGCCAGCAACCAGCGGCGTGTCCCAGGCAATTGTGCGGCGTTGGCGAGCGGCGGAGTCTCACGTAATGTCACCCACCAGAGCCTGGCGAGGATTGTCATCCCGCCCAGCAGATGCAACACGACCACCAGCGGCTTCAACAAAAGCGTCACCGTCCACATCCCGAGCACCGCCTGGAAAACCACTAGGCCGACCAGTATCACAGCAAGCACCCTGGTCCGCCGTGATTGCCGCCAGGCAACCATCGCAAGTCCGGCAATAAGCAGGCCCAGCGCGCCGGCCGCGTAACGATGCAGCATTTCCTTCCATGCCTTGCCGCGATCTAGCGGCCGCCAGTCATGCTCATGTTCGCCGCCGACAAGCGTATGCGGCACCGTCAGCTGCCCGTAGCAACCCGGCCAATCAGGGCAACCAAGCCCCGCATCCGACAGGCGCACATAAGCGCCGAGTACAATCACGGTCAACGCTAGTGCAGTCGCAGTGCCAGCCAGCGCGCGATAGCTCACGGCTGCGCCGATGCTCGAAGCAGGCGCTTCAGATCGCGTAAGATGTCAGGGCCATTGTACGGTGGAGGGTAAACTAGTATCGCCCGTCCCGCAGAGTCTGCGATTACTACCGCTTGATAAAGTTGTTCCAAGCCTGCAGCCGCAATTATGTTGTCCGCCGTTCTTGCTGCTTCGTCAACCCATAATTCGATCCCTGCACTGGTCAGCGGCACGCCTGGCCCAGCGTGCAACACTGCACGGTGCACACGGTTTATGTTCTTGCCCAGCGCTGCCTTTACCTTGCCGGTAACCGCCAACAACTCCTGACAGCCTTCGGAACAGCCCGGTCGGGCTAATGCTACCAGGTACCATTCATCGGATTTCTCGCTCCAGCTAGGAGCCGTGCCTTGTGCGTCTCGCACCGCTGCTAGAGTCACCGGCGGCTTGAGCAGCAAGCCCTTGTTCAAAGTGCCCCTCGGACGCCACTCAACCGGTCCGACGGTCAACACCCAGGCAATGACGATCGGCAGCCCGAATATCACTGTGAGGGCAATCAGCACCGCGCGCGCGCTGGTCCCAGACTTGCTGCTTTTGCCTTCGTTAGTCACTCTCTTCTCGCTCTCCACAACAATGCGGCACATAAAATAATAACCGTCGCTGCCATGGCAAACCACTGAAATGCATACCCCAGGTGCCGCTCCTGACCGCTTCCGGGGCTCCGCCAGTGACGCACAAAGTCGGTATCCACGTCAGGATCGAGCAACACTGTGAACGGCGCGAGCGGTATCTCCAACCACTCGGCCAAGCTCGTCAGATCGATTCGTTGTAAGCGAATGTTCGTTGCGTCCAAACGTTCAACTTCGTCAGCCCCGCGTAGGGCCATCCCGGAGGAGACCACGTCGCTCGCGCGTCCAGTTGCGGTGACGAGCTCACTCAGGGTCAGGATCGGGGGGGCGCTTCCACGGTCCGGTGGTATTGGCACCCAACCACGGTTCACCAGAATCCAATAGCCCGCGCTACGAACCTTGAGCGGCGTGTAGACCATGTAACCAGCCCTTCCGGCATTAACCTGGTTATCCAACAAAACATTTTCATTCGCATACTGCCCGACGACACGGACGGGATATCCCGCCATTTCCGCGGCAGTCCTGTCGCTGAACAACTGATCGTTGAGGTTTATTCGGGCCGATTCACCACGCTGGCGGAACGACGTATAGCTTTCGCGCTTTTCATCGGCCCTGCTCAACTGCCAATTTCCAAGCCACACGAACACCGCCGCCACCGCCGCCGCCAGGCTTATCCAACCGATGGTAGCCGCGCCGAGCCGCGTATTCATTTGCCTAACGCTATTGTCGCGCCATCAACCATGCTATTGAGCGCATCGAGTGGGGGTATCAGCATACAAGAAATCGCCTATCGTCCCCGAAACGCCGCTTAGGGTACTGGGGCCCGATCCTGGTCGCTCAGCCGAGCGCCCGTCGTAGCACATCGAATTCGCCATCGTTGGCCCCCGGCGTTGTCGACCACTTAAGCGTCGCTAACCGCAGTGCCGGCAGCAAAGTATCCAATGTTGCGACATTTTGTTCGAAATTTACAAAAGCCGGTTCAATTTCATTGGCAACCCAACCGCAAAGGTGCGCGCCATCACTACGGATGCTCTCAGCGCTCAACCGGGCGTGGTTGAGGCAGCCTAGCCGCATCCCTACCACCAGCAGAACAGGGTGCCCGAGCGCTTTGGCGACGTCGGGAAGATCCAGATCTGGTGCTAGCGGCACTCGCCAACCACCGACGCCTTCTACCACCAGACGATCACACCGTGACACAAGCTTAGCGTGATTCGCAACGATATCGGCAAGGACGATGCGCCGATTTGCCTCCAGGGCGGCTAGGTGCGGGGCAACCGGTGGTGCAAAGACATAGGGATTCATGGTCTCGTAGTCCATCTCTACATTACTGTGCGCGATCAACGTCTCGGCGTCGGCGTTTCGCAGGCCCTGCCCTGTGTCGATCGCGCCGCTCGCTACCGGCTTCATCGCCGCGACCTTGACGCCGCTTCTTTGCCAAGCTTTAAGCAGTCCGCTACTTACGTAAGTCTTGCCGACCTCGGTATCGGTAGCAGTGACGAATACGCCGTTGCTCATGCGGGATCGCGCTTCGGTAAAGTTGCCCGGAGATTGTCGAACGGGAAACTCGCCACAGTGCTGCCATCGGGCAGTCTCTCTCCTTTTTCTGGCACCCAGGCGTGCCCGTAGACAACCTCGTAACTGCTCGGTAGGCGCCCATCCGAGCGGTATTTCTCGTAAGCCGCCACGAGCGCAGCCCAGCGATTTTTGCCGAGTAGCCCACGTCGGCGCCCCACAGTGACATTGTGTGCGCCTACGGATTTGAGGTCCCGCATGAGTTCCACGAGACGCTCGTAGGTAAGCGTGAAATGCTCGATATCCATGACCGGAGCGGCAAAGCCAGCACGAATCAACGCATCACCAAGATCATGCATATCAATGAAGGCATTGATATGCGTGTGTTCATCGACCGCCGCCCACGCTTCACGCAGCTCCCTCAATGTATCGGGCCCTAAGCTTGCAAACAGTAACAACCCGCCCCTTGTCAGTGACCGTCTAAGCCCGGCAAACACCCGATCAAGGTCATTACACCATTGCAGCGCAAGGTTGCTGAACACCAAATCGACGCTATCCTCCTTAAGCGGCAGCGCCTCTGCATCAGCACACAGATAGTCGCGTTTGCGACCGAAGCGGGGCGCTGTCCGCCGCGCCTCGAGGAGCATTTGTTCAGCGATGTCAAGCGAAATAATGCGGGCACCGCGGTACCGCTTGGCGAGCGGGCCGGCCGCGGCACCAGTACCGGCGCCGAGGTCAAGGATGCGCCGCGGAGTAAGCCGCATCAGCGCCAGCCGATCGATGAGCCGCCCTCGGACCTCCGCCTGTAGTACCGCATTGTTTTCATAGTCACGCGCCACAGCACCGAAAGATGCGCCGGCAAGGCGCTTATCTACGTGGTGATGTTCCCGCTCCGGGGCAAAGGTCACGCTAGTACCCCCCCCTAGCCGAAGCGGGCAGGCGATTAGTAATCGCCCGGAGCGTATCAAGCAGCGCCTCTATCTGTGTCTTACGATGAGCCGCGCTCAGCGTAATGCGTAACCGAGCTCCTCCCTCCGGGACCGTCGGGGGCCGCATCGCGCTCACCCAAAACCCGGCCTCACGCAGTTGTTCGCTGGCGGCCAGCGCTCCTTCCGCACTACCAATGACAAAAGGCTGAATGGGCGTTTGCGAAGCTGGAAACTCAAGATTTAGGTCTGCTGCAAACGCGCGAAAGTGTGCGATGAGCTCGCGTAAATACGCGCGGCGTTGCGGCTCTTCGGCCATGATCCGCAACGCTCGGAGGGCACCCGCGGCAACCGCTGGCGGCAACGACGTTGTATAGATGTAGGTGCGAGCATACTGAACCAACGCATCAATATGCTTCTCATCGCCCGCCACGAAAGCGCCTGAGCATCCAAGCGCTTTGCCAAACGTCGCAACCAGTAGCGACACCTCTTGAGATCCGATCGAGTGATGTTCTTCGCTGCCCCGACCGTCAACGCCGAGAACACCGAATCCGTGCGCGTCATCAACACATAGCAATGCGCCGTATTGACCACACAATTTCGCCAACTCGGGTAGCGGCGCGATGTCCCCATCCATACTAAATACTCCCTCCGTGACGACCAATTTCCGGGTCGCAGTGCTCCTAGCCAGACGCTGTTGGAGGTCAGCCGGGTCGCAATGTGCATAGCGTTGCAACCGGGTGCGAGCCAGCATTGCTGCATCGAGTAACGACGCGTGATTTCGGCGATCTTCAAAAACATGGTCTCCCGGGCCCGCAAGCGCGACCAGCATCCCAAGATTGGCTAGGTAGCCAGCCGGGAAAACCAACGAACGCGGGCGCCCACAGAAGTCTGCCAGCGCTGCCTCAAGCTCGGCGTGTATGTCCGTATACCCTGTCACCAACGCGGCGGCACCACTACCAGCACCATACCGTTTGAGCGCCGCACCCGCTGCGTCTATGACCGCTGGATGCTGGCTCAAACCGAGATAATCGTTACTAGCGAAATTGATTAGCCGCTGCCCGTCGAGGTCTGCATATGGCGCAGGCGCCGGCCCCTTCACCTGCCGCTCGCGCCACAGCGACTGCTTGCGGCGTGCCGCCAGCATCGACTCCAACACGTCAGCCCACATCAGCGGGCAGTGCTTATTGCGGGAGCATACCGAGAAATTGGAAGAGCACCTGATCAGCGTCGAACTACGGGATCGGAGTCGTCAGCAAACGATCCCCATAGAAAATCGAGTTCGCCCCGGCGAGGAAACATAGAGTTTGAGCGGTTTCCGGCAGCCCACACCGCCCAGCGGACAAGCGCACATAGGCCCGCGGCATGAGAATCCGTGCGGAGGCAATGACACGCACTAGATCCAGCGGATCGATTGGCGCTGCGTCTTGTAGTGGTGTGCCAGCGACCCGCACTAATGTGTTGATGGGCACGCTCTCCGGTTGTGTCGGCAGATTGGTAAGGGCCGCCAAGAATTCTGCCCGATGTACTGGCTTTTCGCCCATCCCAAG
>CAZBOQ010000210.1:0-16173 GCA_964493555.1 uncultured Gammaproteobacteria bacterium | reverse complement strand
GGGCAATGATGTCGGCACGCAGTACAGATCCGGCATTTACACGTTTGATGATGCTCAGCAGCGTGCTGCGGGGGAGTACCTGATTCGATTTCAACTGGCGTTGAGTGATGCCAATTATGGCACGATCTCTACCGAGGTCATTGCTGCTACAGAGTTCTACTATGCCGAGGAATATCATCAGCAATATTTGGCAAAGAATCCGGGCGGGTACTGCGGATTGGGTGGTACCGGTGTGCAGTGTCAAACCACCGTGGCGTAGTGTGAGAGCGTCGGGCAGCACTAACCGCCGCAGCTGATCTATTGCCGCCTTTGTTTGTCCAAGTGTTCCAGGATCGTCGGGGTGTGATAGATTTGGGGGTCTGAGTGGTCGTAGTCCTTTTTTGCCTCCATCTCCTTGATCCGTTGGTAGGCCTTTTCGAAGACGGTCGGCAGAGTGTCGTTGCTGGCCAGTGAATCACCAAAAAATGCACGGCCAAAATACGTCAGCTCCGTGTCGTCAGTGCAACCGAAAGAAACATTTTCGGCACTGGCCGCGGTGACAATGAGGGTGAATTCATCGGCCAACGTTGGAATAAAGCCTCCTGCGTAGCAAGCGGAAATGACTACGATTTTCCATTTTATCCCGGACTCTCGGAGTGTATGGGCGAGCGTGTCCGCGGATAGATTGCGTAAGGATAGGTTACCTAGATCCACGACTAGTTCGTGATCTTCCGATCCGTGACTGGTCAGAAATAAGAACAATATATCCTCGCTTTGCATTTTCTTAGCGATAGCGTGCAACGCATAGCGGAGGTTGGTAGCAGTCGCCAATGGTATGCTTTCCGCCGTTGTCGAGTTGTTCATTAACAGGAGACTCCGTTCACCGGTATCGTATCGTCGGTGTATTTGCGCGGAAGCAAATTGCGCTTCTTTCATGAAAATATCTTGGCCACCATCGCCGGCGAAACCCAGAAAGTAGATATCGATCCGTTCGGGTGCGGAAAAGGGGACGGACGCCAGTTCAGCATCCAGTAGACGTTGTTGACGAAATAACAGTGATTCGGTATCAAGTTTATGTGCCGGCGTCCTGTCGTCCGGTTGACTAGGTTCGTCTTCTCCGTGGGAGCCCGTGTAACGTCCATGCTCCCAGTAGCCGGCCAGACGATGTTTGCCTCCACGCGCCTGCTTGTAGATAACCTCCCCTTCACCGTGGAACTCATCGTCTTCAAATTCGCCGATGTACTCATCGCCGTTTCCCCAGATCAGACGACCATATCCGTGATACTTCCAATTGCGAAACGTACCGTCGTAGATAAGCCGTCCACGGTACTCATGGCGACCCTGGCCGGTGAATCCGTCGTCGATAAATCTGCCACGGTAGGTTTCCCCGTCGCGTGTCGCCAGCTCGCCCTGACCGTGGCGTGTACCCATGGAGAAATCGCCCTCGTAGCGTTCGCCAGTCCTGTATTCGAAAACGCCGTGGCCGTGCATGCGCCCTGCGCGGAATTCGCCACGATAAAGGTCGCCGTTAGGCCAGTGTAGCGTGCCCGTGCCGGTTAATAGACCGTCTTGTAGTACACCGCGATAAACCGCCCCATCGGGCAAAACGAGCTCCACAGCGGCAGCTTCAGCGGCCAAGGCATGGTAGCCAAACAGCAGCACTAATTGTGTCACCACAATCAGTGAGACTGAGGACTCATTTGAATTACGAGTTAGGTTCGAGGGTGCCAAGCGATTGGTTTTCGAGGTCGGCCTTCGTGACCGGTTGTTCGGATTCCGCTTCGGGGCAGATCTCTCACATCACAATTTAATCGCTTTCGCGAGTGGGTTCTACGGATCAGTATAGTTCACCGAGATCGTAAGACGACCCATTGCCTCGCCATGACTCTACCCTCTCCGGGGAACATGTCGGCCGTGGCAATTCCAGCATTAATCGGGCGGCGCTTGCTAGCACGAGAGCACACGCCTTGGTGGTTACTATAGATCTTGATAGGTTTGTACATTGTTTCTTGTGTGCCGGCTTTTTTAAGAAGATAGCGGAAACATCGTCGGGAATACAGAATACCTAACTGTGACAACAATAACCTGCATGTACGATTTCCGGGGGATCCCCTTTAAAGGACTCGGTCGATGGCGGACGACTCTCTACAGGGCGTGACGGATTGATGTATTTTGTCATCGGAACCAACCGTAAATCCCATTGTCGCACTATGTTATGATTTTCCGAGAAAGTTGAGAAAGACCGGGAGCTATATGCGCGAATCAATCGGTGTTTTAAACGCTCTTACACGGACTGTTTTTCTAAGTCTGCTTGCTGTGCCATTGATGCTGTCGGCAGATGATCTTGAAACGGCGCTGCGCGCGCATAAGGACAAAGACTACAGCGGTGCCTACGCGATATTCAAAGAACTAGCCGAACGGGGTGATCCAGCTGCGCAGTCGAACGTTGGTTACTACCATGATAGAGGGATCCACGTTAAGGAGGATGCCAGAGAGGCTGCGCAATGGTACCGCCGCGCTGCGGAGCAGGGCGATGTGGACGGACAATACAATCTTGCCGCAATGTACGAGGATGGGCGCGGGGTTTCGGTAGATTACGTTGAAGCCTTTCAGTGGTATGCGGCCGCGGCGGCGCAAGGCGATAATCACGCTGCGATCAGCCTCGGGCTTTTTCATGAAGAAGGTCTGGGTCGTGAGGTGAACAAGGTGCAGGCGTACGCATGGTTTTATGTGGCTGCTGACCGGGGTGACAGATACGCTTTGAAAAAACGCGACGAACTTGGGGAGAAAATTAGCTACGCCGAGATTTCTTCGGGTGTGGAGATCGGGGATAAGTTGCTTAAGGAGCAAGCAGATCTTATATCTCGCCAGTCACGTGAGTTCGAGATTTAAACTAAAAGTTCAATCCCTGGGCTTTGCATAAGAACCTAACTAACGGTTTCGCTGCCCCAAAAGCTGCCGCTGTTTCGCTGCAAATATCGTCTAGAAACAGTGCTTCGGTATCGAAGTTCTGCACAGCTATGAAATCCTTACGTTTCAGATCTTCGATCGCTGGGTGGTCGGCGGGATACCCGCGAGGTGGTCGCTTAAGTGTTTGTCCTCCCAACTCGAAGACTTCCCTGAATGCGGTGTTGTTCACTGCTCGTCGCCATTCGGCAGGTTTTTCCACGATGCGCGTGCGGATGTTCGCCAACGCCACAGGCTCAGGGTGCCATACCCCAACGCCGATGAATACTTCATCCAGGCCGATGTGAAAATAGAAACCTGGCGCGTGCACATCTTTTCCACGTTTGTGTCGAAATTGAATACCGACATTGGTTTTATAGGGCCGCTGATCTTTGGAAAAACGAGTGTCGCGATAAACCCGCATCAGTGAGCCACCCATGCGTTTAGGTACTGCCGTGAAATGAGGGGAGATCTTCTTGATATGCGGCGCCATTTCCAGGATGAAGCCCAATGACGGCGCCAGAACGAGTTGGTCGTAACGTACTTTGTTCTCTTTAAACCAATCTCGGTTATTGTTGGCTGACAATTCCCGGAGAAAATCGATGATTGTCGGTTCGAAGGCGATAAAATTTTGCGTATCTATGTTCAATCTCTGAACTCGGCCACTATATGTTCGCCATCCTTAGCGACTTAGACCAGTGATGCTTTTCGGATCAGATTGCCAAGGGTTTTAGGCTCTGGAGCTACCACACGTACACGAATGTAGTTCGGAGTATAGCCGGCGCACAACGTACCGTCAGTAGTCGATTCCCATAAAACGTCGACCTCTCGGTCAAGGTTAACGCTTAGAAACTGTCTTTTCATTTGTGTTGCAAGAGCATGCAGTTCGCGACTGCGCCGTCTTTTTTGTGCAAACGGAATCTGGTTGGGCAAAGTGGCGGCCCGGGTTCCGGCGCGTGGTGAATAACTGAAGATGTGCAAGTGCGCGAAGCCAATGGCTTCGATAAAGTGGCGCGATGTTTGCCATTCCTTCTCGGTCTCACCCGGAAAGCCAACGATAATGTCCGATGTAATGCTGAGGTCATCGATCTTTCTACGCGCCGTTTCAATCAGCTGCGCGAAATTGGCTGTATCGCAACGACGACCCATGCGGCGCAGCACCGAATCGCAGCCGCTTTGGAGTGGTAGGTGAAGATGTGGCATCAACCGGTGGTTCTCAAAAAGCTGCAGGAAGTCTTCATGTAAGTCCCAGGGCTCCAGCGAGCCTAGCCGCAACCTTGGAACATCCGTGTCGCGTAGGATCGTTTTGATTAACGCGTGGAAATCGGTAGATAGATCCTTTCCGTAACCGCCCAGATGTACCCCCGTCAGCTCGGTTTCCGTGAACCCAGCTTGGGTTTGGTGATTGATCTCCTCGACAATGTCGGCTACACCACGGCTGCGTTCCTCGCCGCGCGTCTGAGTCACAATACAAAACGTACAGCGATGCCGGCAACCGTCTTGAACCTTTACAAAAGAACGGTTCCGTCCGCGCGCGAACAACGCATTCTCGCCGGGCTCACTAGCCAGGGCAGGCATGATTGGTAACGCAAGCTCACGTATGGTGATCTCCGGTAATTGGTCCTTATCAACATTGTCGACCAGCAGATCGATACCCGGTAGATCTGGTTTTGTACCAGGTAGGCTTGCATAACAGCCGCTAACGACCAACTTGGCGTTCGGGTTATCGCGTTGCACTTTACGGATCAGTTGCCGGGATTTCCGCACCGCTTCGCTGGTTACAGCACAGGTGTTGAGGACGACTAGGTCGGCTGCTTCACCGCCGTATCGCGTAATCCGGTAACCGCGACGCCGGAATTCTCGTGCCCATGCTCCAAGTTCTGCCTCGTTTAGTCGGCAACCGAGCGAGGTGAGATAGATATTCATACGAGAAGGTTCGACGAACTACGACCTCGGGTCAAGCGAGGTTTGCGGTAGCCGCCTCGGTTTGAAAGGGCGCTTAAAACTACTCATCATTCCGATCTTCGCGCAGATGATAGATCTGCAATGGAGCGCTGAGTTTTCACGCGCCACCTCCTTGAGGGCAGATGTGTACTAGGGATCCCCTATAGGCGCTGCGAAAGCATCGCTGACGAGTTTGTCGACATTGGCTCCGGTAAGCGACCGTAAGAACGCGACCAGATCTGCTGCTTCGGAGTCCACGAGTGCAAGTGGTCTGAGCAATGGATCAAGTAGCTCATTTATTATGCCGCCTGCATTATAAAAGTCGACCACTGCTCGCAGTGTCGGCAGTGATCCATCGTGCATGTACGGGGCGCTGTGCGCTACATTACGTAGCGACGGTGTTTTATATTTCCAGCGGTCTGCCGGGTTGCCGCTGATCTCGTAATAGCCCAGATCGTGCGGCACCGGCTCGGCCGCTTGCGCGAACAAATGGTCGTCGATCATGAGATAGGTTCCCGGTGCCACTTGAATCTGGCGTTCGCCCGCTGCTTTTTCCATGCTGCGCCGGTAGCCGAGCCCGGTGTTATGGACGAGTTGATCAGTAAAAAGCGCATGCTGAGCTTGGATCTGGTGACAGGTGACGCAGTTTGCTTTGCCCGTAAAGAGTTCGAAACCACGCCTTTGTGCCGCAGATAGTGCATGTTCTTCTCCTCCGAAATACCATCTGTCGAAGGGACTGTTAGCCGATACCAATGCGCGCTCATAGCTGGCGATAGCCATTCCTAGGGTTTCCACAGTGATACCGCGATTGGGGAAAGCGCGTTCGAATTCAATCTGGTAGTTAGGCAGGTGTTTAAGTTTTTGCAACAGGTGTCCTATAGCTGGGTTACCCATTTCGTTGGCCGCTAGCAACGGTGACAATATCTGTAGCTCCAACTCAAGTTCGCGGGCGTCGTGAAACAGCCTTTCGACGTAGCCGACGTTATACAAACTAGGCGCGTTGCGGCGTACGGTTCGCCCCTCAATGCCGATTGCGGTGGCAAGTTCATTGTTGCTGAAGCCTTGCTCTGGGATGTGACACATGGCACAGGAAATAGTGTCGTTATGGGATAGGCGCCTATCGAAAAAGAGCCGGCGGCCGAGACGTATCTTGTCTTCAGTAATCGGGTTTGCCGCTGGCATGGGCAATGGAGGTAGTCCGAGCTGGCCGTTGCGGGACAACGCGAGAAGATTTGTTTCGCGACCGCGCCGATCAATGAGGTTTTTGGAACTCGTCCGATAATCAGAGCGCTCGTAGCCGCGTTTGTCGTCTCCCGGCCCGTGAATAGCGGGCGGAGTCGAATTATCGGCCGTTTTTGTAGGTTCTGGTGGCCCTTGTATCGTCTTGATATCGTTGAACACGATATCGGCGTGTAGAAACGAGGTGTTGTAGATGTTACGAATATTCCCCTGCTGGTCGATCAGGAACACGCGGAGTAGATGAGAGAAACTGCCAAGAAAATTTCCGTCTGCGTCAATATCTTTCTGTATCGACTGGTTGTATCCGGATAGCAAAGGCGCTAGCACGGACTCGGAGCTTGTGGTTAGAAACCGCCAGTCGCTTCCGGTCTTGAGGAAGGCTTTACCGTAATTCCGCATTCTCTCGGGCGTATCGTGCCCAGGATCAAAACTGAGCGAGATAAAGCGGACGTGATCTCGCAGTTGAGGATCGGCTTGAACCCGCGCTTGCGTGCGGCTCAGTACATAAGTCGCGAGTGGGCAGCCGTTGACGTCCGGGCAGGAAGTGAAGATAAAGCTTAGCACGACGACACGATCCGCTAGCAAATCGTGCAACCGTGTCACGGTACCGTCGCTGGCCAAAACCACCCCATCGCTGGCCCTACCGAGTACAGGCAGCCTATAGCTACCGAATGCCGGCGCTTCGAATTCAAGTGGCCGGTAGCCAGGTGCCAGAACTATTGACGTTTTGTGTTGATGGGGGTTGCTTGTGGCGAATGTACTCGTGGCAACGGTCAGATAGATAAGTAGTCCCCAGAATCTTCTCATCGCCACCGCCGGTTTAGCGATTAAGGTTGCGCGGAATGGGCTAACTCGAGCAACCGACTGTCCGGTTGGGTCTTGGCGTACAGCGCATAGGCGCCGAACCGCATCTGATGAGGCATGCCGAGCTTCTCGTCGATGAAATCGATTGCGAAACTAGCGTTCAGTTTTTCGCCGTCCCATGTGTAGGCTTTGAAGTACTGGAGATGGTTGCCGTTCGCTGCTTCCCTCTTATCCCAATTGGAAAGTAACGAGGAAGTGAAATACAGGCGCTTGCCGTCCCAACTCTGTGAGGCCATGTTGATCTGTTCACCGATGACTTCCTCGTAGACTTGTTTAGGTGCGTGGGGGTCGGAGATATCGAAGGCACGTGCCTTCCCGTCATTCCATGTATCGACCCACAGTAAGGAGTCATCGGCCGCGATCGAGATGTCCACCGGTAGCGGGATCTTGCTAGCGTCACCGATATCAGCAACCGCCTTGGCTTGCCACTCTTTGTCGCTGTCCATGTAAATTAACCAAATTTTGGAGGTTAACGCGGTGGTTGTGAAGCAATAATCGTGATCCTTGCCCCAGGCGCAGCGTATCTCGAGAGGCGCACCAGGGACATCCAGTATCTTTTTCGGTTTGCGAGTATGTAAATCCCAGATCACCACAGTATTGCCGAAACGCTTCATCGCTTGAGGGTCGCCCATCATCTTACCGAGATCCATCATGTAATTGTTCCAGCCGGTAAACGACGAGGTCACCATTACGTTGTGGCGCGGCAGCACGCGCAGGTCATATCCATAGCCGTCCGCCAGATTGCCAGATTTGATTGCGCCACCTAGATCGTCGTCAGTCGGCATCCAGTAGGTTGCCACGTATTCGCCGCTGTTGGTGTACTCGACCATGCCAGTGCGACCGCCGTGATCGCGGTTGTTGGAAAGCCCCGTGATCAACATCCGACCCGGTAATGCGTAGCTGGTATGCGGTCCCACCACTCCACCGCTTTTGGCGACAAAGTCATCGATGGTTTTATGCAGTTTGGGCGCGGCAGGGTCACTGTGAATATCGATAATAAAGATCTTGTTGGTGTCGAGACCGGTGGCCCACAGAAAACGCCGGTCGTCGGTAAGTCCGGAATGGTGTGCCTCATTACGTCCGCCAACCGAAAGCGAATCGACGATGGTGCCATAACCGTCCGAGTTCGGGTTGACGTCTACGGTGACGATTTTGTCCTGTTCATCTCCCAGTCCTTCGACCCCAAGGGTCCAAACGTAGACGAAGTCTTCCTGTCCGACGATTTTCGCCATATATGGCGACATGCAGGTTTCGTCCGCGCTGACCGAGCCGAGGCCAGTGAACACGGTGAGGATCAGGCGGGTTAGGAGTAACTTTATTTTGCGATACATGGACGTCTCCCAGGTGATGTACAGTTACCTATCCTATTTTGGCACCGTGTATGGGTTATATAAACCCCTAACGGGGTTGTCCCCCCGATGGTGGGAGTCCTGGCGCGGAAATATCGCGAAGCGTAATTCGGGATAACGCGATTAAACTGTGTCTAACTTTGCCCCGACAGTACTTGTAAATGGGTGGCGATGCAGCGTGGTAGCATGTCAAGATTGTAACCGCCTTCCAGGACCGAAATTACCCGTCCGTTGGCATGTTGATCGGCAGCTTCCAGCATCCGGGTGCTCATCCAGGCGAAGAATTCTGTGCTCAGATTCATCTGCGCCAGCGGGTCATCGCGATGGGCATCGAAACCGGCGGAGATGATTACCGCCTGAGGGGCAAACGCGTCAACCTTCGGTAGGATGACTTCGCTGAATGCTTGCTCGTAAAGGTCGTTACCTGAACCGGCCGGCATAGGACAGTTCACAATTGTTCCGGCACCCGCACCATGCCCCGTTTCAGATGCGGCACCCGTACCTGGGTAGTAAGGATACTGATGGGTGCTGACATACATCACCGAAGGATCCTCGTCAAAGCTATGTTGCGTGCCGTTTCCGTGATGCACATCCCAGTCGATGATCAGGATTTTGTCCAGCCCATGCTGCTGTTGCAGGTATCTAGTCAGGATGGCGACGTTATTGAAAATACAGAACCCGAGTGCCTCAGCGCGTTCAGCATGGTGACCGGGCGGGCGCATCAGTGCAAAACCGTTATCCACTTCTTTCGCGATCACTTTGTCGGCGAGTTGTAGCGCGCCACCTGCGGCAAGTAAGGCGGTGCTGTACGAGGCGGACGAGATTGCAACGTCCAACGAATCAAGGTAAGGGGCGCCGGTAGAGCTGGCCTTCCGTGCCCGCTCGATGTACTCCTCGGCGTGGATCGTTTGAAGCCATCGCTGCTCTACTGGAAGCGGTGAATAGCGGCGCAGGTTGGTGAACCAGGGTTGTAACTCAAGGTGAACCATCGTGGCGATCAGCCGTTTGCTGGTCTCAGGATGACCTGCACCCGTGTCGTGTTCAAGGAAAGCTGGGTCGTAGAGAAATCCGGTTCTCAATGCTAAGGTCCTTCATTAGTTCACCCTGCCGATTCTAGCAAAAACCGAAACCGTCGCATGGAAACCCTCGCTGACTATCTGCGCCACGATCTCGATATCCTATCGATCGGCTTGAATCCCTCCCTAAATGCGGTCAAGGCCGGTTTTTACTTCGCGACCAGACAAAACCGGTTCTGGCCAGCGTTGAATGCTTCGAGATTAGTCGAGAAATCGCTGGAACCAGGCGCGGAGTCAATGCAGTGGTTATTCGAACATGGGATGGGCTTCACTGACGTCGTAAAACGTCCTTCGCGTGGCGTCGGACAGTTGCGCGCCGACGACTACCGCCGTTGGTCGCCCGCGCTTAGGGAAAAGATTGAAACTTTCACGCCGCGCATAGCATGGTTTCACGGCAAGATCGCATACGAAAAATTCATCAAATATGCATACGGTCGCAAGGAAAAAATCGGTTGGGGCAGGCAGTCGCGCCGATTAGGGGAAACTTTATGTTTCGTATCTCCTAACCCTAGTCCGGCTAATGCGACTTACTCATTGCAAGACATCATCGGCTGGTACGACTGCCTGGCAGATATCCGGCTCAAAATGGGCTATTGAGTCCGGACGCCAGGCGGTCACACAGAACGTTCCCGAGGTGAACGTTTTGTAACTATTTTTTCAGCAGCGCGCGTGCAGCGTCGTTAAATGGGTAGTACTTACCTGGCGAGACGTTTTCGGATTCGAGTTGCTTTTTGACGGCTTTTTCCAGCGCATCGTAATGGCGCGCTTTGGCGATGATTTCGCTAGTCTGCTCGCCAGGTATGACGATCACACCGCCATCATCAGCGGTGATATAATCTCCGGGCAGTACTAGTACCCCACCACATTGCACTGCTACTTGCGCCTCGTAGGGTAACATGTGCGATGGCATGGTCATGTTGGTTTCGCGTGCAGCAAACAAAGCGATACCGTAGCTCCCTAGCGTCGTTAAATCACGTAAACCCCCGTCCGTCACGATCCCAGCCGCGCCTTTTTGCTTGAGTCGCCACAACTTTATGTCGCCAGCCGAAGAAGGATCGCCCAGGCGCATGGCGTCCATAACCAGCACATCGCCGGGCCCACACAATTCCATCGCCTGGTATTCGGCGCTGTTCGGTCCACCGATGACTTTTGCCCGTAGGTCGGGACGGCTCGGTACGAACCGCATCGTCACCGCGCGGCCTACCAGTTTTTGCCCTGATACCATGGAATAAACGCCGCGCATCTGCGTATTAACGTTACCCATGCCATCCATCACGTCGAGCAGTGTCGATGAAGGTAACGTGCTTAGTGCGTCGAGAATGTCTTGGTTGGTCATCGTGGATCTCGTTCGCCAGTATTAGGCGCGAAGTAAAAAGGAAATGGAAGCGGGTGACAAGTTTAGCGGGCTAAAAGAAATCGTAAAGTCTCCTTGCCTTAGTCCTAGCTCGCTTCTAGGGAACGAGGGGCAGGGTGAGGGCTCACGTCCTCGCGAGCTAGACGTCACTCAATAGCTATAATGCGGCTATGTTCGAACGCTACATTAGGGCTCTGTTGCGCTGGCATAAGGCGGTGGTAATTGTCTGTGTCATGGTGACTGGGGCGTTGAGTTACGGTGCTCTGCGATTGACCGTTACCAACGATATGCGGGCGTACTTCAGTGACCACAATCCGCAGCTGCAGGCATTCGATGCGTTGGAGAATATTTACGATAAACAGGACAACGTTGACTTTACCGTAGTTGCCAAGAACGGAAACATATTTACCGAAGAACTCTTGACACTGCTTTGGGAACTGACGGAATTGGGTTGGCAAGTCCCTTACTCTCAGCGTTCGTCCTCCCTTGCCAACTTTCAGTACACTTGGTCCGAAGGCGACGACCTACACGTCGCCGATTTGATCCAAGATCCGACGGTGCTTGACGATCAGGCGATCCAACGCATAAAGCGGATCTCGATGAATGAACCCACGTTGGCACCAACGCTATCGTCCAACGGCAGATCAGCCATGGTCCTGATAATGCTCGCCCTGCCGGACGGGAACCTAAAGGCTAATGATGAGGTGGCGGCGTGGGTGCGTGCGCGCATCGGCGAGTATGCCGAGCGGTTTCCGAATGCAGAGTTGCATTTCGGTGGAACTGCTGCCACCAATACCAGTTTGGGAGAAGCCGTTGCGGGCGATTTAAGCCTGCTTATTCCGCTGAGTTATCTAGTGATTATCGTTGGGCTGTTGGTGCTGTTGCGGCATTTCGGCGGCATGGCAGCTACCATGTTGGTCGCCAGTTTTGCGGTGGCGGGGACCATGGGGATCTTCGGCTGGTTCTACGCCGTACTCGAAGCAGTTTCGGGTTTCGCACCTAGCATTGTGATGACGATCGCGGTGGCGGATTCAGTGCACATTCTGACGACTTATTACTATGAGTTGCGGCGGGGAGCTCATCAACATGCAGCCATCGCCGAATCGCTGAGGATGAACGCACGCCCGATTTTCATCACCACCGTAACCACCATTGTCGGCGTTTTGACGCTGAATTTTAGTGATTCTCCGCCGTACCGGGATCTGGGGAACATGGTCGCAGTTGGCGTGGGACTGGCTTGGTTACTATCGATGAGTTTACTGCCTGCACTCATGACCTGGGGATCAAGCCAGCACGCGGAGCGGGGACAGACGCTTGAATCGTTGATGAGTGTTTTTGCTAACTGGGTGATAAATCGCTACCGCTCACTGCTCCTGGTCATCGGGGCCTTCGGAATAGGGGTTGCCGCTTTCATACCGCAAAATGTGTTAACTGAAAATTGGCATCTGTATTTCGACGACAGTTTCAAAATCCGACGCAGTTTTGACGCCATTAACGACAACTTCGGTTGGTTGCATGTACTGCGCTACTCGGTGGAGAGCGACAGCGAGGGTGGTATCAACGATCCGACCTATCTCGCTGAAGTGGAGCGTTTTGCTGAGTGGTACGACCAGCAGCCAGGTGTGGTTCACGTGGCGCGAATTGGCCAGGTACTGAAGCGGTTGAATATGAATCTGCATGGTGACGATCCGGACGAATACCGGTTGCCGAGCAGCGCTGGGTTGAGCGCACAATACCTGCTGCTTTATGAGCTTGCGTTACCGCAGGGACTGGGGCTGGACAATGCCATCAACGTGGAACGATCAGCGACGCAGTTCATCAGTTACATTAGCAAAACCGACTCCGAAGAGTTGCTGAAACTCGATGTGAGAGCGAGGCGATGGTTGGCGGCGAATACGAGCTTACACGCTGGAGAGGCAACCGGAATGGATATGATGTTTGCACACATAAACCATCGCAACATACGCAGCTTGTTAAAGGGCATGGTCATTGCCTTAATTATAATCTCCGCTTTGTTGGTATTCGCGCTAGGCTCACTACGGCTCGGTATGTTGAGTTTGATCACGAACTTAGCGCCGGTAGGCCTTGCGTACGGAACATGGGCACTGATCAATGGCCGGATTGATATGTCCGCATCTGTGGTTATGTGCATGAGCATTGGCATCATAGTGGACGACACGGTGCATTTTTTGAGTAAATATCAACACGCGCGGCGAGTTAAAGGGCTGATAGGCGCTGAAGCTATGCGTTACACCTTCAATACGGTAGGCGTTGCGCTGGCGGTGACCACGGCCGTGTTGGTTGCGGGGTTTCTGGTGCTGACTGCTTCTCATTTCAGCCCAACTGCGACCACGGGCATGCTTATGTCCATCACGCTGGTTTTCGCGCTATTAGTCGATTTCTTGTTTATGCCGCCTTTATTGATTGCGTTGGACCGGCGTTGGCAGATGAACTGACGTTTCCTAACGAGCGCTATCCATTCAGCAATGTTATAGAGTTGCGGTGCTTGTCCACGGATTGTAGTTTTAACGTTATGCACCTAATGTGCTGGAGGGATTGATGAGCGATGTGCAGGAATTTGTAGTCAACAGTGACGACATGGATTGGAGCGAAGGCCCGACTGGTCTCAAACGTAAAGATTTGGTCGATCTTCCCAAGGGGCCACATGCCAGAGTTGTAAAAATCGAACCAGGTCAGATAGTGCCGCGCCACCGCCATCCGTGCAACGAGATCCTGTATGTATTGGATGGCGATCTGGAAATGAACGGTGAGTCGTATGCGGCTGGTACCTGTTACTACAAACCGGACGGTTGGGCTTACGGTCCGTTGAGCAGTCAGGGGGGTACGACGTTGCTGCTGTTCTTCGACGGCAATGATGCATTCCAGCTCTAAAATAGGCTCTGGTATATCATAAGCGGGTTGGCACTCTTGCCTGTTACCAAATGAGCACCAGAGGATTGCGTATTCTGGCCGAACTAAGCCGGTACATTATGACTACGATAACCGTACCTAGTTGGATATCTAAGGTCGACCAGCCACTGGTGGACCAAAGTCTGTTTGTTAGCTGAGCGCCTGGACTGAGTTACTAAACTATGGCTGATAAAACTCGTAGCGTTGTGCATTTACAGCGTCCTACCGATACTGCGGAAGGCGCTGGTGTTCGAATCAAGCGCGCGATAGGCACTCCACAGCTCGACAATCTCGACCCGTTCTTACTATTCGATGAAATAAATTCCGAGCAAGGAGCTGATTACATCGCCGGCTTTCCGGACCATCCGCACCGTGGATTCGAGACAGTCACGTACATGCTTGCCGGTCACATGCAACATGGAGATCATAAAGGCAATCGGGGAGACTTAAGCCCCGGCAGTGTGCAGTGGATGACCGCTGGTCGCGGCATTATCCATTCCGAGATGCCGCAACAAACTGATGGCATGTTGTGGGGGTTTCAGATCTGGGTCAATTTGCCGGCCAGCGACAAAATGATCGATCCGCGCTATCAAGACATTGAACCGGAATTGGTGCCGGAAATCACTGATGAAACTGGCGGTATGGTGCGCGTTGTCGCCGGTGAATATGCCGGCGCAAGCGGACCGATCACCGGCATCGCAACTGATCCCATGGTTTTCGATGTGCGTTTACAGTCGGGCGGACGTTTCGAACATCCGCTTCGTGACGGTTACACGGCTTTTTGTTACGTGTATGACGGTGCGGGCACCATCGGCGAAGGTGGGAGCGAGCAGGCTGTACAGGCCAAGGTGCTCGCGATCTTGTCCAGTGATGGGAAAGTTCAAATTCAGGCGGGTGAGAAATCGTTGGGTCTGTTGTTGCTTTGCGGTAGGCCATTGCATGAACCCATCGCGCGCTATGGCCCTTTTGTCATGAATACGCAAGAAGAGATTATGCAAGCTTTTGAGGACTACCAATCGGGGAGATTGGCGATTTAGCTCTCAATACCTTGTGTTTTAGATCATTGGTTTTGGTACGCCCTCATGGCCGCCCTCTAGCGGTTTGATATGAGCAGCTCTTCCGGAAGGCATCGACGAGGCATATTCAGGGTGAACAAAAGAGGTCATGAAGGCCCCTAAGTCGAATGTCGTTTACAGTGTGGCGTGGCTCAGCTACTGAAGTGTCCTCCAAACTAAGGGTGCGTCGAAGTTATTGGCACTAATACTATTGCAGCTGGAGTGTCGTCCTGGCGGCTCGCGAGAAGTTCTTATAAGTTAAGCGTATTCAAAAGCGTGCGGAATCTGCGGATGACTCGCGCGTGTTGACCAGGGGTTGGTCGAAGCGGTTCTGTGAACCGCCAGGAAGGCTCCCGTTCAGCAGTGCCAAGAGGAAAGGTTGGGTTAGCCACAGCCGGAACCTGTGTTGTCGTATAATCCGCCGCCGCGATGTTTGTTGAGCCCCCTAATCAGCAGAATCTGTTAACCGGGCCGGTTGCTCCGCTGCTGCGCACTATGACCATACCGATGTGTTATGCGGTGGTGGCGATGAATTCCTACTTTCTAGTCGACACTTTTTTCGTCGGTTTACTCGGCACGACGCAACTGGCAGCTCTGGGGTTCTGTGTGCCGGTTGCAATGATCGTCGGTGCCATAGGGGTCGGCCTCGGCATCGGCACCTCGGCCAACGTGGCGCGTAGCATTGGTGCGGGCAACCATCATGAAGCGGCACGGATTTCCACTCATAGTCTGCTGCTGGCTTTCCTCGTAGTCGTGCTGATCAGTGCCGTTGGGGTCCTTTCGATCGGGCCGTTGTTTACGGCAATGGGTGCTCCGTCAGACGTCATGCCCTTCATTCGTGACTATATGCTGGTCTGGTATCTCGCTGTAGTCTTGTTTGTCGTGCCCCAGGTTGGTAATGCCGCGATGCGGGCAACCGGCGACACCTTTACACCCAGCCGAATCATGATCGGTGGTGCATTGGTCAATGTGGCACTTGATCCGATTTTTATCTTCGGTTTCGGTCCAATCCCTGCCTACGGCCTTCAGGGCGCAGCGCTCGCGACCGCACTGTCCTGGTCTTTCGTGTTTGCCGCCGGTTTCTACGTGCTACGTTTTCACAAACGGTTGCTCGAATATCGGCTTGGAGGGTTAGCGTCGCTGCTCGAGAGTTGGCGACACCATCTGCGGATCAGTGCACCGGCGATTATGGCTAATATGTTTACGCCAATTGCACTCAGTATGCTGACGGCGATAATTGCTGGTTATGGCCCCAAAGCGGTAGCGGCGTATGGCGTTGGGCAACGTATCGAACACCTCGCGATCCTGGTGGTGTTGGCGTTATCGACCAGTCTGCCGCCGTTCATCAGTCAGAATCTTGGCGGCGGCCGACTTGACCGGGTCGCCGAAGCGCTATACAGGGTTATTCGCTTCGTACTTATCTGGCAAGTGGTCGTATACGTGTCATTGGCGCTGTC